>NZ_JBIUCG010000040.1:17688-42407 GCF_044548645.1 Nocardia sp. NPDC051929 | reverse complement strand
CAGGAAAGGATTTGTGTCCGGTTCGTTCTCGATCGAGGAGACGGGCGACACTGGATTCACGGTTTTCTCCGGTCGGGCATAGGTGCTGCGATGAACAGACGAATCGAGCAGAGAATTCGCACGAAAAGCACAACAGGGACCACGTCAAATTTCGGTGCCAATGCTTCCACGCAATTCCTCTTTAGTCGATCTTCAGCCCGTATTTTCTTGAATAAAACGGCGAGGCGCATCCCGATGCAGGCTAGACCTACGTAGGAGTACCGACTGCAGTTGGTTACCTGGGATTGTTCGCGCCGTCGGAGGAGTTGTGTCGCAAATTGTATGAGTGTGGTGGGGAAGCTTGGTTGATGTGTTGCGGCGGGGACGTTCCTATAGTGTTCGTCAAGCCGCTGAGGTCGTGGGTGATCGGTGGACTTCGCCGTGTTTGAGCATCGAGTAGAGGACGTCGCAGCGGCGTCGGGCCAGGCAGATGAGGGCGGCGTTTCGGTCTCTTTCGACCCCTGGCTCCAGGGAGACCTGCTCGCATGATCATCCTCGGTGTCGACTCGCACAAGGCGTCCCACACCGCCATCGAAAACGCCGAGGGGCTTGGTCATCACCTGGCGCAGTGGCTGATCGGTCGGGGTGGGACCGCGGTCGACATTCCCCCGACCGCCACCGCGAAGATCCGCACACTTTCCCGCGGGGGCCGCCGCAAGAACGATCCGATCGATGCCGCCGCAGCGGCCTGCGTGGCAGCGATCCGCGGGGAGAGCCGACCGGTCGCCGTCGAGGACCACACCGGCGCCCTTGCGCTCCTGGACGAGCGGCGACACACCCTCAGTCGGCATCGCACTAGGCCGCTCAACCAGCTGCATGCTCTCTTGCGGGAACTGATCCCGGGCGGCATGAAACGCGCGCTGACAGCCACCGCCGCCGAGAAAGCCCTGCACACCGTCACCCCTGCCACTGCAACCGACGAGGTCCGCACACAACTCGTCGAAGACCTCATCGCCGATGTCCGACGCTGCGACCGCCAGCTCGCCGATAACACCGCCACGATGAAGCAGGTACTCGACGAGCACGCCACATCGCTCACCGACATCGTCGGGGTCGGCCCCGTCCTCGCCGCCCCAGTCCTTGCCGGCACCCGTGATCCGCGGCGGTTTCCCACCGCCGCGGCCTACGCGAACTACACCGGTACCACACCGGTCCAAGTCGCCAGCGGCGACTACAACCGACATCGGCTTCTCGCTACGCGAATCGAGATCTCAACTCTGCGCTCCACTCCATCGCCGTCGTTCAGATCCGGACCCGCACAAGTTCCGGCCGACGCTATTACGACTACAATATCGCCGAGGGAAACTAGCCGTCCACGAAACCGATACCGGAAATACAAGCCGGGAACCTCAGTCAGCGCGTCGTGGAAGCCACGTATTCGAAGACTGACCCGTCGGGATGGCGAGCGATCAACCGATCCCCATTGGGCGTCGGTGCAGGGCCTTCGAGTATTTCGCCCCCAGCTTGGTCGAGGGCGGCGATCACCGGAGCGAGCTGCTTAACCGCGAGAGTAGCGACGCGGTTTCGGTACGAAGAAGTATTGCCGCTGATCAGTAAGAACGGCCCCACGCTGGCCAATTCGACGTCACGGAATGCGAAGCGATGCACATCATCCGCATCGGCCAGATCTTGATAGAGCGGCAGTGCCGCATCAATATTCTCGACGATAACGCGCGCGATGATGGCCGTGATGTTCGACACGGAGAGTCTCCTTGCTACCAGGAAACAGGCAAGGCGAAAACCCCATGGGTAACGTTCGACTTGCGAATCGGAATGTACTCGAGAGGGACGTCGAGGCTTAGCGCCGGGAAGCGGCGAAGTAGCGCTGGGAATGCAATCTGCATTTCGAGTCGAGCCATAGGGGCAGCGATGCAATGGTGAATGCCGTGACCGAAAGCGAGCTGTGAACCTTTCGGCTCACGCGTGATATCGAAACGATGGGGATCTTCGTATCGCGTCTGGTCCCGGTTGACCAACGGGATCGACACCGCCACCGCGTCGCCTTTCTTAATCAGCTGACCACCGACTTCGACGTCCTCGGTGGCCGTTCGGATAGCGCCATGGTTCGCGATCGATGTGTAACGCAGTAACTCTTCGACAGCGGGCACCACCAACGACGGATCCTTACGCATCATATCCATCTGCACCGGATGCTGAAGGAGGACAAGCGTGCCGATTCCGAGCATCATGGCAGTCGTTTCGTGGCCAGCGATCAGTAGCAAGTTCCCTATTCCGACCAGCTCTTCATCGGTTATGCCCTTTCCGTGGTCGCGTACCAACCGTCCGAGCAAGTTATCCTTGGGATCCCTTCGGTGTTTCACCACGAGTTCGCGCATGTAGTTGCGCATCTCGTCGCGGGCGGTCAGCAACTTCTCGGGGGGCGCCATTGTGTCGGTCATAACAATGGTGTGACCGACGAAGTCGAATTCCCCTTCAAAGGGAACACCGAGTAGTTCGCAGATCACTTGCGAGGGCATGGGAAGCGCGAATTCCTGTACGAGGTCGACAGGCGGGCCTGCGGCTTCGGTCGCATCGAGGCATCGATCGACGATGGCTTCGATACGTGGCCGCAGTTTATGCATCGCTCCCGTAGTGAACTCACCAGCGATCAGCCCTCGCAGCCGCGTATGGTCCGGAGGGTCGTATTCGAGAAAGGTCCCGGGTTGCCGGGATTTCAGTTTTTGCTCAAGCGTCTGTTCTTCCGGTTTCGGTAACGCTGTACCTGGGGCGGTGAGATTGCTACTGAACCTGCTGTCGGAGAGTACGCACCGGGCGTCGTCGTAGCGGGCGATGAGCCATAAGGGAGTGCCGCTGGTGAGCTCTACTCTGGGAACTCGCTGTGCGGCACACAGTTCGAGCAGTTCGTCGGCCGGGTCCCATGGCCGGCGAGGATTGCGCCGATATGGCAGTGAAGGAAGCTCCATCTCACTCTCTGTTAATCATGCAACTGCTTCTAGGTGTGCAGGCCACCGAGATGCGATGACAGTGTGTCGGGGCGGCGGCATACCCACCGGCAGCTGCGGTGCCCTAGCTCATGCGATATGTCCATGCCCAGATTGGCGGCTGTGTGGTAGCGAAGATCGACGCAGAATTCACACGGAGTAGGGAGGGTCAACTCCACGCCTTGCGCTTGGGCTCGTTCACGATAATCGTATATTCCGCATTGGCGAACCTCCAGCAGGTAGATCCCGTCCTGCTCTGTGAGCGTCTTGTCGGAGCCGTAGACATCAAGCATCTTGGCCAGTGAGCCGAGCACGCTGCGTTCTCGGTCGACACGGTCCGGCAGTCGTCTCTCCGTAGCATCCGTATTCATTCGTGCGATGTGTTCGGTCCATTTCGGCAATCGATCTCGGCCCATGTACTTCTCGATTGCCGCTTGGGTGCGAAAGTAGACACCCAGCACAAATTCGAACTTCTCGCGGTCTGTCAATTCGGAGGCGATCCGCTCGTACTGACTCTCAGCCATCTAGGTTCTCTTGCCTAACTCATCGAACAGTGCTGCGGACAGTTGTCTTATCGGACGAGGAAGACGGTCCCAAGCCTTCGCGTCGTCGAGGTCGAGCACACGTGATAGCTTCCAACCGAGATCCCCGCTCAACGAGGCCAGAGGAGAAAGCGTTGGGACCGGTTGCACGAGGATTCGATGGGTAGGGAAAAACGGGGAGATTCGTCGCGCTGTTTCTGATGCCCATGTGTGGTTCGGCGGCTGATCGGTGGTCACCATGCACGTAATCATGGAGCCCCGGACGAGGAGCATGTAATTGAGCACTATCGGTCCGGGATCCATGTCCGACCAGAGAGCGGCTTCCAGGTCTTCCTGCCGCACCGTGCCGCCAGGCATGGCGAGCACATCTTGCATTCGACCTTGCGTGCGGACCACAGGCAGCGCCAGTCCACAGGCGCACGACTTGTCATCGATCTCCACCAGGTCGCCTGTCCGATAACGAAGGAGAGGACGACTTGGCAAGTCGAGGGTTGTGACAACCAGCTCGCCGTTGTCGGCGGAGCCGTCCACCAGGCGAGGGCCGCGCTCGTCGAGCAGTTCGAGAACGAAACTCTGCACCTGGAGATGGAGCTGATCGTGCTCGCAGGTCGCCGCGATCGTACCGGTTTCGGAGGAGCCATAGCTGCCGACGTGCGCGCAAGCGCCGGTGAGCCGGCTCAGGTGACGGAGTTGAGCCGGACCGGTTTGCTCACCGATCAGGAACAGATGATCGAATTTCGGTCTCCTCCGGCCATGCTGGACTGCGAACTGGATCAAGGCCAGCAGTCGCGATGGCGCCCCGACGAAGACGTTCACCGAGAGTTTGTCGATGAGGTCCAAGACCTTTGTGTAGTCGCCGTCGATGTAGTCGACCCACGGCTTCAGCGACATAATGCCGAGATACTCGAACACCTTCTCGAACTGGTATGGGGCCGGACCCAGCGGAGCAGTGATCAAAATCAGAGCCACATCGGTCGGCGTAAGAAGTCGCGCCCACATCTCGCCGACGTTCGTGGTGTTCACGATGAGGTCGTCCAGCGCTTTTGGCGCTGCCGAGGCCGGTCCGGTGGTGCCGGAGGTCTCGTAGTAATGCAGGAACTCATGTATCGGCTGCGCGAAAGCCGCATAGCTATGGTCACCCCAGTCCCGCTTTCCGAGCAGCGGGATACTATTAAGTAAACTTTCCAGTGGGCGGTTCGCGATGCCCTGTTCGAGCAACATGGGCAGCCAGTCGGCATACAGCGGCACCTTCGCTGCGGCAGCCAAAGTATCTTCCAGTTTCCTGGCATGTAGCTCAAGTGGTGACAGCTTCCCGTCGAAAACTTCAGCGATGGTTTCGAGGTGCTGTTCGAACCGCGCCGCGGCGGCGGTAGAAGATTTTCTGTCGCGTATCAATAGCATTGTTATAAGTTTTGACGGAGATGATGTACCAGCTGTCAGACTCTCTTGGTAAATTTCACCGGGAGGAATTCCGGACCGTGGATCATCGCGGTTGCTGGAGGCCAGCGGATTTCCCCTGTGACGGTTGGCGGGCAGAAACGGCGCGCGAGGGCAACAAGCCCTTCTGCCAGCTCGAGTCGGGCGACGCTCATACCGATACATACGTGGACCCCACCTCCAAAGACCAGTTGGGGGGCGCTCCTCGGTACCGTAATATCGAACACCTCTGGGTTCTCATAGACGCGAGGGTCGCGGTTGGCGGCAACGGTCGAGATCAGCAACATCGTATCGGCGGGAATTTCGAGGCCGTGCATGGTGACGTCCTCCGCGGCATAGCGGAAATTCACCCTTGCCTGCGGGCTCCATCGGCAGACTTCCTCAACGGCCTGTTCGGCCAACTCAGGGCGAGCCGCCAGGATGTCCCACTGTTCGACGTGTTCGCTGAACGCTGTGAGCGCCCGCCCAAACTGTTTGGTCGTCGTGTCCTGGCCAGCCCACAGAAGCAGCAGCACCATGTCGTGAAGCTCCTTCATCGTCAGCCTGTCGCCGGCCTCCTGACTCGTGATGAGAGACGAGAGGAGATCGTCGCCGAGGTTTTTCCGGCGCTGCTCGATCAGTTCGGTGACATACTCCGACATGCCAACTACTGCGGCCTCCGACCGGGCGCGCTCGCTTACCGTGTTGAACACCAACCCCAGGTCGTCCAGCCACATGGTGAACAGCTCGTAGTCCTCGATCGGGAACCCGAACATCTGGCACATGACCAATCCCGCCGTACGCTTGGCGAACGCGGCTATAAAGTCGCACTCCTCCTCGCCGTCGGCGATCTCTGTCGCCAGGCGCTCAGTTGTCGATCGGATGAACGGACGCAAGCCTTCGACGAAACGCCGACTGAAGACGTGACTGACCAGCCCACGCAGTCTTGTATGGTCGCCACCGTCCCGACTGTGCAGTGCTTCGGTGAACCAGTCATAGAGCGGACCCGCAACGATTCCCTGCTTATGCATGTACTGCCGACCGCCGCGAACAAAACGACGGTCACGGAGAACTTCGGCTGCCTGCTCGTAACGCAGAACCATCGGCCCGAACGGAGTCTGGGCATACCAGTTCGCTTCCCGCGCTTCGGCCACCTCGGCAGACTCGTAGTCGAACCCCGGGTCGAAAATACTAAGGAAGGGCGCTTCTGTTGTTTCAGCGCCTGCGCCCTTGAAGATTGTTTCAGAATGTGCCGTTGATTCCGTAGTAGGTTTGTTCAAATTTGGGTGCGCTTCGATTGCGGACCGGTATTCCATCTCATCTCATCTCATCGCATCAAAGCAAGCGGTGCTTACCCGATAGTATCGATATACCAACATCGTCTTGAAATTAGGTCGGTATCGATAATCCGCACGGACACACCGATAGGTAGGAGGCCGAATTAGAATCTGTGTCGCTTTTCCGATCGAAACGGATCCTCGATTGAGCTGATTGCCGCATACATTTAAAGCATGAAATCGGAAGCATGTCAACCGGTTGGTCTCACTACTTCGGTGGTAGTGATTACGACGTTAACCAGGCGAGGATGGTCTAAGAAATCGCGACCACTCACATCCGCGAGTACGTTGAAGGTACGTACGTACGACTCGTCAGCACTTCGCGCACATGCTCAGACTAAATAGCGACCACGTAACCGCATCTCACTCCATTGGCTTGACGCTCCTCCGAAATGGAGTCGAGCATCACTCGACGAAGTTCGCGGTTACGTACGTATTTCTGAGAATGTCCACCGCGCACCCCGATGTATGGACACAACCCGTCGGGCACCATCAGCGTGAAATGGTCACCGATGATCCCGGTGACCTTCTCTCGACACGCGCGTAGCGGGCCTGGGTGTCGTAGGGAGAGACGATCGCCACAAATGAGGGCGGCAGACCGCCGTCATCGTCGGTGCGCCAGCGCAGACCCCCCTTTTCGCCGCGGCAGTAGTTCTGCAGAACGATCTGTCGCAGGACTTGGACCTGGGGGCCGGACAGGTAGTCGGGTCCGTGTTCTTTCAGGTGCTCAAGCAGCTTTGCCAGCGTCCTCGCCGACGGCGAAGATCTTGGACTTGGGCCGAGTTGGGTCTTGTCCAAGCGAAGTGGACGGCCGTAGCGACGTCCCCATTCTTCGTCGACCAGGCCGGCCAGCAGATGCGGAGCAATGCGGGCGAGTTCTTCGAGTGCGTCGCGGACGGCCTCGGTGATCAGTTCGAGCCGGGTCAGGTCGCGCAACCGCGTGAGCCGGTCACGGAATCGCTCAGCACGCTGTGATGGAAACCGGGGTCGTCCCAGCTCCAGACCGAGCGCATACTTGAAGTCGATGCGGCAGCGCACGGCCTCGGCCGCCTGCCGGTAGGACAGATCCAGCACATACTGCAGCACGCGCACGGTGGCCAGCTGCGCCGGGGACAGACCGGCCGCCTATCGCGCGGAGTTCCGGCGCTCTGGTATCGAAGCATTCAACAGCTCACGTGGTCCACGTCAGCACCCTTGCGGGTCCGGACAACGCCCGTATCCGGCCACCTATCCCTAAGACACCGACGGAGGAGTCGGCTCGCGGTCTGGGGGTTTCCTGTCGCCCTTCGGCGCGCCGGCATTCGCTTGTTGGACCATCTTGTTCCCACTGAGGAATTGGACCATCCGTGCGGTCGGCTTATCGGGCCCCTGCGGGGATCCGGACCTCGGCCGGCGTTGCACGTTCCGCACGTGTGAGACACGACAGGGGTGAGCGCCCTCTTCATCCCGGGGACGGTGGTGCTCTCCCGCTCGGCCCCGAGCCTTCGCGGCACCGGTCGCTACCCCAGCGGCCAGTCCTGTTCCTCCGCTAGCGCATCCCGTCGGCGGAGGCGACGGTGACGAACCGTCATCGAGGATTCACTGCGCGTTCGCCCGTCCGGTCTTCTCCTGGCCTGTAGTCCCCGGATGGAACGAGAACCTTCGTGCCTTCACCCTGATGCTCCGCACTCCGCTCGGAGACAAGCCTTCGAGCACTGGCTTGGAACTAGACCTCCGATATCGAACCTCCCTTGATGCGTTCATTCACAACGTGCGACCTCGTGTCGCACCGGAGCCTCCGTCCCCGTAGGACTCGCGTCCCGTAGGCGATCCCATGTTCGTCCTGCCGTATGTGACGGCATGAGGTACGCGTCCCACTCATCCCCTTCGATGCCCTCACTGGGCATCGTTCCGTGCCTTGGAAGTTGCCCCAGCCCAGGGCATTAAGGCAGGGCAGGACACGGCGTCGGCACCGGGCGTCGATGTTTCCGACGGATGCGACTCTCCATCAACTTAGGATTGAGATTCAGGCAATCCAGCTTTCGCCTTATCACGCGGGTCCCGCGACGCGCCGCCTCCGACGTCTGAGCACGACCGCCGCTTCAATGACATGCTGCTGTCCCTTTCACCTTTCGGCTCCAGGTAAGCCATCAGACCCAAGAACCTCCTTCCGAGTTCCTCCCGGCTGGACCGGGGATACGACCAGGCGCCTCATGGCGCACTGCCAGCGATCGGCGCCGGGGCGGTCACGGCAGACGATCTCAACGCCCGGGTGGGTTTGCAGCCAGGCTGCCAGGGTGTCGGCGGTCCGGTCGTCGAGCACCTCGATCGGGCGGCGGGTCTGCATGCCGATCAGGATCGTTCCGTAGTTGTGCCCGCGCCGCAGGGCGAAATCGTCGAAACCCAGCACCCGCGGGATCGGATGCTGAGGATCGGGCAGTGCCCGGATCTGGCGCAGCAACGTCATCCGGCTCACCGTGGCGGCCAACTGCCGCGTCGACCCCGCACCAGCGCGGCCGCCCAACGCCAACCCGACCACGCACAACGCACGCTGCAGGATCAGCGTGCGGCGGGCGTGCCTGGCCGCGGGCTGCGGCACCTGCTCGACGAAAGTCGTCTTTCCACAGTCGAAGTTGCCGCAAAACAGCCTACGAACCCGCAACCCGATCACGACTTCGCGGCCGGTGATCGAAGTGTCGGACAACCGCCGCCGGTAACGGCTGTGGACCCGGCTCGACAGCGTCCCGCAGCCGGGACACCCGACCGGATCCACACCGGTAGCGGATCGATCCGCACCGTTGAACCCGCCGCGCGGATCATCTCGATCCGCAACCCGTCCAGATGCGGGTACACGACCCTCATCGGTCCAAGATCAGAACGCCCGCGACATGATGAACTCTCAACCGCCCCATCGCATCCCAAACGGGCTCAATCACGAAGTTTGTGACAGATCCAGTATTCAGCCGACGTTGACATCGCTGGATGGTACCAGCAGAGCTGGTTTTACAGTCCCCGTGCTACGTACGTCATCATTGCACAGCTGCTGATGCGCATTCGTACCTTTGCCTGGAAACTGGGTGTAGCGGGAATCGGCTTCGGGATATTGTTGCCATGGATACTCACACCATCGAATTGTTGATAGGCCCACGAACTACACCAGGTAAGACGTGCGATAGCCAACTGGCAGGAAGACCCATACTTTGCCACTTATTTGTTGATGGCCAGACCCTGTCGTCCTGATCGTCACGAGTGAGTCCGAAGCAGGCACGACTCGACACCACGGCTTCCCTTCAAGGCCGTTAAGTGTCCTGCAGTGCGGTATTCGGAGTGGACGGCCATTACCCAATGCCACGGCTGCCTAGGACCACTCGTGATCGGGGCCGCCCCCGAGTCTACGCCGGCACGTGTGATTCGGGGGCGGCTCAACCTCGTGTTTCCTGGTTCTTCGGAGTTAGTTCCGCGCCACCTCTTAGTACTCCAGCTGCAGCTCGCGACCGACAGTCGTTCGGTTCAGGGCTGGTTCGACGAGGTTTCGACATGACCTCCGCATTGAGGGCGGTCACCACGCAATTCTGCTGAATTTGCTTGTAAACAGCCGAATTGGTGGTTGCCGCAGCCGAGGGCACAGGCCGTGGGGCGGGGGTGGAAGGACTCAACAAGTTGATGGGGCGCCTTGCGGGCCGGTTCGCGCGGGTGGAGAGGCGCGGACGACGTGTCGGCGGATGCTGGTGTGGCTGCTCTCGCAGATGTCCCGGAAGGTCAGGGGCGGAATCGAGTAGCGCAACATCGCGCGCAGACGAGCGACCTGTTCCTCACCTCGGGTGGTGGGGTTGAGGTCGAGCTGGGAGTTCATCTCGCGCACGTGTGACCGGGCGCGTTCGACGAACTCCTGTTTTCCTGTCGACGGGCTCCGCAGTCCTACATGAATACGGCGAAGCCCTCAATGCCATCCTCATCCCAGCACACCGCCATCCCGAGGTGATATGTCAAGTGCCGATCGAAACCTCGCTCACGCGGTGGTGATCCGCCCGACCTACCTACGTGGTGGTCTGGAGAAATCCGTTCCTTGCCGATGCGCCGCTGTTCACCATGCGACGACAGTGAGGTATCGGCGGGCACAGGTGTCCTCGGTTGGGAGCGTTCCCCGCGCCTCTATTGCCGCAATGGGCAGTTCGGCACGCACACGATGTGACCAGGGCCGGGCCAGCGCAGTACTACCGGCCACATCGTGGCGTAGTGGCACAGCGCGGCGAGGACCGTCGGCGGCAGTTGGGGGACGAGGCACGGATAGACGGCGGGTATATGGCACACCGGACGGTCGAAGCCGGCAGACGGCACACGAACAGCGATCAAGGGATCGGCTACCGCTGGGGCGTCGCGATGGCACAGCACAGGCGCATCGTCGTCGCGCTCTGGCTGATACTCATCGCCGCGTGCGCGGTCGCCTACCCCCAACTCAACGGCCGCCTCGAGGCCATGGAATTCCACGCCGATCGGGCGGATTCGACACGGATCACCGAACTGCTTGCCGCGCACTATCCCGATCTAGGCGCCGAACAGCTGGCGCTGGTCTTCGATTCGCGCGAGCGAACCGTTGACGATCCGGCCTACCGGGCCATCGTGGAGCGAGCGGTCGCGGAGCTGCGCGGTGCGCCGGGGGTGCAGATGGCGGTCGGGCCATTCCAGGGTGATCAGAAGTCGCAGATCTCGGCTAGCAGACATGCGGCGATGGCGGTCATCAGGATTGATGGCGCGATTGCGGCGCGTGCGCAGTTGGCCGGTGAGCTGCAGGAACGGGCCGGCCACTACTCCGCTGACGGGGTCAGCGTCGGCATCACCGGATTCTCACCGATTTTGCACGATCTGATGCAGATCGAGGTAGCCGATTCCGGCCAGGCCGAGGCGCTCGGCCTGCCGGTGGCATTCGTGCTGCTCATCCTCGCGCTTGGCACGGTGGTCGCCGCGCTGGTGCCGGTGATGGTCGCATTGAGCGGGCTACTGCTCGCATTCGGCGGGCTTTTTCTGCTGTCGCATGTGATGAGCACGAGTTCGATGCTGCTGGCCGTCGTGACCATGGTCGGCACCGGTATCGCATTGGACTATGCGATGTTCGTGGTCAGTCGCTTCCGTGAGGAGTTGGCGAAGCCCGGCGGCAGTTCCCCGGTCGGTGTCGCCCACGCCTGCGGAATCGCCATCGCCACGGCCGGCAAGACCATCGTCGCCTCGGGCTTCATCGTGATGATCTCGCTTTGCTCGCTGGTCGTGGTGCGGGCGCCGGCGTTCCGGGGGATCGCGGTCGGTGTCGCGACCGCGGTGGTCGCCACCCTGGCGGTGGCATTGACACTGCTGCCAGCGGTACTGGCGATGCTCGGGCCGCGGGTCAATCGCGGTGCGCTGCCCGCGCGGTGGCAGTCGCTGGAGACTCGACCGGGTACCGAGGCCACCGATCCGACGAGCGGACGGTGGGCGCGGTGGAGCCGGATCGTCATGGCTCGACCCGCGGTGTTCGGTATCGCGGCCACGGTGGCCCTGCTCCTGGCGGCCGCGCCTTTGGCCGGAGTGCGCTACGGGATCGATATGGGCAGCGCGGCGATGACCGAGACGGCCTCCGGCAAGGCGGGCAAGGTCGCCTCGGAGAGTTTCGCGTCCGGCCTGCTCGCACCGATCACGCTGGTCGCGACCGGTCCCGGCGATTCCCAACTGAGTTCCACCTCGGCCACCGCAGTACAGGACTTCCTGTCCGCGCTGCGCTCGGACCCGCGCATCGAACAGGTGCTACCGATCCAACGCGACGGACGGATCTTCGCGATGGTGGTGCCGGGGACGTCATTCGATTCCACCGGTGCCGATCGACTCGTCAGGGAGATCCGCGACGGGGCCGCCGCATTGCCCGGAGCGCAGGTGCTAGTCGGCGGCGTGACGGCCGAGTTCGCCGATCTGTCGGACGAGATTACCGGGAAACTGCCACTGGTGATCGCACTGGTTCTATGCTGCTCGTTCGTGTTCCTCACCGCCGCCTTCCGCAGCATCGCGCTGCCGATGAAGGCAATAGTGATGAATCTGCTGGCCACCGGCGCGGCTCTGGGCATCACCGTCGCGGTGTTCCAGTGGGGCCTCGGCGAGTCGCTGTTCGACTTCCACAGCACCGGATTCATCCAGGTTTTCGTGCCGACCATGGTGTTCGCCATCCTGTTCGGTTTGTCGATGGACTACGAGGTGTTCCTGATCCGGCGGGTCAAGGAGTTCTGGGAGGATTCCGCGCGCACCGCAGCCGACAACGAGTACGCGGTGGCGGCGGGACTGCAGCACACCGCCCGCCCGATCAGTGCGGCGGCGGCCATCATGGTGGCGATCTTCGGCAGCTTCCTCACCGGGAGCGTGCTCGAGCTGAAACAGATCGGGCTCGCTCTGGCGATGGCCGTCGCAATCGATGCGGCGTTGGTGCGGTTAGTGCTGGTGCCCGCGCTGATGAAGCTGTTCGGGACCTGGAATTGGTGGCTGCCGGATGCGACTCGAGCGGGCGTGCCCGTGCCGGTTGCGGTACAGGCAAACGCTGAGGCACCGTGATCACCAAGCTCATCATCTGGACACTGAAAGCGCGATTGGGGTTCGGCAGCGGTGGTGATCACCGCGAATCTCAGCGGGCTTGCGGTGATCACCACCGACCTGTGGCTCAGTGGATTCCTCAGCCGGATCGGCGACGACTGGCATCGGGCGACAGGTCGGCCCGCGGCCAATCCGAGAGGGTGCAAGCGGTGCGGACAGTGAGCAACCGTCGGTCGAGGCTGGGGACGGTGCCGGGCAGCCGGACAGGTCGGCCCGAATGGTCACCGGGAGGTCACAGACCGAGCCACGGCAGACGCAAGGCGGCCGGTGCGCCATTCTTCTGGGTTCGGTCGGTCAGGAGGGGAACCGAGTGAGTGGGCCCGGCGATACTGACCGTGCCGCCGGGGCTTCGGTGCGGGCGGTACCGATCAATCCATTGGCGCGCTGGAGCTACCGGTCGCTCTCCGCAATTTTCAGCGGACCGCGAAGAGCGGCTTCGAGGACGGTCAGCCATTGGCCAGCAGCGGGGGCGCGGGCAACGTCAGATCGGCCCGCTCGCGGTGTGCAGGGCGGGTACCCGTGCGCTGGCGACAGCGGCGGTGGGAGGTCTTTGGCCAGCGCGGAAGCGCCTGCGGGGGCGACGTCGACGATGGGATCGCGCGACGGATGACGAGGAGTTTCGGCATCGTCGGCGGTGTCGAACGAGCTGGCGGGGGTGGCGGGATCGGTGGAGCGCTCAATCGGCTTGTCGAGCAGACGTTTTTCGGGTTCGAGCCAGTCCGG
The DNA here is from genome assembly GCF_044548645.1 of Nocardia sp. NPDC051929. Classification (NCBI taxonomy): domain Bacteria; kingdom Bacillati; phylum Actinomycetota; class Actinomycetes; order Mycobacteriales; family Nocardiaceae; genus Nocardia; species Nocardia sp. NPDC051929. Next base: position 28,823 of record NZ_JBIUCG010000040.1, on the reverse strand, counting down.
TCGGCCGGTGGCCTGATGTACGGCGAGGAGACCGGTGACAGCCCGGCATAGTCCTTCAGGACACCGGAGCACGCACCGACGACACCGCCGAGAGAGGCGCATCGCAACCGACCGTCGACCGCGTAGTCCGCGCGTGTCGAGGAGATTTATCCGGTACGGATCCCCGTCGATGGGGGACTTTCATCCAGCCTTCGGGGTCGAACAGAGCCAGTGGCAGATGCAGTGCGCCCTCGATGTGCCCGGCGGCCCGCTGCTCATCGTGGCTGACATCCAGCAGCACAGTCTCCGGCGCGGCAGAGGGCGCAGCCTCGTCGGCTGAATCTGCGAGCTGTACCGTTGTTCATGTCGGTTTACCGGCAGTCGCGTGCCCGCCGAGCGCGGCGGTGAGTCCAGTGCGACAGCGTGTTCGAAAACGTTGTCGATGAGGGTCACCGTTCGCCTGGCTCGTGCGAGCACGCCCGCTGCGATGGAGCACCGGTAGCCGCAGGAACGGTGGACCCGCATCTCGCCGTCGGCGATATCGGCGAGCCGGTTCTCGAATTCGTGCAACGGAATGTTGACCGAGCCGGCCAATGGATTCCAGCATGTGCTCGGCACGTGCCCGGTGTCGAGCACCATAACCCCGCGCCCGTCGGCTTCGGCCAGCTGGACGGAGGTGGCGACCGGGTAGCTACCGGTTGCCGGTCCGGTCGAGTCCGTCAGCGATCGCTACGGCCCAGTAACGGTTTCGTCCATGTTTCGAGTCGAAGGGGCTCTGGGTCGATGCGATTAACAGAAACCCGAAAAGTCCAGGACGACGATTACACCGCATCGACTCCGCGCCAACCCATCCGGCACCACGATACGCTGGTGCTGGAACTAATTACGTTGTGTCACAGTGTGATTGGTGAGTCCATTCACAAACGTGCGTGGTGAGCATCCGGAAACCTCCAATTTTTCCCCAGGTGACCAACCGGAAACAGGCCGAGCGTGAACTTGGTCCATCGGTGACCACCCGGACACCCAGCGGGCGCACTGCCAATCACCGAATTCACACCGACCACGCCCAGGAGACGAACCATGTCGGCACCCACCACATCGACCTCTGAGATCGACAAGGCGATCGAGGAGAACATCGCGAAATCACTCGCCGAAATCCCGCACCCGGCGCTGCCGAAGGGCACCAGTATCTACGGCGGCACCAAGATCTTTCCCGACTATCAGGCGGAGGCAGGGGAAACCTATTTCACGCTGGTTCACGGCATCGCCCATGAATCGTCGGTGAGTTTCGTGGCCATCCTGCAGGCGACGCGCGCACTTCGCAAAGGTTTCGAATCCGCCATCTACTTCTACGGTCCCGGCGCGATCAACTGCCTTGCCACCCGCGGCTTTCCGACCACCGGCGACAGCGGGTTCCCCGGTGAGCAGAACATCAACGAGGCCATCGCCACCTTCATCAAGGAGGGCGGGAAGGTGTTCGCCTGCCGGTTCGGTCTCGCCTTGCACGGTGCCCGCGAGGAGGACCTCATCGAAGGTGTGATCCCGGCGCATCCCCTGGACGTGCAGGACGCGCTGATCCACTATGCCCGCAAGGGCGCCATCATCAACTCCACCTACCAACTGTAGGCCGACCGTCATGACCGAGGTATCCACGCGAGTAGATCTCGCACTCTTGGGAATTCGCGTCGATGTGCCGGTGCAGCGCCGTTCCGGTGCCGGCCCCAGTGACGACGGTCATGTGCTGTTCGGGGGTGCCGGCGCTGCCATCCCCCTCCGCCCGGAGAGTCCATACACGATTCGTGCCGATCGGCTGCTCTACGAGGGCACCGATCTCGGCGTGACCGTCGAACCGGTGCGCCGACCCCGTTTCTACGACCTGCGCACGGCCGACGGCGTGGCGTACGAGCAGATCGCCAGACTGCACGGAAAGGATGTGCTGGCGACCACGGTGGTGCAGACCTGCATTCGCTACGGCGAAGACCAACGGTGCCGATTCTGTTCGGTCGAGGCATCTCTCGCGTCCGGCAGCACGATCGCCGTCAAGCGACCGGATCAGCTCGCCGAGGTCGCCGAGGCGGCAGTGCGGCTCGACGGGATCCGGCAGCTGGTGATGACCACCGGCACCTCGGCCGGAAAAGACCGTGGTGCAAGGCACCTGGCCCGCTGTGTGCGAGCCGTCAAGCAAGCGGTGCCGACGCTTCCGATCCAGGTGCAGTGCGAGCCACCTGGCGACCTGGCGACTTTGAGCGAGCTACGCGACGCGGGAGCCGATGCGATCGGCATCCACGTCGAGTCGCTCGACGACCGAGTGCGTGCTCGATGGATGCCGGGAAAGTCCACCGTGCCGCTGTCCGACTACCGGGCAGCCTGGGCCGAAGCAGTGCGAGTGTTCGGCCGTAACCAGGTCTCCACCTATCTACTCGTCGGTCTGGGCGAAGACCCGGACGAATTGGTCTCGGGTGCGGCGGAACTCATCGCCATGGGCGTGTACCCGTTCGTGGTGCCGTTCCGGCCGCTCGCCGGAACCCTGGCCGTCGACGTCGACCGTGCGAGCCCGCCGACCGCGGCGGTCCTCGAGGACGTGACCCGGCGGGTGGCAGCGGAGCTACGTCGGGCCGACATGCTCGGCACGGACCAGAAGGCCGGATGCGCGGCGTGTGGGGCGTGCAGTGTGCTGCAGACCGCAGGAGGCTGAGATGACGACGAGCGAACCGACGGCCGCACCGCGATCCTGGATCGACGAACTGTCCGGGGTACGTGCTTCATCGCCGGATTACTGCGTCCTTTCCGGATATCCGTCCCCGGCCGACCCCGCAGGCGGATTCCTCATCCAGCTCGCCGATACCCGACATGTCGCCGTCTATCGCGCATTGCGCCGAGAGAACTTCGTTACAGAGCAGGGCATGTTCGCAGGCAGCGACGCCGACGACATCGACGACGACCCCCGGGCCCAGATCCTGGTCGCGATCGCCCCGGACGGAGCCCTGCTGGGCGGAGTGCGCCTGGCACCGGCCACCGCCGAAGACCTCGGGTGGTGGACCGGCAGTCGATTGGTGGTGGACTGCAGGCGTCGCACCCATGGTGTGGGCCGCGCACTCGTGCAAGCGGCGTGCGCTTATGCCGAAACCCATAACGTTCTTCGGTTCGAGGCCACCGTGCAGACCCGCTACCGGTCGCTGTTCTCCCAACTCGGGTGGACAGCGCTCGCCGAAACCACCGTGGCAGATACACCGCACCTGAAGATGCGCTGGCCGATCGACCGAATCGAGCGGCTGGCCCGAACCACCAAGGCAATGCTCGGGCAAGCGCTGTCCGAGTTGGGCGATACACCGATGACACTGGGCGGCGCCGGATTCCGAGGCGATGACGGCGCACCGGTCCCGGGCTGCGACCTGGTCGCCGCGTGCGACGCGATCCTGCCTTCCATGGTCGAACGGGACCCGGAATGGGCCGGATGGTGTGCGGCCCTGGTCAACTTCAACGATCTCGCCGCGATGGGTGCAGAACCGATCGGCCTTCTCGACGCGGTCGCCGCGCCCACCCGGTCGCTGCTGACCCGGGTGCTCCGGGGCCTGGGTGCCGCCAGCCGCATCTGGGAGGTGCCGGTGCTGGGTGGCCACACCCAGTTGGGTGTCCCGGCGGCGCTGTCGGTCACCGCGCTCGGCCGTACCGCCCGGCCGGTGCCAGGAGGGGGCGGCGAGGTCGGCGACGAGCTCCGGCTGACCGCTGACCTGGGCGGCGGCTGGCGTCCCGGATATGCCGGGCGGCAATGGGATTCGTCGTCACATCGGAGCGGCACGGAATTGCGGGCACTGGGCCGGTTCGTCTCGGACACCGGTCCGAAGGCCGCGAAGGATGTCAGCATGGCCGGAATCGCCGGGACCGCGGGCATGCTCGCCGAGGCCAGCGGTGTCGGGGTCGAACTCGAGGTGGCGCGCATCCCGCGCCCGCCGGGCGCCGAGCTGGCCGACTGGATCACCTGCTTCCCCGGCTTCGCGATGCTCACCGCCGATCGCCCCGGCTCCCCCGTCAACCCGGTAGGCCCGGCGACGACCGCCGTGTGTGGCGTGCTCAGCGCGACTCCCGGCGTGCGGCTGCGCTGGCCTGACGGAGAAGTCACTCACGCGCTCGACAGCGCGGTAACCGGATTGGGACACTCATGACCGAACTATCGATCTCCGTGGCCGCCGCCGAATTCGGGCGCGACATGGAGGCGTGTTACGCCACCGTCGGCTCGCTGATCGAACAGGCGCAGCAACGCGGTAGCCGACTACTGGTGCTGCCCGAGGCCTGCCTGGGCGGCTATCTGCCCAGCCTGGGCGGCGGTGGGGAGAGCGAGGAGGCCAAGCAGCGCCGTCTACGCAGTCTGCCGCCGGCGCTCACCCTCGACGGCCCGGAACTGCGCCGCATCGCGGCGATGGCGGGTGAACTCGTCGTCACTCTCGGATTTTGCGAAGCCGATGGCGATCTCCGCTACAACGCCGCCGTGACACTCACCGGCGACGGGGTTCTGGGCTCCTACCGCAAGGTACATCAGCCGCTCGGCGAAAACCTCTGCTACGCTGCTGGATCCGAATATCGCGCCTTCGACACCCCGGTCGGCCGCATGGGCATGCAGATCTGCTACGACAAGGCATTCCCCGAAGCCGCACGAGCGCTGGCACTGGACGGCGCGGAGATCATCACCTCGCTCTCGGCATGGCCCACCGCCCGCACCGCCACCACCGAACGACTCGAAGACGACCGCTGGACCCAGCGCTTCGATATCTTCGACCGCGCTCGCGCAGTCGAGAACCAGGTGGTGTGGGTCGCGTCGAACCAGGCCGGGACGTTCGGCTCGTTGCGCTTCGTGTGCAGCGCCAAGATCGTCGGCCCCGGCGGCGACCTGCTCGCCACCACCGGTACCGAACCCGGTCTCGCCACCGCGACCGTCGACGTCGATCACGCACTCGAATTGGCACGCGGCGGCGGCATGTACAACCTGCGCGACCGACGCCCCGAGCTCTACCACAGCGTCGTCGCCCGCCATGGCGTGGTCGGGCAGCCCGCGGTGCCCGAAGAGCTGGAGACGATCCATGCCTGAGGTGACATTCGACATCCGCTGGCCGGACGGCAATGTCCAGTCCTGCTATTCGCCCTCGCTGGTGATCCATGATCATCTGGCCACCGGCGTCGACTATCCGATCGACGACTTCCTGACCCGCGCCTCGAGCGCTTTGAACAGCGCGGCCGAGCGGGTGCGCGAGAAGTTCGGCTTCTATTGCACCTCCGCCATGCAGACCCTGCACGCCATCGAAGCAAGCGCAGCACAGGCCCGGACATCACAGGGTACGGTACGCGTGCTGTCGATGACTCCGCCGTCGGTCGAGGCGGCAAACACCGGAGGAAAACCGTGACCCCCCAGACAGACTCCGGTACCACCGTGGAACACCGTGACGTCGTCGTGATAGGCGCGGGACAGGCCGGGCTCTCGATCAGCTGGCATCTGACCACTCGCGGCATCGACCATGTCGTCCTCGAGCGCGACACCATCGCCCACGATTGGCGCGACACCCGCTGGGACAACTTCACTCTCGTCACTCCCAACTGGCAGTGTGTGCTGCCTGGTTACCGTTACAACGGACCCGACCCGCACGGCTTCATGAAACGCGATGAGGTCTACACATGGGTCCGCGCCTATGCCGACACCTTCGATCCGCCGGTTCGCGAACACGTCGCCGTCACCGCGGTCACGGTATCGGTCGACGGCGGCTTCGACATCCAGACAACTTCGGGCCCACTGCATTCCGATCAGGTGGTGGTCGCAGTAGGCGGTTACCACACGCCGATCGTGCCCCGCTTCGCCGAGCGGATGCCGAGTTCGATCCAGCAACTCCACTCCGCCGAATACCGCAGCCCTGCGGACCTGCCCGACGGCGCCGTCCTCATCGTCGGTACCGGCCAATCAGGAGCACAGATCGCCGAGGACCTCCATCTGGAGGGTCGGCGGGTACATCTCGCGGTCGGGACCGCGCCCCGCGTCGCCCGCTTCTACAGGGGCCGCGATTGCGTCGCATGGCTGGAGGACATGGGCCACTACGACATCCCGATCGAAGATCAGCCGGGTGGGCTGGGCAAGCGGGAGAACACCAACCACTACGTCACCGGTCGAGACGGCGGCCGCGATATCGACCTGCGCCAATTCGCGGTCGAGGGGATGGCGCTCTACGGCAGGATGGTCGATGTCGCCGACGGCACAGCGTACTTCGAGCCGTCGCTGGAGCGGGACCTCGATGCCGCCGACGCCGTCGCCGAGAGCATCAAGGACTCCATCGACACCTATATCGCCCGTGCTGGTATCGACGCGCCCACCGAACCGCGGTACCGCCCGGTGTGGCGTCCGCAGCGCGAGATCACCGAACTCGATCTGTCGGCGAGCAATATCACGTCGGTAGTGTGGTCGGTCGGGTTCCGCACCGACTACCGGTGGCTGCGCGTCGGCGTCTTCGACGGTGAGGGTCACCCGTGCCACAACCGCGGCGTCACGACCACGCCCGGGCTGTACTTTCTCGGGCTGCCCTGGCTGCACACCTGGGGCTCGGGCCGCTTCGCCGCCATCGCCCGCGACGCCGAGCACCTCGCCGGGCAGATCACCGCCACCGCCCGCACCACCGCGGCGGCCTGAGGCGGACCAATGACCGTCACCCGAATAGCGGCTGTCGCAGCGCATTTCGGCGCAGATATCGCCCGCGCTCTGGACAAGATCGCCGGTATCATCGACCGGCTCACCCAGGACGGCGTCGACCTGCTCGTGCTACCCGATGCGAGCCTCGGCGGCTACATCGGAGACCTCCGCAACCCGGATCCGGCCGCCGGGCCTGAGGCCATCGACCCGGATGGACCCGAGTTCCGGCTGTTGTGCCGGTTGGCCGGGGATATGACGATCTGCGTCGGCTATGCCGAACGTGCAGACGGTGTCCGCTACAACGCCGCAGTATGCCTCACCGGCGACGGGGTGCTCGGCCGCCACCGCAAAGTACACCAGCCGGCCGGCGAACACCTCGCGTATGCGGCCGGAGATCGCTTCGCGGCTTTTGATACCCCGATCGGCCGGATCGGGATGCTCATCGACTACGACAAAACGTTCCCGGAGTCCGCGCGAGCTCTCGCTCTCGACGGTGCCCGCACCATCGCGGCGCTGTCGGCCTGGCCCGCCAGCGTCACCGATCGCGCCTCCCGGATGCCCAACGATCGGCAATCCCGCCTGTTCGACCTGTACGACCAGGCCCGCGCCGCCGAGAACCAGGTTGTTCTCGCATCGTCCAATCAAACCGGAATCACCGGCAACCTGCGTTTCCTCGGCCAAGCCAAAGTGGTCGGCCCCGGCGGTGACATCCTCGCCAAAACCTGGTCCAAGGGCGGCCTCGCGGTGGCGGACCTCGACATCGATGCCGAGGTCGAGCGAGCCCGGCGCGTCCTGCGGCACCTGGACGAACGCCGTGTCGACGCCTACCACAACTTGATGACCGAAAAGAGCGGCAACTGATGCGGATCGCACTTCTCACGTACTCCACCAAACCCCGTGGAGGGGTCGTGCATACGCTCAATCTCGCCGAGTCGCTCGCCCGGCTCGGCGCGGATGTCACCGTATGGACGCTCGGACGTGGCGGGGATGCCGCCTTCTTCCGCCCCGTGGATTCCTCCGTGACAATTCGCGTCGTTCCCTTCACCAGTGCCGACGGCGAACAGGTCGGGACGCGAATCATGCGCTCCATAGACGTACTGCGGCAGGCGTTCACTCCCGAGGACTACGACATCGTGCACGCACAGGACTGCATCAGCGCCAACGCCGTCGACTGCCGCATCCGCACCATCCACCACCTCGACAACTTCACCACCCCCGAACTCGCCCGCTGCCATGAACGCGCCATCGTCGAGCCTTACGCACACATCTGCGTGTCGGCCGCCGTCGCGGCCGAGGTTCAGGACGGGTGGGCTCTGCGCCCCACCGTGATTCCCAATGGCGTCGAATACGACCGCTTCGCGGCCGCCGCAGATGACTCTCCCGACGCCACGGATGCCCGCGCCGCCTGGCGACGCCGACTCGGCCGGTACATCGTGGCCGTCGGCGGCATCGAACCCCGCAAAGGCAGCATCGACCTGCTCGAGGCGTTCGCCCTGCTACGTCACGATCATCCAGACCTGCACCTCGTCTTCGCAGGCGGCGAAACACTCTTCGACTACCGCGACTACCGAACCCAGTTCAACACTCGCGCAACCGAACTCGACATCCGCCCCACCATCCTCGGCACCGTCCCACACACCGAACTCCCCGCACTCGTGGCGGCATCGACCCTCCTCCCGTTCTTCTCCACCAAAGAGGGATTCGGGCTCGCCGCCATGGAAGCCCTAGCCGCCGGAGTCCCAGTCGTAGCACGCGATCTCCCGGTGCTGCGCGAGGTATTCGGCGAGGCCATCAGCTACGCGGCCACTCCCGCCGAGCTGGCCGCAGAACTCGCGCGAGCGTTGGTTCCCGACCCGTGCCGCACCGAGCACGGCAAAGCCTTCGCCGCCCTCTTCAGCTGGGACCGAACGGCCCGAGCCCACCTCAAGTTCTACCGCACCCATTCCACAGCAGTACCGCCCCGAACGCTTACCACACATCGCTGAACCGGCGAGAACATGGAAATCTCGATCAACCTCTCGGCGTAGCTCAGGCCGGACCGCCCTGATCATATTGGCAGGTCAACGACAGAGGCTTGACCAGCGGCGATGGCAGGTCTTCGGGTCACCGGAACCCTCGGGCCGACTCAAGCCGTGACTGAACCGTCCCGCTTTCTTTGCCGTTTCCTTCCCCGCGGTCGAAGGTTGGTTCGTCTTCCCAGCCGTGCCCATCGGGCGTCGGTCAGATCCGCTCGCGCGGTCACCGCTACGCTGGTCACGAGGTCCTACCTTCAGTTCCGGGTCGAGCAAGCCAGTCGTAAGGTTCTGCAGGCCCTGGAGAACCGGGTGTGGCTTTCATGAGGTCGCCGAACCTGGCTCCGGAGACTTGGCCGCCCGGTTTCCCGCGACGACCCCGGCCGCCAATTGGGATGTTCGGGCGAATCGCTCTGTAGGACAACGCCGGCGTGGTCGTCCGTAGGGCGAATGTGTATCGAGCGACCGAAGGTGTTCATGGCCCAGATCTGGGCTGGCGTCGATGTCGGAAAGAATCATCACCATTGCGTGGTCATCGGCTCCGACGGAAAGCGACTGTTGTCGCGGCGGGTCTCCAACGACGAGGCCGAACTCTCGAGTCTGATGCACGATGTCGCCCGTCTCGGTGACCAGGTCACCTGGGCGGTGGACGTACCCAACGGCGGTGCGGCGTTGCCGATCAGCCTGCTCCTGGCCCACGACCAGCGGTTGCTCTACCTGCCCGGCCGCACTCTCAACCGCGCGGCCGGCGGTTATCGCGGAGAAGCCAAGACCGACTCGCGAAACGCCGCGATCATCGCCGACCAAGCGCGGATGCGTCGCGATCTGCGCCCGCTGTGTCCCGGTGACGAGGTCACCGTGGAATTAAAACTGCTGACCGCTCGACGCAAGGACCTGGTCGCTGACCGCACCCGTGTCATCAATCGCCTGCGAGGTCTGCTGCTGGGAGTCTTTCCCGCGCTCGATCGTGTTCTCGCGGACCTGACGCGCACAGGGCAACTGACGCTGCTGACCGGCTACCAGACCCCGGCCGCGCTACGCCGAATCGGCGCAGTCCGACTCGAACGCTGCTTGCGCACAGGGAAAGTCCGCAACCACGACACGATCGCCGCGTCGGCTGTCGCCGCCGCACACCAGCAGCACGTCAGCCTGCCGGGCGAGGCGCTCACCGCCACTGTGATCGCCGAGCTAGCTCGGGAGGTGATGGCCCTCAACGACCAGATCAAGAAGACCGACAGGCTCATCGAGAGCCGGTTCGATCAGCATGGGCTCGCCGAGGTGATCACCAGCCTGCCGGGGTTCGGCCACTTGCTCGGCGCGGAATTCCTCGCGGTCACCGGCGGCGACATGTCATCCTTCGCCACCCCGGACCGCTTGGCCGCGCTTGCTGGTTCGGCGCCCGCTCCCTGGGATTCCGGCCGTATCCGTGGAAATCTGCACCGGCCTCGCCGCTACCACCGCGGTCTCAACCGCGTCTTCTACATGTCGGCCAACTTCGCGGAGAACCCCTCGATCGGGTCACGCCGTTCGAATCCGCGCGGGTGGGCACGCGGGGTCCAGGGGCGCGCAAAGTCGCGCCAAGCCAGTTCAGCGGACCCCGATTCTGCTGATCATGGCGGTTGCTGAATGTCGCGTGGCGCTCATGGTTTCGTGGGCGACTGTGCGTCAAGAGGGCGTGGTGCCGGGGTACGGCCATTTCGGGGTGTTGACGCGGGCCGAGCTGAAGCGGTTCTTCCATCTCGACGAGCAGGACTGGGAGCTGACTGCCGAGCGCCGCCGTGACGGCAAAGGATTGGGGTTCGCCCTCCAGCATCACGAATGGTAAGCAGCGATTTCTAGGCGAATTCCAGATTCTTATACGCACAGTCTGCGAGTTGCTCGCTTCGAGGTTCCAACTCACGCGCAGCGTCGGTTGCACTGATGATCAGAAGACTGACGACATGGCCAGCCTTCGCAAGACCGCTCTGTCGCGCGACCGTCACTGCGTACGTATTATCAGCATATTCACGGATGCGCTCCACAGCCCCGCACCGATAATGCGCAAAGGTCCGACGATTAGATTCTTGCGACCGACAGTAGGCCGCTTAGAAGTGTGTCGATTTGGGTGTTGCGGAGGAGCGAATAATAGGTTAGCGTCTTTACATCAGCTCACCTCCCCGAAACGGAGAGATCCCCGGAGGGATCGGAGCCGGATTGTACTGAACCTCCCTCAAAAGGAGGCTCAGTCCCACCTGAACCTCCCTCAAAAGGAAGCTCAGACCCACCTGAACCTCCCTCAAAAGGAAGCTCAGACCCACCTGAACCTCCCTCAAAAGGAGGCTCAGACCCACCTGAACCTCCCTCAAAAGGAAGCTCAGACCCACCTGAACCTCCCTCAAAAGGAAGCTCAGACCCACCTGAACCTCCCTCAAAAGGAAGCTCAGACCCACCTGAACCTCCCTCAAAAGGAAGCTCAGACCCACCTGAACCTCCCTCAAAAG
>NZ_JBIUCG010000040.1:0-17590 GCF_044548645.1 Nocardia sp. NPDC051929 | reverse complement strand
AGGAAGCTCAGACCCACTCCAAACTGGAGACTGTGGATCACAGCTGCAGGGTTTTCGCTCTCCCTGAAAAGGAGAATGCGAAAGCCCTGTTTGGAGTATCTACAGGGGAATATTCGTTTAGGTCGTTACGGGGGCGTGATGGCGGTCGCGTCGCCCGGTTGGATTGGTTGTGTTGTATGACCCGCTCGCGAGCGGTCCGGAGTCTGCCGCGTTTCCCTCCGGACGATGAAGATGTGCTGGCCGAGTCGTATGAGCGTACGTCCGTTGCCACAGCAGTTATGCGGCACGCTGGGGGTCTCGCTGCGCAGTCCGTGGTGTCGGATATTGATATCCGTGGCGGCGTCAATACATCCTTTCATCTCTCAGATAAGGCCGCCTTCAATGCAACTGGGAGCTTGCGAACCCCGGCGCGCTCCGCCGCAGCCGCATATGTCGAAGGCCGCAGGTTGGTTGTTGCTGTGGCTGGACCGGCCCGCAATCATGGGCGTCTGCATCCACTGGCCGTGGCCGTGTCCATTGAGGCGGCGTCCTATCGAGTTGTCGCGGTGCTGGCCGCGGCTCGGCTGGTCCACGTGCTCGGCGAGGGGGCATGTTTCGACGTGATCGCTGAGAGTGCAATGCCCGTTTCGGTAACGGTGATCTCCGCGACACTCGGCTTGGCCGCAGACGACGTGGACCCCAGTCGGACGTCGAGTTCGGCGCGCCCAACATCGCCTCGCAAGAGGTTTTGCTGGCACACGGCCGACAAAACGACGACGCCCAAGTCGAGATCGCCGGTTCGCTCAAGGCGTTCCCGGCCGCTCTGTCGGCTATACGACAGTCTTGCGCCGCGTGGGGCCGATCTTGGTCAACAGCACAACGCTTGCACGCTCGACATCCTCCCGTCGATGCGGTGCGGTTCCTCAGCCAGAACGGCTACCGCTAGAAGCCAACTGTTCGCCGATCGGCAAGGAGGAGGAATGCCTTCGACACCCGGGCGAGGGAACGCGACCACCGCTTGGATGAGCACCCGCAACGGGCGACTGGCCCACTTCCAGCCCACCGAAGAAGGATTCATGCGCGTCGGCGATATCGTCACGGTTCGCGTTACCACCGTCGCGGCGCAGCACCTCAGCCGGGGACTTCCCAAAATACGGCATCACCGCCATCCCGTCACCCGTCGGCGGCGGACTTGGCCTCCTAAGCATCGGCCAACCCAACGAACGCCCCTTCTTCATCGCCGCATCGTCCCACGATCCGATGTCTATCTCCGAAAGGTTCGCCCGGTGAGCGTAACCATATGTGTCTACTGTGCCTCTGGCGGTGACGATCCCGATTGCCTGCGTCTAGCCGCCGCGGTCGGCACCCAAATCGGCAGACGCGGATGGCGGCTGATCTCCGGCGGTGGCACCATCGCCATGATGGGCGCCGTGGCGCGTGCGGCGAGGGCCGCCGGTGCTCACACCACGGGCGTCATCCCGGTGATGTTCGCACAACGAGAGCTTGCCGACCTCGATGCGGACGAGCTGATCGTGACCGACACCCTCGCCGAACGCAAACGCATCATGATCGAACGCGCTGACGCCTTCCTCACCCTGCCCGGCGGTATCGGAACACTCGAGGAACTAGTCGAAACCTGGGTGTCAGGCTACCTCGGCGTTCACCATAAACCCATAGTCCTCCTCGACCCTGCGGGCCATTACTGCGGGCTGCTCGAATGGCTCACCACTCTGCACGCCCAAGGACTAGTCCGGCGTTCGGCACTAGATCGACTCGTTGTCACCACCGACATCGGCACCGCATTCACCCACCTCGCACCAGATAGCACTGAGAACGCACCAACCGTGACCGCCTACCACGGAAACTCTGACGGTACCGGTTTCGCAGCGGCACCACAGTCATGAGCCGACCGATCCGGCCGATCGCCGTCGTCGGCCCGACCGCGTCAGGCAAATCCGATCTAGGCTTGGAACTAGCGATGCGACTCGGCGGCGAAATCGTCAACGCCGACACGATGCAGCAATTCTGGGGAATGGACATCGGCACAGCCAAAGTGCCTCTGTCGCAACGGCGCGGCATCGCGCATCACCAACTCGACGTGCTCGATGTCACGCAGACCTCGACAGTCGCCCAGTATCAGTACGAGGCCGGAGCCGCCGTCGAGGCAATCATGGCGCGCGGCGCGGTGCCGGTCATTGTCGGCGGCTCGATGATGTATATCCAAGCGTTGCTTGATCAGTGGCGACTCCCGACCACCGACCCACTGGTACGGGAGCGATGGGAAAGGGTGTTGACTCTCGGTGGACGCGCGGCGCTACATGCGGCGCTGCGCACGGCCGACCCTGCAGCGGCCAGCATCATTCCACCGACCGACACCCGGCGCACGGTCCGCGCGCTCGAGGTGGTGGAGATCACTGGGAGGCCGTTTGCCGCCTCGGTACCGAGGGCGGGCGAAGCCCGCTGGAACACAGCGATAATCGGAGTCGACCGGGCAACCGACACGTTGGACGCACGCATCACCGCCCGCACCGCGCAGATGTTCGCCCAGGGCTTCGTCGAGGAAGTCGTTGGGCTGGCCGAGGCGGGTTTGCGTGACGGCATCACCGCACGCCGCGCCATCGGATACGCACAAGTACTGGCACATCTGGACGGCGATTACGACCTCGCGGAAGCGCAACACCGAATGTCCATCGCTACACGTCGCTACGTACGCAGACAGCGATCCTGGTTCCGCCGGGACCCCAGAGTGCACTGGATCGACGCCGACCGCCAGGCCGTCGAACACGTCACTGACTGGCTGGCCAACAGCTCCTGATACACCGGCGCGCCCCGATCGAGCCTAACCGAGCATGCGTGGCGAGATCGGCCGGACGTTTGAGGCTTAGGAATTCGGCCCTAGCCGCTACCAGCCGGCTGGCCTGCCCGGCGCGCAGATCGATCTCAACGGAGTCGACGGTCGCACCAACAGCGAGCCGCAGATCCACACGCACAAGCGACCTCCCCTTAGGGTGGCAGCGTCGTCAACGCCTCCGTGACGAAGGCATCTTTACCTTCGCGCCATAAGATCGGCCCAGCCCTTCGAGTTGCCGCATGACCAACAATCCATCGGAATCATAACTATTTCATTATACCTTCCCTTTGAAACCGCTAATTGCCATCGGTCCAGATTGTCCCTAAAGTCGGCCGAACAAGGGAATCAGGCCGAATGGTCTATCGAGCGAGGAGGGGTCGACCGTGGCCGTCACGAATCAATGGATCAACCCACAGCCTCCAGACGTCTGGATCTTCGGCGTATCGATGGAGAAAGACAAAGAGACCCGTCAGAACGACTTGCCGGTTCGGCGGTAAGCCATGCATCCAGATGGAAATGACCCACCTTCCACGCATTTCTGCGACGAGACATCATCGACTATGATGGCCTCTCTCTTGGAACCTTCGGATCTGCTTCAGGCAATTGCGGGGCGCAGCGTGATCGCCTTACCACTCGCCGAATGGGCAAGAGAGCTCGGCGATCTTTATGCAGAATTGATTCCCTCTCGGATCGATCAGAAATTTCAGCCGAAGCGCTTCGACGGCGAGCAACTGCGCTCAGAAATCGATAGAGTTGTGAGCGAGATCGACGAGTGGGCAGCACAAAACATCCCGCGGATGAAGAGCGCGCGCAAACACACACATTCGCTCGGCGAGGTGATCAGCCACGTGGCAAGGTCATACGCCCAAGCGTGGTGGACTGTGGTTCATTCGGCCGATACCGAAATCTGGCACCAGGCGTGGTTTCACCTCGGCGAGGCCCGTGAGGGATACGCAGAATTCCTCAGTGCGCTTCGGGCACGGAATCTTCAACTGCCGATGGGATGGCGCTGGCATGTGGAGAGACGCACCATAGATACCGGACGAGACCCGTCGATCAATCCAGATTATGTCGAAAGCGATAAACGCTGATCGCAGATAGCGGAGTGATGAAGCTGTCAGGCATACTGGACCGTCCCCGATGGCGGGACCCAGCAAAAGGACACCACATGAACACAGGAATCCGTCGCAGACTTGAGGAGTACACCGCCGACCTAGCGGATCGCTATCCTGCCCGGGCGACAGTGCTCGCCGAACCTCCGGTCGGGAGCAACCTGCTACCGGTGCTCGGAGATCCGGGGGCGCCGTTGGTCGGACACTCACTGCGCCTCTTAATAGACCCGCTCGTGGGGGCGCGCAACGCCTTAGACAAGTACGGCGAGGTGTCGTGGACGAACATCTTCGGCCGCCGCGCGGTCACTGTGCTCGGACCGGCCGCGCTGGAGGTGGTCTGGAGCAACAAGGACAAGGTCTTCTCCAGCGAGAAGGGCTGGGAGTATTGGATCGGGCCGTTCTTCCGGCGCGGCATCATGCTGCTGGACTTCGAAGAGCACCTGCACCACCGGCGCATCATGCAGCAGGCGTTCACACGGCCCCGCCTGATCAGCTACCTCGACCTGATGCGGCCGGGCATCGAACGGGAACTCGAGTCCTGGCGTCCGAAGCCGGGATTCCTCTTGTACGACAACGTGAAACAAATGTTACTGAATCTCGCGACCGAGGTCTTCGTCGGCGCGCAACTCGGGCCGGACGCTCAGCGGTTGGAGCACGCGTTCGAGCACACCGTGGCCGGTGGAAAGTCGCTTATCCGGACATCGGTGCCAGGGGGAACCTGGTCGCGCGGGCTGCACGGCCGAAAACTCTTGGAGCAATACTTCCGCGCCCAGCTGCCGGCCAAACGAGCGGGCGAGGGCTCCGATCTGTTCAGCGTGCTGTGCCACGCCACCAGCGACACTGGCGAAACCTTCACCGACGATGATGTCGTCAACCACATGATCTTCGTCCTCATGGCGGCCCACGACACCAGCGCCATCACCCTGTCCATGCTCACCTACCTACTCGGCAAGAACCCACACTGGCAGGAACGGCTGCGCACAGAGGCGATCGCGCTGGGCAAGGAGCACCTCGATTACGAAGACCTGGACCGGCTGCCCTCGCTGGACCTGGCGTTCAAGGAGACGCTACGCATGTACGCGCCTGCGGGAGTGATGATGCGCCGCACGCTCGCGGACACCGAAATCCTAGGCCGCTACGTGCCAGCCGACACCGACATCCTCATCGCCGCCTATCCCTCCATGCGGCTGGCCCAGTGGTGGCCCCGCCCGGACCAGTTCGACCCCGAACGCTTCGCCGAACACCGCCGTGAGGACCGAGTGCACCGCTACGCCTGGTCGCCGTTCGGCGGCGGCGCACACAAATGCATCGGCATGCACTTCGGAGGCATGACCGTGAAGTCGATCATGCACCGGATGCTACTGCGCTACGAGTGGGGCGTTCCCGCCGACTACCAGGTACCGCTCACCTGGGGCACCGGCCCCACACCCGCCGACGGCCTCCCGATCAACGTACGCGCTCGGCAGTCACACATCTCGCCGTCCTCGGCGGCATGACGAACCCGATCAAAACTCGACCGGAACCACCGCGGGTCACACGATGCACGTCCCGTCAACGTAGTGTGTGCGTGAGCCTGCGCATGCAGCTGAGCGGCTGCACCGTCGACCGCATCCTCCACGAGCCCTCACCGCCGACCCCAACCCGCTGCACCTGACTCTGGTTTCGGCATAATCCACAACACCGCCGCCCGCTACGCGGGCGTCACCGAGCACCTGCGCAGCGATGATTCATCCACCAGCCCACCGAGCCGTACCGGCAACCGCTAGAATTCTCCGGAACTAGCGGCGATTCCCCTTGCCGCACACCGAAACACAGTGAGTTCCCACTGAAAGTCCGTCAGTCACCTGAACCCACTGCAGACGGGCGGTCACGATCGTGTCACCTGGTAACACGAAGCCCAGTTTGCCCAGGGGTAGCGGGTCTATCTCGCTAACGCCTGTTGATCGATTCCGGTGTGTTCGATCGAGAATGAGCGCATGTCAGGGACGATCTATATGGAACGCTTTGGTCAGAAATGAACGAGAACCCGGGCTCGTTTCCCTGAATCTGCCTCGACGCACCGGTAAAACTTTCAAAGCTTGGCTGGGCGAGTTTCGTGAGAACATGGCGATTCAGACACGCCCATTACCTGATTGAGCATGTCAACAGCCCGCCGCTTGCCGGCCGGGCCTAAACCTTTCCCCGAGCGATGTCCCACAACGCGTCTTTCTCCAACTCCGCGTCCACCAGCAGCCGCTTCAACCTGGTGTCCGCTCCCCCGCAGCTCCTCGACCTCCTTCGCGGCATCGGCGTCCACACCGCCGTACTGGCGACGCCAGTTGTACGACGTCGCCGCCGACATCCTCAGCTCAACCGCGATCTGCTCACCGGTCTGCCCCGCGGCGGCGAACTCGTCGGCACGGCGCAGCTTCTCCCCCGATGTCCTCCGCGGAATGCCGCTTACATCCGGCCACGTCCCTCAATCTCCCGTCCAGCCCCGACCAGGGCCAACAAGGACTCTAATATCGTGCGTTCTCATTGATTGGAAACAGGCTACTTCGAGCAGCCCCCACAGAGCTGCTCGCCATGAAATTGGAGTAGCCCGGAAACGACTGGATCTCACCTTAATCAACACCAGTACGTACGTTGTTCACCGACTTCACGGATGCGATCCTGTGCTCGCTCGCCGACAATATGGATCGGGCAGGACTCGCGGGATCGACCGGCTTTCGGAGGTAGTCACGGGAAGCCATGCATTAGGTGGTAAGCGAGTCGTAATCCATCGAGTGCGGCCCGCCAGGATAAACGGGGCCTGGTGATGCTATGAATCAAAAAATAGCTTCAGAGGGGATTTACTTGTCTGATTCACCGCAGTTCTCAGAAACTCGGGCAGATGCCGATGCCACTTCATAGGAAAAAACTTAGAGGTGCAACATGTTGGCAGGGGCAACATGTCATCATAACGGGCGGCTCACTGGGGATCGGCGCCGCAGCGGCGGCTGCATTCAGCGAAGCCGGTGCCAGAGTTTCTATCTTGGCGCGGAGAAGAGCCGCTCTAATCGAAACCTCCCGGAGGACCGGTGCACACTGGGCAAGTGTAGACGTCGTTGACGCCGCCGCGCTGTTCGAGGCCATCCACGAACTGGAGGATGCAGTGGGCGCATGCGACGTCATATTCTGCTGCGCAGGAATTGTGATTCCAGGACGACCTGATCAGCTCACCATAGATGACATCGCGCAACAGATGTCAGTGAATTACATGGGTGCAGTAAATGCTGTCGGAGCGGTTTTACCCGCGATGGTTGCCAGGGGTGCGGGGCGAATTGTTCTCACGAGTTCTACTGCGGGCCTACTAGGAGTGGTCGGGTTATCGGGGTACTGCCCGACGAAGGCTGCAGTGCGCGCTTACGCACAGACTTTGAGGTATGAACTGCAGGGCACCGGAGTCGACATATCCGTTCTCTACCCGCCGGACACCAAGACTCCCGGATTCGAGTCCGAAAGGCTTCGTCGGCCACCTGAGACCACTGCGGTGGCCGGCGCTATCGCTCCAGTCGAGCCCGATGTCGTCGCGAATGCGCTGCTGAGCGGTCTCGAACGCCGCAAAGCCCACATTGCAATAGACCCTCTTACTCGATTCATGTCTGCGTGGGCTGGGGCCCCCGAGGCGCTTGCCCGACCTTTCCTCAGCAAGGCTATAAAGACCGCACGAGCCAAAGACCACCAGTTATGAATCCCGGTCCGCGCTGGACGTGGTGGCCCGGTGCCGTGGCGGCAGAGTTCCTTCTGACCATGGCGGCACTGGGCGACCGAATCAGCAGACGTAGCGAGTCCGGTTGATGTGGCCTTCGACAGCGCCGCTGTTTCAGGACAGGCTTAGGCCTGCGCCGTGACCACGTCGTAGTCGCGGCGCAGGCCGCGGACGAACGACTGCGCGTCGGCTAGCACGACAGTTGTACTTCGTTACTTTGGTAATCGGGTCCGTTGGTAGCGGGTTCGTCGGGCGCGGTGTTGATGGTGTCGGCGCCAGCGGTAAGCGGCGAGGGCGTGGGTGAGGTGGAGCGCTATCGCCAGAGACGGCGGACTTCGGCGACTGTGATTGGGCCCAGCCCGCGTGGGCTTTTGGGTCGGTGACGGCATGGAAGGCGTCGGCGAGCATGGCCAGGGTGATGTGCCGGTACTAGGCGTCGTATTTGCGGACTTGGTAGTGGTCGAGGCCACATTGGCTTTTGGCGGCTTGGAAGCATTCCTGGATCGCCCACCTCGCACCGGCCACGGCAACGATCTGGCCGCGATCGATGGTGCCGGGGTGGAAGCACTGTTCAGGCCGGTGCGGTTGGTGGTGCCGGAAAACCCCTTGTCGACGAGAATCCGATCGGGCAGCACTGTGAGGACGAGCAGTCGCGCGATTCGGACCAGTTCGCGGAATACCTCTGCAAGACACCCTGGCCAAGGCCTCAGTCCTGCGAGTGTGGTGTTCCGTGAACCGAACGGCTTACCGAACACCACGTGGGGCTCCCCGTTCAAATCATAGGTGAGGTGTCTCGGTGAGTTTAATGCTGGTTGTCCAAAGATCCTCGGCCTTGTCCAGATCGTAGGAGTCAGCGGACGACCGAATCTGACGGTAGCCGGAAAAATATTTCCCGGTGACGGTGGCCAGATCAGGGCTGAGGACCAACCGAGCCAGGGCCTGTCCGGAGCGGCGGGAGGTATGGACGTTGATGCCTGGCACAGCGGTCAGGGCCGGGAGTAGATAGCGCCAGGCCAAACCTTGTATTCCGTGGTAGTCGCGGCCGAGTCCGGTGCCGGGCATCAGGCCGGGGTCGAACGCGTTGACGGTGATCTTCGGCGGCACGGTGCCGGAATCGAGCTGCCGGGCCAGCTCGTAGGTAGTCAGCACGTTGCACAGTTTGGATGTGGTGTAACGACGGCGGCCGATCGATCCAGGCCTTGAAGCGTTGTCGGCGACGTCGGGATGGGCCAGATCCCAGGCTGTGCTGTAGGACGGGGCAGGCATGCCGGTCGGCTTGGTGGGATCGTGGGTGTCGCTCGCGACGAAGATAATCCGACCTGGTGTCCGCAGCTTGGGCAGCAGTTCGCGGACCAGAAGAAAGTGTGCGAGATGGTTGACCGCGAAGGTCTGCTCGATCCCGTCAACGGTCAAAACCGTGCCGGAGACGATCTGAACACCGGCATTGCAGATGATCGCATGCAGTGGCGGCAGTTGGTGTTCACCGAACTCGCGCGCGAAGTGGCGAACTCTGTCGAGGGAGGCTAAATCCAGCGGAACGCCTACAGCCCGGTCGCCCAGGCTGCGGGCAGCCGCGTGAACTCGGTCCTGACCGCGGCCGGTGATGACAACCTGCCAGCTCGAGTCGGCAGCGAGGATGGCCTCGGCAGTCCGGTAGCCGAGACTGCCGGTTCCACCAGTAATCAGAACTGTGCGCGAGACGCTCATCCGGCTGCTCCTTTGCTCATCGGGACCCAGGTGCCGTGGAATCCGAGCGGAACACGGTGCGGCAGACGGATCACCGCCTGTGGCGCGGCGGTGAAATCGGTGGCGTCGACGATCACCAGATCACTGGCGTCACGGGCGGCATCGTAAATGTAGGACAGCAGCCAGCCCTCGTCCTCGGCGCGGGCGTTCAGGTGTGGGACGAATGTCGCCTCGGCGGCGACGCGGCCTGCGCCGACATCGTGGTGCTGGCACGTGCCGGTGGTGAGGTCCCATTTGAGCAGCCCGCCGAAACTCGAACGTTGGCCTTGGCTCGTCTCGACTCCGTAGCCGACGTGGTTCGCAATGCCGAGCTTCGCCGGATTCAATTGGGGAAACTCGAAGCTACGATCATCGAGCGCCTCTTCGCGCACACGGCCGGTGATCGTATCGAGGTGCCAGCGGTACAGTGTGGCGCCGACATCGATGGCCAGCACATCCGGGCTCCAGCGGTCACGCACCGCGTCGCAGTAGCGGGCGGCCTCCAGGACGATCTCACCGCCGTTCTCGTAGGCATTGAGGGTGTGGACTATCATGCACGGTTCGACGTCGAACCACCGTACATCGGCGCTGGTCCCGGTCTTGGGCATGACACCGATCCGGGCACCGTAGTTGTCGTCCCAGCAGTACGGGAATCCGGCTTCGGCCCCGTAGGCGGCGTCGAACACGATCGGCAGATCGAGGAATAGCACGTGGTTTTCGGTCATGGCCCAGTCGTGCATCAGCGACGGCCCCTTGACATCAATAACCTCATGCCGCACCAGCGCTCCGGCCGCGTCGGCGACGAAGTACTGCAGATACGGTTCGACAGGCCCGAAGCTGATCAGAAACAACTCTCCGGTGCGTGGATCAATCTTGGGGTGAGCAGTCATCGGCGCCGCCAGGGCACCACCAAAATCGTAGCGGCCAATCGTATTCAAGTCGCAGTCGACCTCGTGGGGCAGCCCCCACTCGGCCAGCGTGAGCACCCGGCCCGCGTGCGTGATCACGTTGGTGTTGGAAGTGTTGGGGATCAAAGCGATATCGGCGGGACCAGGTGCTGGACGGGTATCCAGCTTGTCCGCCAAGGTGGCGGTGCGTATCCACCTGTTGCGGTACCACAGGGCCTTACCGTCGCGGATCCGCACGCCGTGCAGCATGCCGTCGGGCATAAACCAGTGATACGGGCCCGCATACGGTACCGGCGGCGGGTTCGGCCCGTTACGCAGATACAGTCCATCGAGTTCGGGTGGAATACTGCCGACCACCGGCAGGTCCCAGGCCGTGTATTCGGTACTGACCGGCGCCAACTCACCTTCGAGGTACGCGGTCGGGATACCGGCGAATGCAGTCATTACTCCTCCTCAAAAACCGTGGCCGTACGCCGCGCACGATCGATCGCGGCCGGTGCCAACGCTTGCAGCGCAGTCACAAGGTCGGCATACATGCGCCGCAGGTCGACCTCATCGGACTCGAGCTGGGTTGCGAAGAAACAGCCATCGGAGAACGCGACCGCGAACCGGGCCAGCTCGGCAGCAGCGACCCCGGCGATCGGCTGTCCGACAGTCGGGGCGAGCAGCCCGGCGATCGCTTCGGCGAAGTAACTACACGCCCGCACTCGGACACGTTTGACCAACTCACTGGCAACCTCGTCGCCGGCGCCCTCCAAAGCCAGCAGATAGAACAGGCGCAAGAACACGGGGTATGCACCGACCGCAGCCGCACCCTGCTCGATGAGGACGCTCTCCCGGGACTCGCTATCGAAGACTGTGTCGGTCAATCGCGGGAGGGCATCGAACCAGCGCGCCGCCCCCCGCTCCATCACCCCCGCCAGCAGCCCCTCCTTGCTGCCGAAATGCCAATACAGCGACGTCGGCGCGACCCCCGCTTCCTTGCAAATCACCGACACCGCGGTACCCGCATAACCGTTCGCGCTCATCAGCCGCTCGGCCACATCCAGCAACTGCTCCCGCGAGTCGGTCACACCGACATCAGGTTTCTTCGCCATACCCCCACTGTAGGGATCGCTACATACATTGTCAAGGTCCGTCTTCCCGACACCCGACGAGCAAGCTCACAGTCCTTCAGCCAGAACCCAGTGGATGTCGCTTCTGGACTACAGGGTGGGCGCTGAGGAAGATCGTCACCCGGTGACGGCCCGCTTCCTAGCAGGGATAGCAGCCGATAGCGCTCGCAGAAGGCGACTGCTCGACCTCGAGACGGTCTGGCTTACCCGCCACCGCCAGCCAAGGGAAACAGCCATTCCCGCACGCCCCGCCGGCAGCATCGCATCACCCAACTCTCCGGCGCGATCTCGTGGCGGTCACTCTCACGACCGGACCGTTCTATCATCGTGCGGCATGTCGCACTTCAGGGGCGCGATTGAAAGCACTCCACCATAATTCGACAATCGGGATCATGGATTTCCCGGCTACGTACGTAGGTTTGTCAATGTCGAAAAGGCATCCGGATGTTTCGGGCATCCCTATCAGACACCATGGGTGCGGGATGGTCACCGGCGATCCGCTGATGGGCCAGCATCACGTCTCTCGCTGATTCACTGCCGCAGTTAGCGGTCCCGAACTGTGCATTGCCAGTTTCAGATTGCGGCCACTAACTGGAGGAGAAGCATGCCCGTCGTTGGATATAAGCCGGTGGAAAAGGCCATTATTCTCGCGGCTGGCTCGGGACGCAGGATTGGTGGCGGCGTTCCCAAAAGTTTGACTCAGGTCGGTGGCCGGCCGATCTTGCACCGAGTTCTGGAGCAATTGGCATCGGCAGGTGTGCGGGAGACCGTGTTGGTAGTGGGGCACCGGTCCAATAGAATCCGAACGTCGATCGGCAGCCGATTCGCAGACATGGATGTGGTCTATGTACCGGTAGACCGATACGACTCCACGAACAATGCTTACTCACTCTGGATGGCTCGCCACCACTTGGATCAGGACATTTTCGTACTGGACGGCGACGTGGTCTTCGACTCCGATCTGCTGGTCCGATTAGCCGCGGCGTCTGACGATGCGGCATCGGGTGTCTCCGCGTTGCGTCCGGGCATGAACGGGACCGTCGCAGATGTGGACGCCAGTGGGCGCATCGTCGAGTTCCTGTCTACTCACGATCGGATCGATGTACCGCGGACCGCACGCAAGACAGTGAATGTGCATGTGCTGCGCGCGAAATATTTGCGAGAGGAATTTGTGCCGCTGCTGGAAGAATTGGTTACGGCGGGCGGATGCAACGAATTTTATGAGCAGGTGTTGGCACTCACGGTTCGGCGGGGCAATTACACCGTTCGTGCGGTCGACTGCACAGATATTAGATGGTACGAAGTCGACGACGTGAGTGATGTCATTGCGGCGGATTACGTCTTCAGTGCACGTGCCGACCGATTGCCCTTCCTAGAAGGTCTGCACGGTGGATATTGGCGTTTCGATATCGCGGATCACCGTTTGATGATCAACCCGTATTTTCCGCCCGGAGAACTGATACAGCAGCTGGCGGACGATCTGACGCAGTCGCTGACTGCCTATCCGCTGGGCAGCGCTGCCTTGCAGCGTCTGCTGGCAGCGGTAGTCGGCGTACCTGCCGAGCATCTGGTGGTAGCTAACGGAGCGTCCGAACTCATTACCGCGCTCGGCCGGATACTCGAGGACGTCGCCTTGGTCGTGCCGGGTTTCAACGAATACGAAGCCGCGTTTGCCCGGACACGTGGCCACCATATCGAACTCGCGCCGCCGGAGTTCCGGTTCGACAGCAGGCGCTGCGTCGAGCAAGCTACCCGAACACAGGCAAAAGCCGTTGTCGTTACATCGCCGAACAATCCGACGTCGATCGCGGTACCTCGGGAAGATCTGCTGTTGGCGTGCAAGCTGCTCGCAGACCAGAACATGCGGTTGATCGTTGACGAGTCGTTCGTCGACTTTCATTCCGCGGACTCCAGTGTTCTCGACGAGCTGTCGACTCACCCGAATCTGACGGTGATCAAGAGCATGAGCAAGGCGTACGGCGTTGGCGGACTACGGCTCGGATTCTTGGCGACCGCGGACACCGTCCTGCGCGAGCGCGTGCTCGCAGAGTTGCCCGTCTGGAACATCAACGGCCTCGCCGAAGCCTTCCTGCGGAGGCTTCCCGGGTTCGCCGACCAATACCAGGCGAGCATCGCGCGGGTGCGTCACGACCGAGCCGAGTTCTACCGGGAACTGCGCACCGTGCCCGGGGTGACTGCGCTCGAGCCGGACGCCAACTTCGTGTTGCTCCGGCTGCTCGGCACGCGGACCGCACGCGAGGTGACCGAGGAATTGCTGCACCGACACGGAGTCCTCGTCAAGGACTGCACGAACAAGTCGATGCCGGACGCGCACCGCTATATCCGCATCGCCTGTCGGACAGCAGCGGAAAACACCCGCGTAATTGCGGCGCTGACCGCGGTCCTATCCACTGCAGAATGAATACCTCTCCGAGACAAGGTAGTTGACATGGAATTGCCACGGGTCCGCCAGGATGTCATCGATCGACTCTACTGGGCGACGGCGATCACCGATGCCTTGTTCACGATGCTCGGCATTCGCTACACGATGATCGGTGGGACGCTGCTGGGTTCGCTGCGTCATGGCGGGCTGATTCCTTGGGACGACGACGTGGATCTGGCGATCCGCGCCGACGACCTCGAGACCGTAATGGGCCGAGCACGGCCACTGCTGACCCGACATGGATTTGACATCGCGGACTCGCGCTACTTCCTCAAGATATTCGCACTCGACAGCCACGAGTCGACATCGAACGACCCGTTCGACACCGCGCCGTTCCGCTACCCATTTGTGCACATCTTTCCCATGGCCGATATCGACAACAAGCTCGTGTACCACACGGAGGCCGCCCGTGCCCGGTGGCCCAGCGACTACTTCGATCCGTCTGAATTCGAGCTGCTGTGCCGCCGCCCGTTCGGCCCGCTGGACCTGTATAGCGTGCCGAGTTACGCCGCGCACCGTTATCTCGACGGCCTGTACGGTCCGGACTGGGCAAAGGAGGTCCGGCTCTATGAGCCGCACGGTCCGAACCATACCGATTCGTCGCCGGTTGCGGCCGACTCGTTCGAACCGGCGCTGCCGCAGTGGAAGGCGGCCCGAACATGACCGGATCCGCAGCTTGGAAACGTATCTGGGATAACCGCCACCTGGATCCGGCGGCCGGTTCGACCCTGGCGCAGCTGATGGCAGCTGATGGTCTCGACAGCGCGTTCAGTGGCATGCAGCCATCTGCCTGGACCAGCTTCGTGCAACGCACTGCAAAACGGCTTAATCTTGCGCCCGGCATGTCCGTGTTCGATGTCGGCTGTGGGGCAGGTGCCTTTCTGTACGATCTGGATATCATGGGATGCCGCGTCGGCGGGATCGACCAATCGGCTTCGCTGATCGACATCGCCCGCGCCGCCTTTCCTCGAGGCGACTTCGCGGTGGCCGACGCCATAGACCTCGATAGTGCAGCCCAGGTCGATGTCGTCGTCTCCTGCGGAGTCTTTCTGTACTTCCCCTCACTCGACTACGCCCACCATGTCATCACGGCGATGGCCGCGAAGGCCCGCCACGGCGTGGCCATCCTCGACATACCGGATGTCGTCAAAGCTGATGCGGCTCATCGGTTCCGCGTCGAAGCGGCAGGCGGGCGCGCCGCCTACCTCAGCCGCTACCAGGGGCTCGATCACCTGTACTACAGACGGGAGTGGATCCATAGCGAACTGGCAAAAGCCGGTCTGACGAACATCGAGGTCGACGACCAGACGATCGACGGCTACGGCAACGCACCGTACCGCTTCAACGCGATCGCATTCCAGCCCCGCTCACACATACCCGCCGCGTGAACGCCTCGCCCGTACTACGTGCCGTGTTATGGGATCTCGACGGGACGCTCTTGGACACGGAAAAATCGTGGCTCGACGCCGTCGCCGAATATATTGCAGTGCGAGTTGGCGCGCCTCCCGCCGACGACTACGTGCGTCTGGTCGGCTCGACAGTCTCAGAGGTGTTGCACGCCATGGTGGCGGCGTGCGGGATTCAGGCCACCGGACACAATCTCCGCGCAGCAGAGCAATGGATCAATCAACGACTCGTTGAGGTCTATACCTATCCGGTGCCATGGCGTCCAGGTGCCCTGGCAGCGTTGCGGAACACGCGCGCGGCTGGCCTGCGGTCGGCCTTGGTCACCAACACCCCACGCACCTTGGCGAATATCGCCATACATGCGATCGGGCTGGACTATTTCGACGCCTCGGTGTGTGGTGGCGACGTAACCAACGGCAAACCTGCTCCTGAGCCATACATCCGCGCCGCCGAACTGCTGGGCGTCCAGACCGATCAGTGCGTCGCGATCGAGGATTCCCCGACTGGAGCCGCGGCAGCGGCAGCCGCAGGGTGCGGCGTCATCGTCGTACCCTGCGATCTGCCCCTCACAACGACAACACCCGGAATGATTAGGGATTCGCTGAATAGTCTAACGATCAGCGACCTGCAGCACGCGCTCGACCGCCGCGGGATTCGTTCTCCTCAACTGACCGCCACGCCTCCGTACAGTAGATCCGACTATCAGGCGCAGTGAACCGTCGGGCTTGGGGCCTGTCATCGAGGACGATGGTCTGCTTAATGCCGAAGCGTTACCCGCCCGAGATTCGTGAGAGGCAGTTCGTCTGGCTTTCGAGCGTCCGGATGGGTACAGATCTTCCCATGCCGCCCCGCAGGCCATCGCACCACTGGCCGATGTGCACTACGAGACGCTGAGGCAGGCGTTGTAGATGTCGGGTCCGGTGAGCTCGATAGCGCGGTCGCGGTGTTCGCGCAGGGCATTCGCCCAGTGGTCCAGGGTGGTGGCGTAGTGCGGTCCCATCGCCTGGATGCCGGTGACAGTGAAGCCGGCGTCTTCGGCGTACGCGGTGACGCCCTCGGAGCCGCGGCCGGTCGGGGGCAGTAGCGGGCCACCGGCGAAGATCGTGCCGGTGAGGAACTGCATGAACGCGTCATCGATGCCGGTGTGCTCGATATCGTGGGCGCACCGCTCGTCGCGATGGTGGCCGACGATGGTTTGCAGCAGCAGCACACCCCCGGCGGGCAGGGCGTGGTGGGCGAACTGGAAGAACTCGCCATAGCTGTCCTGGTGGAAGTGTTCGAAGGCGTCGATGCACACGATGCGGTCGGCGTGGCCGTCGAAGGCTTCCCAGCGCTGCAGCCAAACCGGCCGCACGGATGTCCGCGCGCGAGCCGGTCGACGAGCTGGTCGCGCACGTACCGGTATTGACTGCGGCTGACGGTCAATCCGATCGTGTTCACCTGGTGGGTGTCCATCGCGCGCAGCAGGGCCGATCCCCACCCGCAACCGACATCGAGCAGGGTCATCCCGGGCCGCAGGTCGCATTTGCCCAACGCGAGGTCGATCTTGTTCAGTTGGGCTTGTTCGAGTGTGTCCTCACGGTGGTTCCAGAACCCGCAACTGTAGGTGCGGGTCGGATTCAGGAACAGGAAGAAGAACTCGTCCCACGGATCACGGCCGGGCTCGCGGTGGGGATCGACCTCGCGGGAGGAGATGTGGCCGGTCATGAGTGCGGCTCTTTCTCACAAGCCAGTAATTGCTGTACACAGGTGACGGTCGGGTCGACTCACGCCCCATGCGCGGCTATCGCCGCGTTCGGTGTCCGCTTCCCTCGCCCGCCTTGGTCATATGGCCTGCACGCTGACAATTACGCTACCGCTGCCGGCGGCGGATGGGGACCACAATTTTCGGTGATGGCCGGATGTGATCATTTTGGCCGAGGCCGGACTGGGCGACGTGGCGCAACCTGCTGGTCAGCAGTGTCCTCAGCTCGACTCACAGAGCGCCGTGCAGCGTCGCCAGCGTGTCGCTGTCGCGAACTCCGTCCACTTCAGTGCTGGCGGCCGTCGACGGGCGACTGGCGCAACTACTCGCTCGCGGTATCCCTCGCCGACTGTCGGCTCACGAACGACTGGCGAGGACTCGGCCGTGCTCTATATACAGGATGTGGTGCGCGCATCCAGTAAGCGCATCCACGGTGCAGGCCGAGACCACGATTGTCATCCCTTCCTCCGCGAGAGCTCGTAGCATTCCGGCCAGATAGCGACGCCCGTCGTGGTCCAAGTCGGCCATCGGGTTGTCCAGTACGAGTGCCGTCGTACCCGCGGCCAGCGCTCTGGC
>NZ_JBIUCG010000039.1:0-44815 GCF_044548645.1 Nocardia sp. NPDC051929 | reverse complement strand
CGCGGGATCCAGTCCAGTCGGCCTGGCCAATCCCCGGTGACGGGGCAGGCCCATGTCCTTACCGCTGTTTTTCACAGGTGTACTCGTCACGGGCCTTACTCGTTGGGTGGGAGTTACTCGTCGCCGTCGAGGTAGCGCCAGTGGATCCGGGTGACGACCGTGTCCGGGGTGCAGCCTTTGTGGCTGCGGCAGAAGAACTCCACGAACGCCTCCGGCGTCATAGCCGGAAACCCTTCGGCCTCGACATCCTCAGGAGAGATGAGCGCCAGGCGCTCGCGGCGCACATCGAGGACTTCGACATCGACGATGCGCACCAGCGGCTCGTCGGGCTTGCGGCCCATGACCTTGCGGCACAGGGTCAGGCGGGTACCCGGGGTGAGGTACTGCCAGCCCATGCGGCGGGTGACGGTCTTGCGGCGGTCGCGCACGGCGTCCTCGGTCAGGGACACCGACATCAGCCTCGGCATGAGCTGCTCCTGTTCTGCGGGAATTCGTTCCAGATCCGGCCGTCGAGTTCCCGGCCGGCCGACTTCGGTGTGCGTCCGCCCCACTGCTTGAAGAAGAACGCCGTGCCCGCGTCGACACATTGGTCACGCAGGTCACGCACCCAGTCCGGATGGATGGGGCGCGCATTCGGTCCGGACTCGCCGCCGACGATCACCCAGTCAATCTCCGGTTCCGGTCGCCACTCGGTGCACTCGCCGCCGCAGGCGCATTCGTTGCGGTCACCGTCGTCGGGATGACGGCACGAGCAGCCGTCGGCGCACCGGCGGGTGAACAGGAACCGGTCCAGGTCGATCGGGCCGAGTAGCGGTTCCAGCGACAGGAACCGCACCGCGACACCGGGTGTCGAGGTCAACTCGGTGATGCGCCCGGTGACCGCACCGTTCTCCACGCTCGTGCCGAGCCACAGGTTCGGTGGGAAGGTGATGCGGCCGCGTTCGGCCATGAGCCGCGCCCGGTCTGGTCGTTTTGTGAGCAGCTGGTAGGTGTGCTGTGGGGTTTGCGCGATCACGTCGAGCACGGCACGGACGAATTCCACGCTGACCCGGGCATGGAACAAATCGCTCATCGAATTCACGAAAACCATGCGCGGAGTGCGCCAGCGGCGCGGGATATCGAGCGCGTCGGGGTGTTCGGTGACCCCGAACCCCGGCCCGGAAGTGCGCGGGTCGCCGTCACGCTGATACTTCGCCGAGCCCATCGCCTTGAGCCGTTTGGCCATGCCCATCGCGTAGCAGTTGTCGCACCCTGCGCTGATGCGGTCGCACCCGGTGACCGGGTTCCAGGTGACGTCGGTCCATTCGATCGCGGTCATTTCAGGTTGTGTCCTGTCTTCTGGTTGTAGATGGTCTGCTGGAAGATCTGGTGCGCGAGGATCACGGCTGGCCCCGGTAGTCGGCGGCGGGACGCTCATGCGATCGCCTCTGCGGTGTGCAGCACCGCACGCAGCCGTTGCCCGATCCAGGCACCGACCGCTGGGGAGACGGCGTTGCCGAATCCGTCGACCTGGTCGCGTGCGGTCCCCCAGACGACGAACTCGCCGGTGTGGCCGGGGAAGTCGGTGTCGAATCCGCAGCCGCGGCCCACTTCGTGGGCGGCCATCATGCGGAAGTAGCAGTCCTCCAGCGCGAGATCGGCCAGCGCTGCTCGCCATCCGGCGGTGAGAAGGCCCGTGGTATCGCGGGAGGTCAAGGTCCCGAACGGGTCGATGATCGGGTGTGGTGCGGTCTCGGTCCCCGAGGGCCCGTTCTGCTTGTACCAGCCGCCGAACAGCAGGGCCTGCGACGCGGACGCGGTGATGGTGCCCAGTGGGTCCGCGACCGGGTGGGCGCGGTACTTCGCTTCGTTGATGGCGCCGTTGTTCTTGATCACCCCGGCGGCGGTGAGCACGCCGGGGATCTGCTCGGAGGTGACAGTCGGCATCGCTTCGGCGTAGGTGGTCGGCAGCGTGTTCTTCCGGAACGGCACCACTCCCGTCGAGAGCAGACTCAGCGTCTGCGAGCCGCCCTGGGTGGGCAGCGGGTCACCGGCACCGCGCGGTGCGCCCTGGAAGTTGTTGACCGCGAGCAGCACCGCCTTCTCGTGGGTGGAGGTCACGGTGTCCATCGGGCGGCTCAAGTGCTGACCGTCGCCGTTGTGGCGGTGCGCGGCGAACACGTGCCCGGTCGACAACAGCGCGGTTTCCTGCTGGCTGGTCTGGGTGGCCAGGGGCTGGCTCAGGGCTCGTTCGGTGCCGTGCACACTCTTGGCGGGCATGAGGATCGCCGGGAACTCGGCGAACTTCGCTCGACAGCGTTCCGCGCGCGCCATCGTCGCAGGCCGCAACGGGCGCTTGCGGTCCCCGATCCGGGTGCCAAGGTTGGTGAGATCCAGCGCGTGCAGTGACGGTGTCATCGTCGGCACGACCTCGCGGTGGCAGCGCGGGCACCGGTAGTTGTACTGGGTGCCGTAGCGGACCGCGCCGGTCGGCGGCACACCGGTCTTCCACGACCACACCGCTTCCACAACCTCGTCGCAGTGTCCGCACCGCGCCAACGGCCGATGATCCAGGTCCGGCGCCGGGAGACGACGATCCCAGAAAACGATGTACAGCCGATCCCTGCTCTGCGGTACCCCGAAGAACATCGAGTTCAGATACAGAATCTTGTGCTCGTAGCCGAGGTTGCCGAACGCGCGCAGCCACCACCGGTACGTCGACCCGTCACCGACCTTGCGGCGACCCGGAATCGCCGGACCCCACGAGGTGAGTTCGGTCGTGCACTCGACCAGGATCATGCGCGGACGATTCCGATCCGCGTAGTGCAGCACGCAATTGGCGGTCGCCCGGTCCCGCTCGGAGCGGGTCACGCGATCCTCGTATTCGGGGTCGTCGAGGTCGAACAGGCTCACGCCCTGCTCGTAGGCCTTCTGCGTGTTCGCCTGCGAATGGTTCACGCACGACACCCCCGCCACCAGCAGATCCGCCGCGGGCAGGTCGCGAACATCGTGGTAGTCGGCGGACTCGGGATCGACCAGGTCCGCGATCCAATGCTGCGCGTCCGGGTGATTCGCCTCGTGGACATCGACTTTGTAGCTGTTGTGGTTGGCCGCCAGGATCGTGGTGAATCCGGCCATCTCGATTCCCCTGGTCAGGCCACCGAACCCCGAGAACAGATCCACCGCGACCAAATCGTCGTGGCGGAACCGACGACGACGAGTCGCGGGCCGATGCGTAGCGGTGCGCGGCCGCGTCCTAGTCGAGTCACGTCGGGACATGAACCCCTCCTTGCAGTTCCAAAACTGTGCAGTAATAAAACTGTACAGCGCGACTCGGTGGGCTGCTACAGTTTTGACACTGCAAAACTGTCCTAGACTCGTCGGCGACGCCGTGAAGCCCTGACAGAAAGCGACTTCCGAATGCCGCCCGACCCCACCCGAACCCGGCCGGTCGAAGACCTCGACCTGGCGGACCGATCCGCGCAGATCCGCCAGGCCCGCGCCGACGGCCAGCAGCCCCCCGCCGGCCGCCTCCTCGGCCTGCCGGAACTGCCGAACGGGGACATGTGGGTCGACATCGCCGGGGTCGAGGCGATCACCGAAATCCCCTCGCGCACCGTCACCGGCTGGTTGGCGCGCGGCGGGCCGAAGAAGGCCCCCTTCCCCGCCCCCCACCGCATCCTGTATCGCCTCTACTGGCCACTGTCGGTCCTCGAGACCTGGCACGAGGACTACGCGCGCGGAGCCTGAAGCGCCCTGGTCAGAGCGTTATCCCGTTGGCTTCTCCCAGATTTCGCGCTGATGGACCTCCATCGAGTTGGCTGCTACAGGAGCACGATCAGCGCGAAGATGACCACCACCGGCGGCACCAGCCAGATCCAGCGCATGTCCAGGGGTTTGACGTACGGCAGAGGCGGCCGCGTGCCGGGGACCGGCTCTGGCAGAGGGAGAGGCTCGGGTCGCCAGTACGGGCACGTCGGGGTCGCGTGGACCGCCGCGTAGCACCGTGGGTTATTGCAGGGATAGCCCAGGTCGTAGCGGAACTGGTCGAAGCGGTCCATACCGCACATCATCACCCGCGGCACCGACGACTGCGGAGAAAGGCTGGGGTTGGAGCCCCATACGTCGCCGTGTGTTGCCCGCCCTGCAGGACGGGCACCGTCCGGTATGGCGTGAGCGTGGACGGTGAGGCTTTGGTTCTGTCGGTAACTCACACCTCCAGTGCCCACACCCAAACTCTCTACCTCCGCGACCCTCATCGCGTTTCCTCCCCCAAACCCCCTCCGACCAGCCCACTTCCACCCGTCTGCGCTATCCTCTACCTACCACCCTTCGAACACATGTTCACACCTTTTGCATTTATGGGCACACCGGCTGTGTGTGGTCTGACCTACAACGTCTGGTTCGTCCGTACCGTCGGTTATGTGATGTCTCCGCACAGGCTCAGCGCGGACGCTGGTGTCGACTACTACACGAGATGCGTTGCGGTGCATGACGGCCATGAGCGGGGCCGTGCGAGCTTGTCGGACTACTACTCCGATCGCGGTGAGGTGCCGGGGATCTGGCTGGGTTCGGGGTTGGTGGCGTTCGACGACATCGCCGCCGGAGATCCGGTCGATGAGAAGCAGATGGCCGCCTTGTACCGGGAGGGCCGTCATCCGAACGCGGAGGCGATCATCGCTGCCCGCCTCGCGGCCAGGGACTCCGCGGCCGCTGCCCGCAAGGCCACGCAGCTAGGGCGGCCGTTCTACCGGTTCAAGGTGCCGGAGGGCAGCTTTCGGCACCGCGTGGCCGAGGCCCTGACCGCGTGGAATGTCGCGGCGGGCCAGGCCGAGGACGCGCCCGTGCCGAAGGATGTGCGGGAGGAGATCCGCACGCGAATCGGGCGAGAGATGTTCACCCAGGAGCACGGTCGTGAACCGCGTGACGGGCCGGAGCTGACCGACTGGATTTCGCGGCATTCTCGTCCGGAGCGCCGGGCCGTCGCCGGGTTCGACCTGACGTTCTCAGCGGCCAAGTCGGTGTCGGCGGTGTGGGCGTTGGCGCCGCGAGAGATCGCAGAGAAGATCGAGGCCGCGCACGCCGCCGCGATCGCCGACGCGTTGGCCTACCTCGAAAAACACGGCTGCTACACCAGGTTGGGTACCGACGGTGTCCGCCAGGTCGATACCGAGGGTATGATCGCGACCGCGTTCCTGCACCGCGATTCCCGCGCCGGTGACCCGAACCTGCACACCCACGTCGTGGTGTCGAACAAGGTCCGCACCCTGGATGGGCGTTGGCGGGCGCTGGATGGCCGGATGGTCTACCAGCACGCGGTCACGGCCAGCGAGATCTATAACGCCCGCCTCGAGCAGCATTTGGGCGACGCGCTCGGCGTTCGGTTCACCGACCGGCCCGCCCGCGACGCCAGCAAGCGCCCGGTCCGCGAGATCGCCGGTGTCGCTGCCGAACTGATCGAGCTGTGGTCGCAGCGCTCGACCAGCATCCGCGCGGAACTCGCGACGTTGACCCGCCAGTTCCAGGCCAAGCACGGGCGCGCGCCGATACCGGCCGAGGTCTGGAAACTCGCCCAAGTCGCCACGCTCTCTACCCGCGCCCGCAAGCACGAACCCCGCGCCTTGGCCGAGCAGCGCGCCACCTGGGAGCAGGAAGCGATCGAGCTGCTGGGCTCTCGTCACGCGGTCGAGGAGCTGCTCACCGACACCCTCGCGCCCGGCAGTCGCCAGCTGCCGGAGGTCGATGAGGCGTGGATCGAGCAGACCGCGCGCCGCGTCGTGGACACCGTCGCCGCACACCGCGCCACCTGGAAGTTGAATCACATTCGCGCTGAGACCGAGCGCCAGCTGCGCGGCCAGGTCAGCACCCGGCAGTGGGCGCAGGTGGCGGAGCGGGTCGTCGCGGTGGCGCTGGCCGAGCCGTGTTCGATCCCGCGTGGTGTTCCGGATCCGGTGCCCGCGGTCGGTGTGCTGCGGCGCCGTGACGGCACCAGCGTCTACACCACCGCCGACTCCACCCTCTACACCGCCCGCGCGATCGTGGACGCCGAACAGCGGCTCATCGCCGCCGCCCACCTCGACGGCGGCCGCACCATCCCGGCCACGGCGGTGCAGCTGGCGCTGGTGGAGTTCGCCGCCAACAACCACGGCCGCACCCTCAACCCCGGACAGCGCGCCCTCGTCGAGGCATTCGCCACCTCCGGGGCGCGGCTGCAGGTCGCGATCGCCCCCGCCGGAACCGGGAAAACCACCGCCATGCAGGTGCTGACCCGCGCGTGGACCAGTGAGGGCGGCATCGTGCTCGGTCTGGCGCCGACCGCCGCGGCCGCGGCGGTGCTGGGTGAGGAGATCCATGCCCCGACCGCGACGATCGACATGCTCACCGCCCTCATCGACGACCCCATCACGATCTTCGACCCCGATAGCCCCGTCTGGCTGCGGCGGATTGATCACCGCACGTTGGTGATCATCGACGAGGCCGCGAAAGCCTCCACCCGCCAACTCGACACCGCGATACGGTTCCTGCTCGCTCGTGGCGCCAGCGTCCGCGCGATCGGCGACGACCAGCAGCTGGCCGCTGTGGCCGCCGGTGGAGTGATCCGCGACATCGCCCACACCACCGGCGCTCTCACCCTGACTCAGGTCATGCGGTTCACCGACGCTGGTGAGCGCGCGGCCAGCCTCGCGCTGCGCGAGGGTGATCCGGCCGCGATCGCGCACTATGTCGACCACGACCGCGTCCACGTCGGCACCATCGGTGCCGTCGTCGAGGACGCCTTCCAGGCGTGGGCCGCCGACACCGCCGCCGGCCGCGACTCGGTGCTGCTGGCACCCACCCGCGACCTGGTCACCGAGCTGAACACCCGGGCCCGCGACGCCCGCCTGGCCCGCGACCCCGCGGCGGCCACCCGGCGGGAGGTCACACTCGGTGACGGACTGGCCGCCAGCGTCGGCGACATCATCACCACCCGCAAAAACGCCTACCGGATGCGGATCTCCGCCACCGACCACGTCCGCAACGGCTACCGCTGGAGGGTGCGAGCCGTCCACGCCGACGGCCGGATCACCGCCGCGCACATCGGATCCGGGCGGCTGATCACCCTGCCCGAGGACTACGTCGCCGACTACACCACCCTCGGCTACGCCACCACCATCGACGCCGCCCAAGGCCTCACCGTCGACACCGCGCACACCGTGCTCATCGGCGGCGAGTCCCGCCAACAGGCATACGTCGCGCTCACCCGCGGCCGCCACGAAAACCACCTGTACGTCGCCACCGCCCACGACGGCGAGGACACCGCACCCGAAACCCTCGACGCGATCCACCCGCCGACCGCCCTCGACGTGCTCACCGGCATCCTCGGCCGCGACGGCGCACAGGTCTCCGCCACCACCGCCCAACGCCACGCCGACGACCCCCGCACCCAGCTCGCCCACGCCGCACGCGCCTACACCGACGCGATCAGTGTGGTCACCCAACAGCGCACCGACCCGACCGTGCTGGAGCGCATCGACGCCGCGGCCGAACAACTCGCACCGGGACTCACCGGCGAGCCCGCCTACCCGACACTGCGCAAGCAGCTCTCTACCCTCGCGGTGGCCGGAAACGACCCCGTCGCGGTCCTCACCGACGCGGTCGCGCGCCACCAACTCGACACCGCCGCCGACCGCGCCGCCGTCCTGAGCTGGCGCATCGACCTGACCAGCAGCCGCGACGGCGCCGCCCCGTTGTCGTGGCTGCCCACCGTGCCCGCCGGCCTGCTGGCCGACCCGGAATACGGCGAGCACCTGCGCGCCAGGGCGCAGCAGATCACCGACCTGGTCGCCGAGATCGACACCGCCGCACGGGCCTGGACCACCGCCACTGCGCCGATGTGGGCCAAACCCCTCGTCGACACCAACCCGGCCCTGCTGTCCTCGCTCGCCATCTGGCGCGCCGTCCACGACATCCCCGACAACGATCGCCGCCTCACCGGACCCGAACAACGACCCGGCACCCTCGCCCATCAATCCCAAGCGGGCTTCCACTACGAGCTCGCCCGCGTCCTGGGCGACCGCGACGCCGACGTGCGGCGCTGGCACGCGACCGCGACCGCGCTGGACGCACGGCTGACCGAAGACCCGTACTGGCCGGTGCTGGCCGCCGAGCTGACCCGCGCCGCCGCAACCGGTCTCGACGTCCCCACCACCCTGCGCGCCGCCCACGAACAACGACCCCTGCCTCTCGAACAACCCGCGGCCGCGCTGCGCTGGCGCATGGCCGAGCACCTCGACGAGGGCCACGACCGCGAATTCGTCGACCTCATCGCCGAACTCCGCAGCCAGGAACTGCGGGCACTGCGTGATGCCGCCCTCGCCCGTGAGGTCACCAGGCGCCATAACCACCTGCGGTACACCAACGTGCGGTTCGGGCCCGACCGGCTCACCCTTGCGCTCCGAGCTCGCGAGCAGCTGATCGAGGCCCACCGCCGCCGCGACGACCAAGCCGCCGACATCCGCACCGCCCAAACCCTCGAACGTCAGAACACCGAACACACTCGCGACGAAGCCGCCGCGCGTGCCGCCTGGCGAACAGCATGCGCCGATGTCGCGGCCCTGCGGTGGTGGCACAGCCGCCAAACCCGTCTTGAGCGCGAACAGGCCGCCGCCGACGCTGAAGAAGCGCTCAACCAGGCCGCCGACCGCCGCGACGCTACCCGCGCGCAACTCAGCGAGCTGCGCGCCCGCATCGGTGCGCACGAATCCCTCTGGCCTCGCCTGCTCACCGAAGCCACCGACACCGCCGCACGCGACCAGGCCCTCGCCGAGGCTGACCGCGAGATCGCCGCAGGACAACACGACCGCGACCGCGCCGACGCATACCGCGCGCAGCAACGCGCCTGGGCTCAAGCCCCCGTCGACGAACAGCAGCGCCGCGCCGAGCTTCCACCCGACCAGCTCGAACGGGAAAACCGCGCCCGCGCCGAAATCCACGCCCAGGACAACCCCCTGCCTTCCCGCGAGGAAATCGCCGCCAAGCAGCGCGCCGAACAACGACGCCAGCAGCGTGAGGCCGAGCAGCAACGCCAGCGCGAGCGATGGGACACCCCGATCTTCGACAACAGCCCTTCCCGCGACACCGGCTACAGCCTGTAAGTCGTCGGTCACCCCCGCCCAGGCTGCCGCGCCCTCCCTCGCGGGAGGGCTTGCCACACAACCCAACCGCGCCGCAGGTCAGAACGGGATGATCCGGGAGCAAGTTATAGAGATCGATTATCTAAGTGGTCATGCCCGTAAGTCTTTTGGGGGTTCACGCGGCTGGTTGTTGTAGGGCAGGCTGGTTATCGCAGCCGGTGGGTTGCTGGGAGTGCTCGTTCTGTTCGTGCCGCTCGATCCGGGCTAGGAGGTCCTCGAGGTCGGTCTGGGTGAACTTCCATTCGAAGGGCCGGGCGGTCTGGTTGTAGCGCTGCTCGAACGCGATGAGTCGGTCTTCGACCTGGTCAAGACTGGTGAAATCGTTGGGAGAAACGACTTTTCGCTGCACGATGGAGAAGAAGATCTCTATCTGGTTCAACCAGGACGCATGGACTGGGGTGTGGACCATGACCGCGTTGGGGAACCGTGCGGTCAGCCGGTCGCACGCGGTTTTGCCGCGGTGACTCGAGCCGTTGTCGACTACCCAGAACACGCGTTCGGCCGAGGTGTAGGGCTCGCTGGTCATGACCTTCTCCA
Source organism: Nocardia sp. NPDC051929 (assembly GCF_044548645.1). Lineage (NCBI taxonomy): Bacteria > Bacillati > Actinomycetota > Actinomycetes > Mycobacteriales > Nocardiaceae > Nocardia > Nocardia sp. NPDC051929. The sequence goes on along the minus strand of NZ_JBIUCG010000039.1, from coordinate 35,126 downwards.
CCAGGGCCATGAACGGCGCGATCCCGGTCTTGGCCGCGCAGTGGCCGACAACTTGGGCGTGGTGAACGTCGTAGGCGGCCAGGTAGGACAGCGCCCCGCCCCGGTGGTATTCGTGGTTGATGCGCATCATGCGCGAGACGCCCGGCGTCAGGGTGGGGTGGCAGCGGCAGCGGGCCTGGATCGAGGTCTTCTCGTCCGAGGAGATCACGTATTCGTCGTCGCCGAGTGGCTGCCCGTCCCATATCCGCTGATAGAGGTCGAGCACCCGTGCGGCCTTGGCCGCGAATTCCGGGTCGCGGATGAACACCCACGACTGGTATTGCCAGGGCTTGAGCGCCGCAGCCGACAGGATCCGGCGGATTGTCGCCGCCGAAATCGCTGTGACGATACCGGATTTGACTGCCTCAGCGGCCAGTTCACTGCTGCTCCATCGCGACAGCGGCACCCCGGTCTCGGCCGGCAACCCACACGCCAGGGCTTTGATTTCGGCATGCTGCAGCGGGGTGAAACGCGGCGGCCGGCCCGAGCGGTGCCGGTCTTTCAATCCGTCCAGACCGTGATCGGCGTATCGGTTACGCCATGTTCGGACGGTATCGACGACCACGCCGCGACGTCGGGCGATGGCGTTGTTGGAGTAGCCGCCCGCGGCATCCAGGACGATCCGTACCCGGACGACCAGCTGGTAAGCGGCGGTATGGGAGTAGGCCAGCTTTTTGAGCCGACGGCGATCGGAAGCGGTCAACACGATCTGACGGGCACGGGCAACAGGCACGCGGGAAATACTCTCTCGCAAGATCTTTCGAACAGACCGCGTGAGGATGCCCCCGATCACCACCGTCACCGGTGATCGACACGCCGGAACGGGCAAGATAGCCCTCATGCCCGCCATCCCGGACTCGACCAAAACCTCCCTGGCCCAGCGGCTGCGTCAGCACGCCCGTGACCACTGGCCCCAGCTGAGCGGGCTGCACGTCCGCTACCACAGCCAATTCGCCTACGTCGAAGGCGAACTCGCCGATGGCGACCGGCTACCACTGATCCGGCTCCGCTACGGCGGGTCGGCCTCGTTCTGGGGATTCGGGCTCTACCTCGCCAGCGACGGCAAATACCACAACCAGATCCTGCCCAGCGGACTGCCCAGCGGCACCCCTCAAGAAGCCCTCGACTGCGCCTGCGACCTCTACCTCCAGCACCAACCCCCGAAAGACTTCCGGGCATGACCACTAAGTGGTGACGACGGTGCGATGCCGCCTCCGGTGGCAAGCGAGCGAAGCTCGTGCGGCAGCACCTCCCAAGGCGACCAGCACGCCCAACCGCAGCGTCCGCACCCTCCCAGCGGCCGCCGCCATTCCTCCCCACTCCTCCCTCCGAATCCGAACGCCAATCTTCGGTGTTCCGTCCCGGCCCGAACCGGTTTCTCGACCACCCTTGAACCAGGTACGCAGATCGAGGGTGGTCGAGAAATCGGGAGCCTGCGGACGAAGGTGCGGGGCCGGGACGGAACACCGCAGCTCACCGAGCTGCGAGGGGGTGGATTACCCCGTGGATTACCCCCTGGACTAGGCCCTGGATTACCCCCTGGACCCAAACCCTGCGCTAATCCAGGGGCTGGTCCAGGGGGTAATCCACCCCCCCCCCCTGGACCAGCCCCCCGGTCAGCGTCCTCGGCCTGTGTCGCGGTTCTGGCTGATGTCGGGGGTGGTGTTGGGGCGCGTGGTCTCCGCCGCCGACCCGGTGACGGCTGAACCTGGGTCGGTGTCGAAGGCGCGGGCGGTGGTGCGCCAGGCGCGGATGTATTCCTCATCGACCCCGGCCGCGCGCATCTGCTCTGCCTGCTGGTCGATGCGTTCCTGCCGAGACATCCCCGAAGTCCGGGACTCGTGTTGCGCGTGCTGGTGCTGACGCTCACGCAGAACCTGCAAGGGTTCCAATGCTCGGTCACGCAGTTGCTGGGCGCGAAGGAACTCCTGGCGGGCGGTGTGTGCGTCAGCGATCGCGACGAGCGTGCGCATCAACTGCTCGACCAGCCGAACCGTCTCCGTCGCTGGGTCGTTCCGATCGGCGTACTTGGCGAGCTGGATGAGGATCACCGCTACCGCCCCCAACCCGGGCGGGCGCTGCCCTGCGGCGGGCGGGTGCCACCGCAGATGGGCGGGCACCTGTGCCGAGCGGGTCAGCTCTGTCGCCGCGGCCGCGAACACCCCCGGTTTGGATTCCACGCGCCGCGACCACGCCGCGAACACTCCCGCCGCGCGCCCGGCTGCACGCGCCCATTCGCCGTGATTCTCCGGCGGGATGCTCGCGAGGTAGTCGTTCCAGCGCTGTAGATCCTGGTGCGCCCGTGTCCACAGCTTCGGGTCGTCGAGGGTGTGCGCTTCCCGGCCACGCTGCCCGCCGTTGCGGCGGCCGGCCTTCCACGTCTTCAACGCCTCCGCCCGCGCCTGCGGGGAGTCGTCCCACTGATCCCGCAGCGCAGGCAGCGCCAGATCCTTCGACAGCAGCCCGCCGCTGCACCAGGGCCCGGTGTGCGTTAGCTCGTCCAGCGTCAACGGCTTTCCGCCGCGCGCCAGCCGCGCCGCCTCGGTCTTGCGGTCGGCGACGATGTCGGCCGGGTTACGCCACCGCACCGCGTACCCGGTCACCTCCTCGCCGCCCTTGCTGTAGCGGGGGCGCAGCGAGATCCCGGCGTCCCGGACCCGGCGCACGAATTCCGCCTCGGTCGCGCTCGCCGACGCCAACGCCCGCACCTCCAGCCGCAGCCTCTCCCGCTCGGTCAGATCCCCACCGGAGCGGTCACGACGTTCGGTCTCCGCCCGCGAGTTCCCGCGCAGCGCGCCGCCGTCCTCACGAGACGCCAGCACCTCCAGCCCGTAACGGTGCTCCAGCAGGTTGACCACCTTTTGAGAGCGCGCGTAATCACCCATCGGCCGCCCCGTGACCGGGTCACGCATGAACGTGTCCACCACGCTGCCGTCCTCACGGATGAGGGACGCGGCGATGTGGATGTGGTCGCCGCCGGAGCGGTCGGCGCCCGCACGGCCGTGGCGCACCGCCACCCACCGCGCCCCGGCCTGGGTGGGGTCGACGAACCCCATCTCCTTCATGAAGTCTTCCGCGATCGCTTTCCACGTCTCGTCCGACAGATCGCCCTCTTCGGCGCGCAACGCCAGCGAGCAGTGCCACACCGGGGCATCCCGCAGCACCCCCTTCTCCCCCTTCTCCGGGCGCTCGATCACCTCCACCGCACCGGTGTTCGCGCTCGCGGCGCGGGCCCGCATCCGAGCCCGGGTGCCGTGCAGCTTGCGCGGCAGATCCATCTCCCGCGCGATCTCCAACGCCACATCGCGCGCCGCCCGGTTGGACTCCGGACCGTCGAACCGGCCCAACCACGCCGCGCGCATCACCGACGCCGACCCCGCGACCACATGCCGATCGGTGTGCTCGTTGGCCTTCCCCGGCCCCAGCAGATACACCATCAGCCCGCCGAGCTTGGCGCCACGATTGATGTTCGGATTCATGACCCCGCCCTCACCGTCGCGTCACTTCGCGCGCCAGCTCATCCAGCCGCGCCGCCCGCGCCGCCAAGTCATCAAGCACCGCGCGCAGCTGGACGAGGGTGTCGTCGATGTCCTCGGCCAACGTCCCGGTGATGTTCGCCGCGTGCGCGATCTGATTCAGATTGCCGCCGATCTTCGCCAGGTGCTCCACCCGCACCTCATCCATCGCCCCCGCCGCCGACAACAGCACCCCAGCCAGAGTCTTGCGCTTCGGCCACGGCAGCCACGGCCCCGCCTCATCGGTCTCCCCCGCCGTACGGCCGCCGGTCGGGTTCAACGCCGACTCCGCCAGATACCGCGGCACCGTCATGTTCGCCTCCGCAGCGGCCTCGGCCAGCTTCACCGCATCAGCCGCCGACACCGTCACCCGGAACCGCTTCGCCCCCTCGCCGATGTTCTCCTGACGCTTCCGGTTCCGCGTCCGCGCCACCGACTGCATGCGCCGCGTCGACGGCACACCTGCATGGGCCGTCGACGCCTCGTGCACGGCCGAATCCGGCCGCTCCGGCACCTGGGTGACCACCTCGGAATCCACCTCTCTCTCCTGGCTCAGCGCAGCGACACCCGGCACCCGGGTGGACCTCGCCCCCGCGAGGTGACCACACTTATGGCACATAAGTGTTAGCTTGCTCCGCTGGGGCCGCGATTTTGAGCGTACCGGAGCAAGATCGCTCCGACCAGCACCAAACGCGACTCGACAGGGCGTGGCAACCGCCCGCCACCGAGAGGCTCCGCCGACCTGCGAACGGGGGCCTCACGCCGGCCGCGCGCACCTTTCCTCCCCCCACCTCGAGGCTGCTGGAGGGCTGGACCGGTAGGGTCCAGACACGACGCGACCCCGGCGGCTAAGCCCCGCCGGGGTCGCGTCTCTACTTCGGGAACCTGCGTGGAAAGAGTCTTTCCACTGTGCGATTCAGCTGAAGGTCACTGCCTCACTTCCGGAGTTCGATCACGCGGGCGCCAGTGCCTGCGTTGGAGATCCGTGTGTCGGCTTCCAGCCACTTCTTCACCGAGGCGAATCCCACATGCAGGTCGCGAGCGATGCGGCTCGCTCCGTGCTCAGGGTTCTCCTCCTGGCGGGTCAGCACCTGAGCGATCTGCTCGACCGAGGAGCGCGCTGCGGTTGCCTTCTTCACCTCGTGCGCCCGCGCCCATGCCGACGCCGTGATACCGGCCGGTGGTGCTCCATGCGCCGCGGCGGCGGAGTGCTCCGTAGCGCCGGTCCGAGTGCTACGCGGGGTGCTCCGTTCGGCGCGAGCGTGCTCCGCAGCAACCCTGCGGTGCTCCGTGGGCTGCTCCGCACGGCGCTCCGCCAGAACCGAAGTGCTCCGCAGGGTGCTCCGCACAGCGGGCGTGGTGCTCCGCTGAGTGCTCCGTACGACGGGCGGACTGCTCGGTTCGTGCTCCGCAGCAGTCCCCGAGTGCTCCGTAGCAGGATGCTCCACAACGGTGCTCTGCCGCTCGATCGCTCGCGCCGCAGGGTGCTCCACAACCTGCTCGGCAGGCTCGGTCTCCTCGGTGTCCGGCTGGGCGGCCACCGGTTCTACCAGCGCTTCGATGGGTACGGGCGCGGCTTGCTCGACGTCCGGCTCGACCTCACGAGGAGAAGATTCGGCCTCGGGTGCCGTGGTGCTCCGCTGCTCCGCAAGGTGCTCCGTAGCGTCCGGGGTGCTCCGCAGACTGCTCAGTTCGTGCTCCGCAGAGTGCTCCACAAGGTGCTCCGCAGAGTGCTCCGTAGCAGTGCTCCGCTCGCCCGGCTGCTGCGCAGGGTGCTCCGTAGCGGGCTGCTCCACAACGGTGCTCTGCTCGACGGGCGGGGTGCTCGGTTCGTGCTCCGCAGCAGCAACCATCGGGCGCTGCGTAGCAGGTGCTCCGTTCGGGTGCTCCGTAGCGGTGCTCCGCTCGCCCGGCTGCTCCGCAGGATGCTCGGTGGCCGGCATCTCGATGTCGTCGGCCGTCGCCTCGTGCCGGACGGGTTCGGGCCGCGCGGTGAGGATGTCGGGCAGGATCTGGTTCCCGGCGTCACCGACCTGAGTAAGGGCCACCAGGCGGGCGTGCAGGTCCTCGTGGTCGGGGACTTCGGCGGTGGCTCGTTCGATGGCGTGGCCGTAGCGTTCGGCGACCAGGCGGTGGGTGACCAGGGCGACGCCGATCATGATCGGCGCGACCACGTGCACACCGAAACCGGTCACATCTCCCTCCCGGAGGTAGGGGAAGGTGTTGAGCGCGATGCTCGCGGTCAGCAGGACGCCCTCGACGGTGTAGACCTGCCACAGCTTGTCGATGACACCCCACTCGGCGGTGTCGGCGGTCGACAGCATCAACGCGACCAGCACCACACTGATCAGGGCCTCCAGGCCGTAGGACAGCCAGAACATCGGATTGGTGGCGCCGCCGGTCGGGGCGATGTTCTGCTGCACCGTGACCGCGGAGAACAGCATCGAGAACGCGACCACACCGGCCAGAAGCCCCAGTACCCGCGGTTTGCGCTGATGCAGGCGAGCGACTTTGGCGTGCGGGCTGCTGCTGTGGCGCTGCTCCCCGATCGCTTGCGCGGCCCGCAGCAGGTCCGCGGCTTCCCGCTCGGCCAGCTGCGCGGCGGTGCGCCGCACCCGTTCGGCGGCGTCGGCGGCGGCCTGGATCCGCGCACGCTTCTCGTTGCGTTCGTGGTCGCGCACCAGCTCGGCCAACTCGCGGGCGTCGACGAGCTCACGCTCCGACAATGCTTCCAGCAGCGCCGGGTCGTCCTGGTGGGCCAGACGCTCATGGGCGATCTGCACCCGGTCGGGCAGCGCCCCCTCGATCAGGGCGTCCCCATCGGGAGGGGCGGTTCGGGGTTTCGAACGGGAGGACATCAGGGGGAACCTTTCTCGGCGGTGTCGCGGATCGCGGGGTTGGTCGGTGCTGTGGCCCGTCATTTCTGGCCCGGGCGTTTCTGTGTGAGTTCGGATTCCAGGCGGGAGATGGTGCTCTGGGCGGCGGCCAGGGCGCGCTCGAGCGCGTCGGCGCGGGCGTCAGCTGCGGACTGGATGCGGGTGATCTCGGCGGCGTGGTCGCTGCGCAGCTGTTCCCGGTCGGCGCGAGCTTCCGACCGCACCGTAGCCAGATCGGCTCGCACTTCGCTGACTTCGGCCCGAAGCCGCTGCGCATCGGCGTCGGCGTCGGCGGCCGCGCGCTGGGCGGAGGTCGCATCCGCGCGGGCGGCGGCAAGCTCGCCCCGCAGATCCGTGGCCTCGGTTCGGGCGCCGGCCAGCTGGGTGCGCAGATCGGTGAGCTCACCGCGGAGCCGGTCAGCCTCGGTCCGGGCATCGGCCGCGGCCTGCTCGGCGGCGGCCTGGGCGGATTCAGCGCGGTGCCGCGCCGCGACCGCGGCGTCACGAGCGTCGTGAGCCTCGGTGATCTGGACCGCGGCGTCGTGCTCGACCTGATCGACGCGAGCAGCGGCGGCCTGCTCGGCGGCCGCGATCCGCTCCCGTGATTGTGCCTCAACCGCCGCGATGCGCTCGGCAGCTTGCGCGCGAGCTGAGTCGCGGTCGACGATCGCCGCGTCGCGCTGTGCACCGGCCTGCTCTGCCTCACCGCGGGCACGGGCGGCGTCGGCCTCGGCCGCCGCGACCTGCTCATCGGCTTCCGCACGGGCAGCAGCGACCTGCTCGGCAGCCTCGGTGCGGGCGGCCTCGATCTGCGCTACGGCCTCAGCGCGCACGATCTCGACCTGCTCAGCAGCGGAAGCCTCGGCGGCCGCGATGCGCTCCTCCGCGTCGGCACGTGCCTGGTCCCGGGCGGCGATCGCGTCTTCGGCCGCGCCCTCGGCCAGCGCCTTATCTTCGAGCGCGCGGTCACGCTCGCGGCGGGCGCTGATCGCGTCGGCCTCGGCTTCGTCCGCACGGGTATTCGCCACCGCCAGCTCGGCCTCGTGCTCACGGCGGATCTGCGTGACCTCCGCGACCGCCGCATCCGGATCGATCGCGGTCGCGACGATCTCGTGCACCCGGCCGACCAACTCCCCCAGCTGCTCCCGGTGCGCGGTCGTCACCATCTCCACCTGCGCCAGCAGCTCCGACAGCGACGCCCGCGACGACGTCACCGGCCGGGGCGCGTTCGACCGCTCCCGGCGCGGCGCGACCTGACCGGCCGCCGCCAGTTGCAGTTCCCGCCGCCGCTGAAACGCGGTGGTCCGGTCATGGGTGCGGCGCTGACCATCCGGATCCGTATGGGGCTCACCGCAGTAGCTCGCCTGGCGGCCCGGACGCGCCGCCAGCGACACCGCCCGCCCGCACACCTGGAAATCGCCGGTCTCCGCGTCGAGACCGATCGGGAACTTGCACACGCGCTGCTCACCAGCTGCCGACTCGGCGACTGGGGTCTCTGACTGCTCGCTCATACCTCGATTCTACCGCAATTATGTTACGTATTGTCGTTAAAAACAAATTGTATCGTTTCAATAAAACGTTTTGTCGAAACATATCGAACCTGCTCACGCTGTCAGGACCAGCGGACAGACACTCCGCTCACCGGCCGGGTCGGCGAGCGGTGTGAGCTTGGCGACCAGGGGTTTTCGTCGAGAGCGGGGGTGTGGACGTGGGAGAAGCGGCTCATGCGCCGGTGTGGTCGTTCTCTTCGCCGACTACCGCGCGGTATCGTCTCGGCTGAATCGAGCCAGGTGGCGGCCCCTGTCCCGTAGGGAGGCAGGAGATGCTCGCTTCCTATTCGCCGCACCCGCCCCGTGGAAAGAGTCTTTCCACGGGGCGGGGCTTAGCTAGGAGTCACAGCCCATGACGACGGCAGATACCCGCCGAGTCCTGCGAGTCCTGTTCTCGACGTTGAAGGGCGGCCCCGGCAAGACGACCAGCGCGATCCTCACGGCTGTCGCGTTGGTGCGCCGGGGCCGGAAGGTGGTCGTCATTTGCGCCGACACCCGCACGCGCGGTGCGACCGACTGGGTCCAGGAGGCGGAGCGGGTCGGTGACAAGGTCCCGTTCCAGCTCGCGATCTGGCACGAGAGCGACGGGCCGCTGTCGCAATACGCCCGGACGGTCGAGCGTTCGACCGCCGCAGATGTGGTGATCATCGATACCGGTGGTGAGCAGCCAGAGAACTTCACCCACGGCTGCCTGTACGCGGACTGGCTGATCTGTCCGGTCGGCCCGTTCCGCGCCGAGCTGCGGCGACTGGTGCCGACCTATCAGAGCGCCGTCGCGGTCAACGACTCCGGATCCCCGCTCGAGGTCAGCGTCCTGCTGACCCGCTGCCCCGCCGCGCACAAGGGCAAGGCCAAGGAGGCACGCGAAGCGCTCACCTCGAACCTGGTCAGCGACACCGGCGAGCTGGATCCCGACACCCCGTACGCGCTGGGCTTGGATGTGCTGAACACCGAAATCTCGCGCGGAGTCGCCTACGACGAGTTCTACGGCCTCATCCCCGAAGACGTCGGCGAGTACGACGACCTGGCGGAGGAGATCCTCGCCCGCCAGCGCGCGGACGAGGCGGCCTGATGCCCGCGCCGCAGCGACCGAAGAAGAGCCGCAGCGGATCCAGTGGCCTGCCGTCCACGGCCCACAGCGATACCGCGGCGATCGTCTCGGCGGTGCTGACCACCACGCGAGCCGAGGTTTCCGCCGATGGTGCGTCCGCTGCTCCCCCGCCGGCCTCCCAGATGGACGCGCCGCTGGCGGAGTTCGCGCACCGGCCGGACAACCCGCGGTGGGCGCGTGAGTACGACCCGGAAGCCGATCCGGAGCTGGCGGCCTTCGCCGCGACGGTCGACGAGTTCGGCATCCTGCAGGCGGTGACGGTGTGCTCGCGTGAGGCGTGGCTGGAACACCATCCGCACGACAAGTTCGCCGACGAGGTCCGCTACGTCGTCATCATGGGCAACCGCAGGCTCGCCACTGCCCGGCACAAGAAGGTCGACAGGCTGCCGCTGCACCGCAATGACCGGCTCGCCGATCCGAGGCTGAGCAAGGAAAGCGGGATCATCGAGAACTACCACCGCAAGCCCTACGACCCCATCCGCGAGGGCGGCGAGATGGCCGCGGTGCTCGCGATGACCGGCGAGAGCAAGCGGGCCTTCGCCGAACGGATGGGAATCTCCCACACCCAGGTGAACCAGCGTCTCCAGCTGCTGGACCTGATCCCCGAGTTCCAGGGCATGGTGTCGGACCTGGCGATGCCAGTGCAGAAGGCCCTCAAGATCGCAGTACTTCCCGCCGAAGCTCAACGGGCGCTGCTGGAACTCGGCCAGCCCTACGACCCGGCCCGGCTCATCACCGAGCCGGACTCCGGTTCTGCGAGCGGTGCCGAGGATGGAAAGAGTCTTTCCACGACTTCGGCGGTCAAGATTCCCAAGAGCAGCACACCCGACGACGTCGCGCAGGTGCTGCGCGACAAACTCGAGCCTGCTCTTCTCGATGCAGTCCTGCACATCCTCAACCAAGCTTCGTGACGGCACGTCGCCGCAACTAAGTGCGCGTCATTCTGGGGGTCCAGCGGCTATCTGGGCGGCCCAAATCGCCTCGTCCAGGCCAGAGTCCAGGTCCCACGGCGCGAGCTGCACGGTCGGCTCAGCGCCGCCGTCGTGGTCGGCGGGGATCTGGTGGCGCAGCTCGAGCCAGGCGTGCCACTGGGCACGCTGGCGCTGGATCCGGGCGAGGAATTCGGCGCGCACCTCGCGTAGGCCGTGGGCGGCGGCGATGTCGTCGAGTGAGACGGGACCGGGGGAGACGGTGCCGCGGCCGCGTGTGATGAGCCCGGCCTGGGCGAGCACCGCGAGGGTGTCGTAGCCGGTGCTGCGACCGACGCCCGCGGCTGCGAGCACGTCGGCGACGTTGGTGAGGCCGGTGTCGACGACCAGCTGGTAGACCGCGCGGTGGTGCAGTCCGAGCACCTTCCACGCGTCGTGGACCGGCCGCAGCTGCACGCGGTCGGCTGGTACCGGCGCCACGGCCTGGTCCAGCTCCGAGCCGCTGTAGGCAGTGACCAAGCTGTAGCAGTCAGCCTCCCGGTGCACCGCGCGGCGGATCCGCAGGATCGGGCTGCCCGGCCGCTCCCGCAGGTCCGCCAGCACATCAGCGACCGTCCCGACCGACAGCAACCCCGCGAAACCCGCCAGCGCGCGCACACCGACCGCGACCAATGGTGTGCCGTCCCGCCCGGACTTGCCCGCCACCAGCGCGGCGTAGGCCAGTGCGTCGAGCACCGCGATCACCGTCCACCGATGCTGCTGACCAGGCCAAGTCTGGTGGACCCACGCGTGAGCTGTGGCAAGCCAGCGGGAGTGGGTATCGCTGTGCAGCGGAGCAGATTTCGAGCCGTAGGCACCTTCGGGGGGTGTGAGGTTTCCTGACCTGTGTTCGGGAGACCGGACTAATGAGCTGGCTGTGATCCAACGGGTACAGATGCGCTCCCAGTCAGCGGCTAGCGCCTCGTCGGGGCGGCGGTAATGCGCGTACGCGCCCGCCAGCCCACGCCAGGTGTCATCGCGACGAGCGCGTACGTCATCGAGACTCCAGCCACGTTTTGCGCATGCGGCCAGGACACTGGCACGCGCCTCCGACCGGGAAGGCCAACGGCCATCGGTGGGCATGGCGCCGGTGACCGCGAACGCCTCCACGGCGCCCGGAAGAGGGCTTCTCCAGCACCAGGTGGCGCGCAGCCGCGCCGAGCTGCCCGCGCCCTCCCACAGGTCCGCAGACAGCTCCACAGGGACCGTGGAAGGCTGCTCGGGGGTGGTGTGGTCGGGGCCGACACCCAGGTACTCCCGCAGACGCGCGAGCAGGCCGGGCTCCGCACCCTGGCGCAGCGCAACCGCCGCCTCGTCGACGGCGCCGTCGAGCTCGCGGACCGCGCCGTCGCGGGTCGCCGACCCGGGCGGGGTGATCGCGCCCGTGCGCGGGTTGAGCATCAGGCCGATATCCAGCGTCGGCAATCGTGAGCCCAGCAACCGCATCACGGGCTCGATCTCGTCGCGACTGTGGGTCTCACCGGCAGCGAAGGCCGCGATGACGTGGCGGCCGCGGTTGGCCGGGTTGAGATCGGACACCGGCAGCGCGCCGCATGCGCGCAGCCACGCTTTCGCGTAGGCGACGTCCTGGGCCACCTGCACCGGCCCGCCACGCTTGGAGTCGAAATCCAGCGCCAGCAACCGCGTGCGGCGGGCGGCGTCGTAGACCGGCACCGCGGCCGGGTCAGCCGGCGGGCGCCGAGTCAGCCGCCGAGTCGACGACGTGGTGTTCGTGTCGGGATCGATCAGCCGCATCGACGGCCGCGCCGCGATGAGCGGGGCAAGAGTCGCCCAAGCCAGCTCACGAGCCGCATCGGCAGGAGCTGGAACATCGTCGTCAGGTAGCGGGAAGAGTGCAGGTCGCAAATTGTGATCTGCGGCCTCGGCCGTATCACTTGGTTGCGAATTCGCACTCTTGCTACCCTTGTGCACGCTTAGCACAAGCAGCGGATTCCTAGTGGGTATCGGGGTCCAACCGAAGGCCTTCCAGCGCCAACTGGGGGCCTTCACCCGTTTCTGGGGTGGGTGTCACGCCCGCACTAGGGCGAGCGGGTTCTCCGGGCGGGTCAGGCCGGGAGTTTCAAGGCCTCCTGGTGGCTCGGTGGTAGTCCGGGATAGTCGGGGAGTCCGAGCAGTCGCCGTAGCGCTAGCTCGTACACGGCACGCTGGGTCAGGCCGTGCGCTTTCGCCGCTTCCTGGACCGCGTCGACTACATCGCGAGACAGTTGCAGGCCGACGCCTTTGGTCGGCGGTAGCGTGACTGGTCTGGCCATAGCGACCTTTCTAGATGTAATCCGGTCCGGGGCGAAGCCGACACGCCGCAACGTTGTCCACACAAACTGTGTGGACAACGGTCTAAGGCATGCGTGCTCGTAAGGAGAAGTAGAGCGGCAGCTCAATGCCATGGGGGGGAATGAACTCTCGCTGCCCGCGTTGGGTCAAGCTGGGCAGTTGTCTATCCAGCCAAGGGAACTCGTGAAAGAACTCCAACCGGAGGCCAGCATCCGCGATCGCTGTCAACAGATCGCCTGTGCTGTGCGTCCATAAATACTTCTCACTGGACTCGACGAGTGCCGACGGATCGGCGTAGGACCCCTGCACCGCATGTCGAAAAGGCTCGGATCGGTGCCAATACGGTTGGCTGACACGTACTTCCGGCGTGGACGGATCGAGAGTCTTGGCGACGGGATGCACGTCCGTGAGGTATAGGAACCCGCCTGGAGCGACGAAGCGGCTCACGATCTGCGCCCAGATGGTGAGGTCGGGCAGCCAGCCAAGAATGCCGCGAGAGGCATACACGATGTCCCATTGGCCGGTCAGAACTTCGTCGAGGCGCATCACGTCCGAGACGACGAATTGAGCGTCGACGCCCACGTCACGCGCGAGATCTGTGGCGATCTGGATCGCGACAGGAGAGATATCAACGCCGGTGACACGTGCGCCGCGGCGGGCCCAGGACACCGAATCTGTGCCGATCTGGCATTGCAGGTGTAGCAGGGAGAGGCCGGCGACTTCTCCGATTTCGGCCACCTCGTAGGGCCGTAGCTTGTCAGCTCCGGCCCGGACCGCGTCGAGGTTGTACCAGCTGCCCTGCGCGTGGATGGCGGCCCATTCGTCCCAGAGCGCCTTGTTTGAAGCGATCGCCGCATCTACCGGCGGCTGCCCGGAGTCTGGCACCTGGTGCGTCATTTCGTGACAGTGACCCAGTGACCCGCAGGAATTACGTACTCACCGAATTCCAGTACGGCACCGGACTTCTCAGGCCAGCGGTTTTCACCCAGCAGCACAGGATCGCCCTCGGCGATGCCGAGGTGCTCGGCGATTTCGGCTGTGGCCCGTGCCGCGCATTGGCGGTAGCTGTCGGCGTTGGTGTCCGGAAAGCGTCCGGTCCTCTCCTTGAGCAGGCCAACGGTTCCCTGTCCGCCGGGGATCGGTTGCAAATCCAGCAGCTCTGGGACCGCTTCTGCCAGTTCACCCGGCATCCATGTCACTGACCACGTGACTGGCACGTCGCCGTGCTTAGTCACGCGTTCGCGGCGGACAACTGAATCGCCAGGCTCGATGCCCATCGCGTCAGCGACGTGTTGCGGAGCAGTGGTCAACTCAGCGGAGATGATTTTCGAAGCGCCGTGCGGGTAGATCACCCGGCCCCGTTGTACCGAGCGCAGCCGATCAGCTGGGCTGAAGGTGCCGTTCTCAAGAAACGCCACAATCGTGCCTTGCTTGCTGGTTGAGACCAGCCCATCGGCGGCCAGCTGGCGCATCGCCTTCGCGGCGGTGGTGTAAGCAACCTGCCATTGCTCGGCGATCTCGCGCACGCTCGGCATGCGCTCACCCTCGCGTAGATCACCGCTGGTGATCGCATCGCGGTAGTGAGCCACGAGCTGCATGTAGACCGGCTCGGGCCTCTGCAGATGCGGAGTCACAACGACCTCCTTGTCTAGGTATCGATCCAGCCCAGGCTAACACTCGTGTGCGCGTGTGCGCGCTATGGATCACAGCGTCGCACAACTCGTCTTTTTCCCTTCGTGTGCGCCCTTGTGCGTGATAGCGATCACGGTCATACTCAATCGTGTGCGCGACGCGCACACAGCGCGCACACGAATGAGTAGGAGGCCTGATGGTTGTTCGGCGAGAGGGGCAGTGGTTGACCGCGACGCGGTCGGACCACGTCGCCTACGAGATGTCGGAGGGGGTGTTCCGGCTTTCGTTCGCGCCGGATCGCCTGGTCAACGGAGTGCAGGCGGTGGCCGGTCTCACGCTGGCCGAAATCGTGGCCGAGTGGGACCAGTTGCTGTGGGTCGATAGCCCGAACACCGCGATGGTGTGGAAGCTGCTGGCCGGTCAGGCGCGGCCGCTGGGGCTGGATGTGTTGGACGCGGTGATCCGCTGCATGCAATCGGAGTGGCCGACCACGGCGGCCGAGTGGGCGGTGTGGTCGCGATGAACGCTACGCAGCTGCTCGCGCGGGCGGTGTCGGCTCCTGCGGTGGCGACGGTGCATGTGGGTCGGCACGTGATGTCCAGCGAGCAGACCGGCCACATGGCCCGCTATGCCGGTAACGGTCGATGGACCGTGGACTACCTGCCGGGTCGTCAGCTGACCAAGGATCAGGCGCTCGCGGCGATGAAGGTCGCGGCCGTGAACTCCGCGACAGGCCAGGAGCGTGAGATCGGCCGGTGGGCCGCCGCGCTGGGACTGACCACAGCGGAAGCGGTCGGCTTGGCGGCGATGCGGGCTGGTGCTGCGGCGGAGCGGGCGATGGGGCTGGACCGGTGATGCGTTCCGGGATCGGCCACATGGTCGGCGCTTTCGCGACGGTGCTGACGGTCGCGGTGCTGACGCTGCTGCTGGTCGTGGCCGCGTTCCCCGGCCATGACGGTTCGGCACCGGCGACGCCGCGCCCGCTGGGCCCGTGTGAGCCGTTCTGCAGTCTGCGCACCACCACCTCGGCGGTTCCGGACGGGGGTGCGCAGTGACGAACACCGAAACGGCCACGAGTGTGCGGGTTTTCCAGCTGCACCGCGACGTCGACGTGACCGGGTTCTCCGGCACGGGTGTGGTCGCTGACGGCGTGATCTGGCCCGACGGCGCGGTGTCGATGCGCTGGCGCGGCGCGGTCCGCACGACCGTCGAGGCGGCCTGCCTTGAGGACATCCAAACCATTCACGGCCACGACGGCGCGACTCGCGTCGTCGTCGGCCGCTTTTTCGACGTGGAAAGGCAGGGCTGATCAGTGGATCGCCGCATCAAGGACCCGGCGCAAGGCGCGGGCGCCGCAGGGGAGTGGAAGGAACTCATCGCGGTCTCCGCGATCGGCACCACGTCGTTGGGGGCGTCGCTGTCGCTGCGGATGGCGCCGTTCTTCGGTGGCCCCGAACAGGACGTTCCGTGGAATCCGCTGTCGCTGGCCGCGCACATGACGGTGATGGGCGATGTGGTGTGGTCGGGTGCGGCGACGGCGTCGGCGTGCTGCCTGGTCGGCGGATCGTTTGCGGCGCTGGGCTTCACGGCGGTGTGCACCCGATTGGTGCGCACGAAGAGCTGGCAGCGCATCGGCAGCGGCAGTGGCCGGCGGCCGAAGCTTGAGCGGCTGCCGATCGATGACCGCGCCCGCTTCATGGGCCGCGGTGCCGCGTTGGCCCCGTTGATGGCTCGCGCTGCCTCGGATGCCGCCAAGCGGCTGAAGGTGGCCTTCCCCAACGCGGAAGCTGCTGCCAAGCAGCGGATCCCGTCCCGGCCTGGGGTGGCGATCGGTGTGTCGATCGAGGGTCGGCAGTGGCTGTTCGGGTCGTTCGAAGACCTCCACGTCGACATCTGGGGACCCCGTCAGGGCAAGTCGACCAGCCGCGTAATTCCGGCGGTGCTGGAGGCAGCGGGCACGGTGATCACGACCAGCAACAAGAACGACGTGGTCACCGCGACGCGCAAGATGCGCGAGGAGATCGGCGACTGTTTCGTGTTCGACCCCCAGCGCATCAACGGTGCGACGGAGCCGTTCAGCTGGGACCCGCTGTCGTATGTGATCCCGCCCGAGCAGCGCCCGGACCTGCCGAAACCGTCTGCCGGACTGCATGTCGTCGAGGACGGCCCGGTGTTCGTCGATGAGCCCCAGGGCATCGGTGACCGCGACGCGGAGCCGCAGCTGGTGTGGGGTGCCGAGGAGCGCGCCGCGCGGCTGGCGGGTCATTTCGCCGACGGCGACGACGGCCAGGACGCCAAGCGCGATGCGTTCTTCGACCCGGCTGGTGAGGATCTGCTGGCGCAGCTGCTGCTGGCGGCGGCGCTGTCGGATCGCCCGATCTCGCAGGTGTGGGAGTGGCTGACCGCCGAGACCAACACCGAACCCGCCCGGATCCTCGACCTCGCGGGCCACCACATGGCCGCCAAGGGTCTGTTCGCGATGTACAACGAGGACCCCAAGCAGCGCTCGGGTGTGTTCGGCACCGCCCGGAAGATGGCGCGGATCATCAAGTCCCCGGATCTGCGGCCGTGGATCGAGCACGGCGAGGGTCGGCGGCGCTTCGATCACCGCTCGTTCGCGTGGTCGGACTCCAACACGCTCTATCTGCTGAGTATGGAGGGCGCCGGGTCGGCGGGGCCGATTCTCAACGCCTTGACCGCCGCGGTGCTGGAGGCGTCCGTGCAGCGCGGTGTCGCCCACGGTGGCCGGTTGCCGACGCCGGTGACCGCGGTGCTGGACGAGGCCGCCAACGTGGTGCGCTGGCGGGATCTGCCGAAGCTCTACAGCCACTACGGATCACGCGGAATCGTCGTGCTGACGGTGTTGCAGTCCTGGGCTCAGGGCGAGCGCTGCTGGGGCCCCGGCGGCATGAAGGCGCTGTGGGGCGCGGCGAACGTGCGCGTGCTCGGCTCCGGCCTGGACGACGTGCCGTTCCTGCGGGAGCGCGCCGAAGCGGTCGGTTCCCACCACGAGCTGACCGGCTCGGTGTCGACCTCCAGCTCCGGTCGCAGTGTGTCGCGCAGCCTCACCGAGCGCCAGACCCTCACCGTCTCCGACATTCAGGCGCTGCCGCGCGGCCGGATGGTCGTGTTCGGCAGCGGTTTCCCCGCCACCTTGTGCGCGACGGTCCCGTTCTGGGATCGCCCCTACGGCGCTCGGGTGAAGGCCGACATCAAGGCCGCTGCCGCTGAGACCGCAAAGGCTGCGGCAGCGCTGTTTCCCGTCCAGCTGCCGCCGGTGCTCGGCGGCGACGAGCAGCGAGAGGAGGGAGCGGCGTGAGCCAGTTCCCCGACGACGGCGAGGACCTGTTCAAGCGGCAGGTCCTGGCGAAGGTCGACGAGATGGAAGCCGCCGACCCCGCCCCGACCGGGCAGGGCGGTCAAGGCGGGGAGGAGCCGCCGCAGCCGTGCTTCCCCAACTACATCGAGTGGGTCACTCATTGGCTGGCCCCGACGTACGCGCGGCACGTGGATGACGACGTCACCTCCAACGCGTGGTGCCCCTGGTACCTCAAGCACCCGGAGGCGACCTCGACGTTCGAGGCCATGTGGCGGGCGTGGGAGCACTACCGCCTCGACGGCAAGACCGGCATCTCGGTGTGGTGGCGCGATCACTGCCACCCGCACATGACCCGGCTCATGGACCCCGCCGGGCCTTTCAAGTTCTGCTCCGTCAAAGGCCACTTCATCAACGGCCAACTCAAGCCGCTGCCGCTGGCCTCGCCCGGCGCGGTCCTGTCGTCCCCGGCCTTCACCGAGGCCGGGGCTGTCTCCACCACAACAACCGGGAGGACAACCCATGTCGGACGCCTTTTCGCCCGCCTCACAGGCCGCTGACGCCATGTCGTCGCTGCGGAGTCGGGCTGAGCTGATCGACGCCATCCACGACCTGTCGCGCCGAACCCGCCACGCGATCGACGACGCTGCGCTCGGGTTGGGCGAGCAGATCCTCGCCGCGGTGCGGGCCGGTCAGATGCTGCACGCCGATGAGGCCGCTCGCGCCGAGGTCGTGGTCACCGAGCTGCTCGACGGCGCGGACTCGGCCTACGCCTGGGAGCGGGTCGCCGATGCCGAGCTGTACGAGGCGTGGATGAGCGCGCAAACCGAGAACCCCGCCGCCGACCCCGGCGCGTGGGTCGAGGCCTTCGCGCCCACCACGGATTTCCCCGACGCGATCTGGCTGCGGCCGGTTCAGGCCAGCGGCCACGACTTCTCGCTGACCCGAGAGGCGTTGCGCGCCACGGTCGCTGAGCTGGTCGAGCACGTCGGCACCGACCCCGACCAGGCCGACGGTGGTGCGGCGCGGTGGGAAAGCCAGCTGCGGGAGATGGCCGACGCGGTCGTGTCCACGATCCGCACCAGTGACGTCGTCACCGCCGGTGAGGCGGCGCGGCTGGATCGGCTGGTCGCGGCGGCGGTGAACTTCGAGGACGTGCGGGGTCTGGCGGGGGAGGACACCTGGCAGCTGGCCACCGACCCGGACGCCTACCAGACGTGGCTGACCTCGCGGGCGACGCGGATCGTGGGGCATTTGACCAGCGACCGCAGCGGCTGGACCAACGAGCGAGGTGAGTTCGTCGACGCCGCCGGGCTGCGCCCGTTCCGTCCCGACAGCCTGCACCCGGGCGACTACGAGCTGCTGGACCGCACCGGGGTGGAGCAGGCCTTCGCCCAACTGTGCAGTGCGGCTGACCCGTTCATGGAGCAGACGCTGCTCACCCGGCCGCGTGATCTGCTCGACCGCGGGGAGCTGCGGTTCGTGGAAGCGGCGGAGGCGATCCTGGTCACCGCCCGCGCCACCGACGTACTGACCGTCTCGGAGGCCGGCCGCGCCGAGCGGGTGGTCGCCAGCCTGGCCTCGGGCGAGTACGACGCCGCTCTCGTGCGCGACAACCGCGCCTGGCAGGTGGTCACCGACCCGAACGCCTACCGAGAGTGGGTGAGCACCCGCAACCGCACCGTCGAGGCCGCGGCAGCCCGGGAGGGCGACGTCGAGGCGGTCGAGCGGGACGTGATGGCCGAGCAGATCACCGCGCTGCGCGGCGAAGCGATCACCCACACCGGATCGGCGGCCGACCGGCCCGCTGCGGAGCGGGACTCGCGGCAGCAGGCGGAGGTGGCGATCACGGCCGGGTGGATCATCGAGAACCCCGCTCTGGCGCCGCAGTTGCTGGCGGGTGAGGACCGCGACGAGTTGGTCACCGCGATCGTCGAAACCGCGCACATGCAGCTGCGGGAGTGGCAGAGCCTGCGCCAGGACTACACCGACCTCCGTCAGGAACTCGCGCAGTTGCGCGCCACGGTCGGCCGGGCCGCTTTCCAGCCGCCCAGCCACGGTGTAGCGCTGGAGTTCCCGGTGCCGGTGAACACCCAGGCCGTGGAGCCCTCGCAGCCGTGGTGGCGCCCGTTGACGCAGGCGCTCGGCGGCGGGCGAAGCGATCGCGGGGCGTCCCGGTGAGCAAGCCGGACCCGAAGACGACGGCCGCGGCTGCGCGGCCGTCGTTCGATCGCATCACCGCAGCCCTGGACGCTCACGCCGTCGCGAACGGCCGCAAGCCTGGTCCCGCATCGTCGTACGGGGAGTGGACCAAGTACCGGTGCCCGTCGCATGACGACCACAACCCCAGCCTTGGGCTGATCTACGACCCGGACAAGCGCAAGACCGTCGTGCGGTGCTTCACCGGCGAGTGCACCGACGAGGAAGTCCTGCACGCCGTCGGCCTGGGTGTGCGGGACTTGTTCGACGCTCCGCGCCGCGGCTTCAGCCACCGCGCCCCCAAGCCGGGGCAGGCTCGCCAGGCCGGTGAGTCCCGCCAGGCCGGGCAGCGGGAGAACCGGCAGCAGGGTCAGGGCCGCGAGGGCGGCAATGTCATCCCGTTCCAGTCGCGTCGTGACCGGCTGGGGAAGGTGACCGGCCCGCGCCGCCAAGCCGCGATCTACAGCTACACCGATGAGCGAGGCAACCCGCTGGGTGAGGTTGTGCGGATCCATATCCCGCACGAGAACGGCATCGAAAAGCAGTTCCGGCAGCGCAAATGCGACGCCGGGGGCCGCTGGTCCGGCGGTGGGTTCGCGCCGGTGCTCTACCAGCTGCCCGAGGTGCGCCAGGGCGTCGCCGACGGCGAAACGATCTGGCTGGTCGAGGGCGAGAAAGACGCCGACCGCGCCCGCGCCGCGGGCCTGGTCGCGACCTGCAACGCGATGGGAGCCGGGAGCTTCCGCCGCGAGCACGCCCACCAGCTGCGCGGCGCCGCGCGGGTGGTGATCGTGGCCGACAAGGACACCGCCGGGTACCGGCACGCCGCCCAGGTCGCGCAGATGCTGACCGGCCGCGTGCAGGAGCTGCTCGTCGTGGAGGCCGCGACCGGCAAGGACCTCTCCGAGCACATCGACGCCGGGCACGGGGTGGAGCTGGACGAGTTCGTCCGTGTCGATGCCTCGGTCCTGGCGGGCGCGCTCAACGCACCGCCCGCCGGCCACCTCCACCACGCCCAACCACAGCGGGCAGAGCCGCAACGCCAGCACGCCACCGCACCCGACCCGAGCCCCGCACCGCAACCCCTGGAGCCGGGCCCCGACTACGAGCACGAGCCGCCGCCGGATCCGGCCGACGACGACATCACCCCTGAGGAGGAAACCCCTGTGAGCGAACACCACGCCGCAGACATCGACCACGCCGCCCGCGAGATGGCCTCATTCACGCGGATGTTGCTGAGCATGATGACCCAGTGGGCGCAGGCCTCCGCTGCCCGCCGGATGCGCGAGATGGAGGTGGCGGCGCGTCAGGCCGCCGCCGACGCGGAGCTGGCCGCGCAGCGGTTCGAAGCCGAACGCAAGGCGATGCACGCCTCCCTCGATGGCGCGGGATCGGACAACTGGTGGAAGACCGCCAGCGCCGACGACGTCGTCGAAGCCTGGTATGAGGCCGTTTCCTGGAGCGTGGACGACGCGAAAGCCGAACAGGTCCGCCAGAGCCTGGCGGCCGGGCTGCGCGACCGCTGGAACGTCGACGTCGACGAACTGTCGCGTGGCGGCGACGAGGACGCGGTCGAGCGGATGGTGCACAACGCCTACTCCGACCGTGCGTCGATGAATCGGGCCAGGCTGGCGCAGAAGTACGCGATCAACGCTACCGCCGAGATCCCCACGCTCAACCCCGATCAGCGCCAGGGCGTGTACGCCGCGATCGAGGAGTACACGCAGGCGGCGGCGAAATCGCTGGGTATGCGCCGCAGCTCGACCCCACCCGCGCCGGGTGTGGAGTCCACGCAGGAGGCCGCTCGAGCGCGGGTGCGGTTCCTGCTCGCCGAGGCCGACCAGGCCGCCCAGGACAAGGTGCTGTTCGCGCTGGACTACCTGACCGCCGACCCGCGCGCGGGGATCGGGCAGGCCAACTGGGGTGCCGACGCCGACACCCGCGCGAAGATGGACGCCGCGCTGATGGAGTACCAGGCCCGTCTGGCGCGCGGCGCCGACACCAGCCAGGTCGTCTCAGAGCTGACCCGTCTGGTCGCTGATCTGCCCGAAGCCGACCGCGACACCGCCCGCGCCCGCGGCAAGGCGATCAAAGCCGCACCAGGGCACGAGTTCCCGCCGTTGTGGCCGGACGCAGTCGACAAGGACCAGCTGGGGCAGAAGATCACCGACTACGTGCGGGTGGCTCGTTCCCAGATCGAGGCCGACCAGAAGAAGGCCGCCAAGCTGCGTGCGGAGATCGAGTCCGCCGCCAAGGCCAAGGGCTCCGGGTTGGCCCCGATCGAACGCGACGCGATCAAGCTCGCGTTGGCCGACGCTGACGCGCCCGGCACCGGCCCGGATCCGAAAACCGTGTGGGCGGACAAGGAATCCGAATACCGGATCCGCCGCAACGAGGCCCGCGAACAAGCGCAGCGCCGCGCCGAGGAGACCCGCGCGGCGGTCGTGGCGGCGCTCGCCGCGGCCGGGCATCAGGTCGAGGACGGTCAGGCCAAGGCCTACGAGCCGGTATGGAGCGCGGTCAACCGGTTGACGCGTGACACCACCGACGCGTTCGTCAACGGCGACGCTCAACCCGACGCGCTGGCCGCCCACCGGCGTGCGCTGTCGGATGCACTCGACCAGGCCGGGGTCACCGACCGCGATGCGCGTCAGCAGATCACCGCGGTCACCCGCCGGTTGGAGACCGAGGCGATCACCGCGGCCGCGACCGTGCGGCGGCAGAAGACCGATCAGGCCAAGACGCGGGCGACTGTCCCGGGGTGGGACAGCCAGTCGCGCCGCGAGCAGCTGGTGGATGAGCTGACCGCGCTCGGTGTCGACCGCGAATCGGCCACCGCGCTGCTGCTGGCCGACCTCGCCCAAGCCCGCCCCGGCGGCGCGGCCACCGCCCCCGGTGAGGCGCCCAAAGCGCGGCGCACCAGCCAGGGCTCGGGTGTGGACCTCGGGCGCAAACGCGGCCAAGGACGGTCGTGAAGCCGCAGGGCTCGCGTCGTTGAACGAGGTGGGTTGTGACCAAGGGGGACATCACCACCAGCAGTAACGCTGATGACGCGGGCGTGCCGACCTATCCGTGGTTGGCCGCGCCCGCTCATCTGAAGACCCGCCGTCAGCTTCGGGCGGCGGGTCTTCGCCCCAACGGGCAAGACATCGCAGCATTCATGGTCCGCAAGCGCCGACGCGGCCGCAAACCGCTGGTAGCGCACCTGTTCGACCTGGCCAAGGCGGCGCCCAAGCGCACCGCCAGCTCCGCGCAACTGGACGCGATCCGCAAAGCCACCGCCGAACACCAAGCCCGAGCCGCAGAACGGCACGGCATCAGCCGCGGCGAGCTGCACCGAGAAGTAGATCCCGGCCCGTCCTGGGCCAACCCAACCCGTATCAAGGGAGGAAAAATCATGTCCGACAACACTGCTCGGCAGCAGTCCGTACCGGTGGGCGCCGATGAGCCACCGCGGTTGGGTGTGCCCGCCGGCCACAGCCAGACGATGGCGTATCTGCTGGCGTCGGTGGCGCTGCGCCGAGCCGAGGAGCAGGCTTACGAGCTCGACCAGGCCGCAGCCGACGCCGCGATGGGGCACACCGACGCCCAGACCGACATCGACAGTGCGCGGGTGATGGCCGAAGCCCAGCTCACCCGGTTCAGCTGGGACTCCGGCCGCGAATCGACCATGGAGGTTCTGGCCGCCGCTATCGTGTGGCGCTACGACCCGCAGCTGGCGGAGGTGGCCACGCGCCGCATGGACGAGCTGATCAGCCACTACGCAGGCACTTACGGCGTGGTCATCGACGTCGACGGGAACGACGTCAGCATCGACCCGGACTTCGATGCGCAGTGGTGGCAGCGGTTCACCGAGGCCAGCGTCGTCTACGACCGCCAAGCCGCCGCTGTGGACGTCCTGTCGGCGCGGGCACTGGACGGGCGGGTGATGGAGGCGGTGATGGCCTGGCACGGCCAGCCACCCACCCCGGCCAGCGCCGAGATGTATTTGGCCACGGAGAAGTCCCGCCGCGCGCAGCTTTCGACCGCTCTCGCCGACGCCGGAGCCTCGAACACGGTGCGGTCCGGGGTGGAATTCGTCGTCGACTACCTGCGTGGTGATGTCAGCGGCACCGATCTGACGGACACGCCGGTCCTGGTCAACCCCGCGCATGAGGTTCGTGGCCGGGTCGGTGAGCTGCTGGAGCGGTTCGCCGAGCGCGGCGACAACTTCAGCGCGGCCATGGCTCGTGAGCTCGACGTGATGACCACCGATGACCAGCTGCGGGTGCGGGAAATCGGCATCGCGATCCGCGACGGCCGCGACGACGCGGAGATGGAGCCGTGGCCGGACTGGATCGACCGCGACGATTTGGCCGACCGCATCCGCGATTTCGCCCGCGACGCCCGCGATGTCACCGCCTACGCCAACGACGCCACCACCGACGGCGGGCTGCGGCTGGATGACGACGTTGCGGAGATGATCGCCGGCATGGGCCGCGACCGCGCCGTCATCGGCGCACTGCTCACCAAGGCGGGATTGCACCCGGCGGAGAAAGCCGCGCTCACCGCGCTGGTCGCCGACATCGACCTCGGCCGCGTCGACGACCGCAACCTGCCCGAACTGCTGCTGGTCGACGAACGCACCAAACGCCGCGTCGACCTGCGCCGCCACGGCCACACCGCCCACCAGATCGCCGCCCGCACCGGCGATACGATCAAGCAGCTCATCGGAGCGGGCGTGGACATGTCCCCGCGCACCGAACCCGGATGGGCGCTGGAGACGGTCCGCAACGACATCGACGCTCTGGCCTGCGGCGGGCTCACCCCGGCCCAGCTCACCGAGCAGCGTCAGAGCTTCGACACGAACATGGACGGCTTCGGCCGGGCCTTGCGCGGCGCCGGAGTCGATACGCCGACCCGGATGAAGATCCGCGCCGCCGTCGACCAAGGCGTGCACGCGGCCGGGAAGCACGGCAAAACCCGTGCTGGGCGTGAACAGCACTGGCGCGACCGGCTGTACTCGGCCACCGACGCTGCCCAGCGTCACCACGGCCCTGATACCCAGCCACTGCCGTCGACCTCACGACCGCGAATCGACCGCGAGCAAGCCACCGCGATGCGGCTGGCCGCCCTCGCCCAAGCCCACCCGTGCGGAACATCCACCGAACCGGACCAGGCAACAAACACTCGCCGCACCGCCCACGGCGCGGGCATGGAGCTTGCCCGCAAGCGCGAGCGGGAAGGACGAGCGTGATGCGCCGCCAGCTTCTCCCGTTGAGTCTCGTCACCGCCGCAACCGCGCTGGTCCTCACCGGCGCCCCCGCTGCGGGAGCCCCACCCAGCTCCGACTTCAACCGGTGGCCGGTCGGCACACCCTGCGCGATCGGCCCCGGCCCGCTGGGGCAGATCGTCGACGCCGGGCGCGGGCACCACATCTGCGAGCAACGCATTCCCGGCACCAACTCCTACTACGAGTAACCCACCACACCCATAGGACAATCTGATGACCACAACCACCGCCACCGTGCTCCCGGACTGGGAGCAGATGCTGGATCTCGGCATCCGTGCCGCCGAGATCCTCGGACCTGCCCCCGAACCGCTGGAGGCGACGATCACCATGCTGCACAGCGGGTTTCGCCGCCCGCAGGTGTTCGACGTCGCGTTCATGCGGCAATGGCTCGACATCGACGCCCGCACCGCCTGCACCACGCTGCGGATCGGGCTGCGGTTCGCCCGCATCCCGGACACCCGGGACGAGGCCCTGCGGCTGCTCGGGCCGGGATGCCGCGACCGCGGCGAGGACCATTTCGTGAAGATCGCCAACGCCACCCGCGAGGTCGGCCGCACCGCGCTGTGGGAGGCCGCGACCTGCTGCGACTGCGGGCACCCGCTGCTGCGCTACGTCAGCCTGCCCTCGGGTCAGGACGTGCGCTGGTCGTTCTTCCCCGACCTGCTGTAGCCGCCAGACCAAGTACGCCAAGAGGCCCCGCCGTGCGGGGCCTCTTGTTGTTTTCAGCAAGACGTTGGCTGCATCAGCGCAGGTAGATGGGTGTGCGGACGCGGCCGACGCGCCGGGCAGTACTACCGGTTGCCCGGGAACCAGCACCGGTCGGCCGGGCTCGTGTGCAGGGCGTCATGACCCGAGTATCGACCTGTCCGCCGACAAGCACCAGGCCTCTCCCTTTTTTGTTCGAAACCGGACATTGCCCAGTTCAGGGCCGGTTTCATCCTTGACAAGGATGGCCGGAGTGGCAGGGTGTGGGGTGAGGTCGGGGTCTGAAGCGTTGGAGTTCGGGCACTGGCCGGGGCATCGCAGGTTCGGCCGGGACGCCAGGGCCGGGCCTGCGGTGTCGTGTGCGCGGGTTCTCGTGACACGCGTGAATCGTGGTAGCGGATATCCGGGCGGGTGCGGCCGTAGTGTCGGCGGCTGTCACGGAGGCAATCCATTCCCTGCGGTCATCGTGACAGCGCTCGGAGGGGCGTAGACACCCCAGGGTCCCGTTCACTCACTCCTTTGCGGGGTGGGTCCCCGGGTGTCTCCCTCCGGGCGTCTCCCCGGCGTGATCCATGTTCTGCACGCGGCGATGGGCAGGCCCGCCCCGACACCTCACCCACCGAGGGCGGGCCGTCACGGATGGGTCCCTGAACAGAAAGGAACCCCGGTGATGTGCCTGACCACCGAGGTGGCCGGTAGGGATCGTTCCGGGGTTTTGCGTCTCCCAGTATAACCTCGGCGACCGTGACGACGACTCCCGCCCGATGGTCGGCCGCGGATCTGCGGCGATTCTTGTCTGCTGGCCGGTTCGACCGCTACGTGCAGGTCGCTGGATCCGACGCGGCGGGAGAGCGGCTGTATGAGTGGAATCAGCTGGTCGCCGGGGCCTGGCACGAGACGCTGGGATCGTTCGAGATCGTGCTGCGCAACGCCCTCGACGCCCAGCTGGTCACCTACCACCAGCGTGTTCACAACGGCAGCGGTGACTGGTACGCCGATCCCGGGATGCCGTGGGGGACCAACACTCGCCTGGCACAGTCGATCCGCAAAGCACGCGGCCGGGCCACCCTGAACAGCACCATCCCCGAGGTACACGGGAAGGTCGTTGCCGAGCTGACCTTCGGATTCTGGCGCTACACGCTGGCCAACACCTACCAGAGCACGCTGTGGGCCCAGGCGTACCGCCGCGCCTTCCCGCGTCTGCGGCCGCAGCGCCGGACCTCGGTCTACGACCCGATCACCAGGCTGCACGAACTGCGCAACAGGGTCGCTCACCACGAACCCATCCACACCCTCGACCACGACGCCCTCCTCGCCGAACTGACCGAAGTCCTCACCTGGAACGACCCCGCCGCCGCGGCCTGGGTCGGCACCACATCACGCATACCCGCCGTGCTCAAAACCCGTCCCTGACATCCCAGTCGTCGAGTTCCCGGTCCCTCCGACTACTTTCACCTCGCCGTTTCGGCCTGGACAGCGAAACGCCCCCTCGCCATCCGCCAGCGGCGGTTCGGCGAGGAGGCGTTTTCGCTGTTGCGGGTACTACTTCTGCGTGTAGACCTGCACTGCCTGCGGGCCTTCCGGAAAGACCGGGATGTCGACCCGCGGCATGAACAGCGCGACGATGACGAACCCGAGAATCGTCATCGGCCACTTCAGCTTCTTCACCAGCCGACGAGCGCTGAGCGTGAACTTGCCGCGGTAGCTGATGTTCACCGCGACGTCGACGTTGTTAACGTCCCGCTTGCGGCGATTGATATCTGAACGAGACTTCCTGGGCGTAGTCTTGCCCACGTGGCACACCTTCCTGGTTGCTAGCTAGCTTGTGTGTTGCCGTAGTGGCGTTCTCCCGGTCCAGGGGAGGCGCCACTTTTTTTGGCCGACGGATTTCGGCCTGTACGTGAACATTACGCACAAAAGGGACCTCGTACAGCTACGCTTGCAGGCTCGGAACTGTTGGTTGAACGAACGCCACGGTGGGGTTGTCAAGTAGTGCATTGGCACAGTGAATTGGCTTCACTTTGGCCGCTGGACCGCGATGAGGGGGGCGCCGATCTGATGGCCGATTCCGGTGTCCGTGCCTCGGACAAGGTGCGCGTGCACAACACCCGCAGCCGGGTCCTGGATGCGGCTCAGGGCCTCGTCGACGAAGCGGCCGACAACGGCAAGTTCCTCGAAGCCCCCACCCGAACGGTTCTCGCCGAACGTGCCGGTCTGCACCCCCAAACCGTGCGCAAGCACTTCGAAGACTGGAGTGCGGTCTGCGCCGCCCTGTGTGAGCGATACCGGCGCCGAGGGCTGAATCCACCGGAGAACGTGCGTGCGTGGGCTCAGCCCTATTTCGACAAGGAGGCTACCGGCCAAGCGGTGCCCGTGGCCTCCGGACTCGACGAGCTCCGTGACCGGTACGCCGCCGCCAGCACCGGCAACGACGACACCGCGTTGGCACAAGCAGCGAAAGCACTGGTAGACAAGCTGTCCGGCAAACCGACGGGCGTCGCCGCCCACGCCGGTGAAATCATCGAGTGCGCCAGAACGGTCCGCAGCCGCGTCAGCGCGGCCAGCGCGAAGCCAGCCCTGGAAGCGGCCCTCGCTCTCAGCGACGCCGCGGTGGAAGCGCATCGTCACCTTGCCTGGGGCCCCGGCGGCAGCGGCAACTCCGCCTCCGACCAGACCCGCCTGTTGCTGAAGGCCGGCGACCACGGCCGTGCCGGTGATGCCGCTGCCCGCGCCCGCCAGATGGTCGACCAAGCACTGAATGAGCCCCAGCAGCTGCAGGCGATCGTCCAGATCAAACGCTGGGACAAGGAGATCAGCAACAGGCTCGGGCTGCGCGTACGAGCCGTTCTCGCACAATTCCACATCGACCGAGCCGAAGCCCTGATACTGCGGCGGCCCGAGGACGAAATCGCGTCTCTCGCCCGGGCGGTCACCGACCTGCGGGCAATTCACCGCGGGGAACGACCCGAGCAGCCCGAACCCGCCGACGTGGCCATGCTTGTCGCGCGATTCGCTGGTGTCTGTCTTGCCTACCCCGAGCTGCTTCAGAACGGCGAGCTGGACTTGGCCCGCGTGGAGCTGCTGCGGCTGTTCAAGCGGAACACCCACGAATCGCGACAACTGCACCGTGACGCCCAGTCGCTGTTCAACCTCATCGATGAGAAACCCGTCGATGCCATCGAACTGCTGCGCGCCCTCCGGTTCCGGGGGCCGGGCGATTTCCTGATCGCCCGTCACCTCGCCGCCCAAGCCGAAATGAGCAACGAACACATCGAATACCGCTTCGGTCGAAAGCTCGGAGCACCCGACGGCGTGCGAATCATGCTGCTGACACGTGCGGAGTCCTGCTACCGGCGGGTGGTAGCGACATCCCGAATCAGCGGCTGCGCCGGTGCCCTCGCCGGTATCGCGGAAGCCGAGATGGAAATCGCCGCCCGCAAGATCGACCAGCTACGCCACGCCGGCGCGCACATTCCACCGACACCCACCAACGACCAGACAATCGAGCACCTACTGCGCAGCATCGACGACCTCGTCCACCGCGCAGTCATGGGAGACGCGCTCGACCCGCGCCAAGTCGCCCGACTCGTCAACGCCCTCGACCCCATCCGCACCTTCCTGATGGGCAGCGAAGTCCATAGACTCTCGGTGTCGTAAAACGATCGGTTCTCGAACACCCCACCGCCATCGGTCAGTGTGGTCCGGAAGCCCAGGTCGGCCCAGCCGGGCATGTGTCGATAAAACGTGTTGAGAACGGTTGGTGTCCAACAATTCTTGTCGGCCCTTTCTCCTACAGTCCGGGGTATGGCCACGCCGACACGCGATCTCGATATCCCCGCACCGCTCACCCTCGAGGGCGACGCCCTCGATCCGATCGGCGGCGGGGGCGCACTCATCGGCTACGGCCGCGTCTCCACCAAGGACCAGAACCTGGATCGCCAGATCCACGCGCTCACCGCGGCCGGGTGCCAGCGGATCTACACCGACAAGAAGTCCGGCAAGGATGCCGAGCGCGCGGAACTGTGGAAGTGCCTGGAGTACATGCGCCCCGGGGACACCCTCGTGGTGCCGTCGCTGGACCGGCTCGGCCGCTCGCTGCAAGACCTGATCTCGATCGTCGCCGGACTGCGTCAGCGCGGGATCGGGTTCCGGTCGCTGCACGAAGCCCTGGACACCACCACCCCCGGCGGTCGCCTGGTGTTCCACGTGTTCGCCGCGCTGGCGGAATTCATCCGCGAGCTGATCGTCCAAGGCACCCATGAAGGCCTGGACGCCGCACGCGCCCGCGGGCAGCGCCTCGGCCGGCCACCGGCCATGACCGCCGAGCAGATCCGCCAGGCCCGCGCCATCCTCACCCGGCCAGAGGAGTCCGTCTCGTCGGTTGCTCGGCTGCTCGGCGTCTCGCGTTCGACCGTCTACAAGTACTTGCCCGAGTTGAGCGCTACGGCGTCGCGCGAAGTGATCGAGTCGCCGAACGGGCAGCAAGTCGAGGCCTCAACAAAATGAGACCTAGATCACTCGATTGGAGTGCTGTTTTTTGCCGCTGCCGTGCCTGAAGAGATATGGCACATCAACATTCAGCCGAGGAGGTAGTGGTGAGCGGTGCGGGAGAAGGCACCAGCGTGATGGACGACGACCCGGAGCAAGGCGTCCCGGAGGCGGCGAAGACATCGGAGACGGAACCTCTCCAGATCCTGCGAGCCGTGCTCGCGCTCGACGAGGTGCCCGGAGTGCCAGCCGACGAGTCCACCGTCCAGCACACGAACGCGATCGTACGGAATCTCCAGAACCGCGTACTCGGGTCACAGCTCGCCAGCAACAACCTCCTGCGGCTACAGAACAACCTGGCTACCAGCCCGGCCTTCCGACTCGGCGAGCAGCTACAGCGTTCGATCACCACCAGCGTCGCTTCGACGATGTCCTTCAAGGACCTGATCGAAGGCAGCGCGGCGAATACCGCGGCGGCGGCACTGAGCCGACAGGCCGCTGGTCTCAGCGTCGCCGCCACCATCCCCACCTTCAAGAATCTGGCCGAAGGCAGTGTGGTGAGCACCGCGGCGGCGGCGGTGAGCCGACAGGCCGCGGGCCTCGGTGTCGCCGCCACCGCCCCGACCCTCAAGAATCTGGCCGAAGGCAGTGTGGTGAGCACCGCGGCGGCGGCAGTGGGCCAGCACGCCGCTGGTCTCGGCGTCGCCGCGACCGTCCCCACCTTCAAGGACCTGTACCTGGCAGACGGCACGATTACACGCGGTCTCGGCGTCGGTGCCGCTATTCCTCCCATGGACAGCCTGATCGGCAGGCACGGCCTCAGCATCGCCGACACCATCGGCGCGCAGCTGCTTCGGTCTTCGGGCCTCAGAATCCGTGCCCACGCCGTATATCAACACGTGTTCAGCGAACTGCCGGTGTTCGACTCGATACGCGATATCGCCGGACGGCTGCTCCGCCACGTACCCGACCTGCCGAACCGCGCGCTGGCCGGCGCCCGATGGGCACGCGCCGCGATCCTGCGCGGTGACCGCGACTTCGAGGAGATCGTCGATGAGTTCATCTGGTCCTGGCTCGAGATCCGACGGATCACCCAAGCTGTACACGACGGCGCCATCGAGGCGTTGCTCGAACCTTGGGACCACATCACTCCTGGCAAACTGCTGAAGTTCCTCAGGGGCAGGACACTTCAGCTGGCGAAGCTCCAACAGGGCCTCCTCGGCTCACGCCATCAACACCAACGCCAGCGGTACTACGTCGGCTCGCTGGACATCCCGCTACTCGAATCGGGCACCACCGTGGGGATGCGGTTGGCAGCGCTGAATCCGACACCGGAAGACCTTCTCGTGGAAACACAGCTGTCCGACCCACGGCTGAAGGCGCTGTTCAGCGATCTCGACCCGATCGAGCAGAGAGTCGCCTTCTTGCGACACTCCGCGGGCTGGACATGGCCGGAAGCTGCCGCAAGGTACGGGCAGACGCCCGCCTACGGCGAGTCGGTACGCCGGAAGATCAAGCGCCGCATCAATTGCACCCCCGCCACCTACGGTGCGCGGCCATGAGTAGTGAAGTGCCCGACCAGAACAAGCCCGAACCCTCACAGGAAACAAGTTCCGCCCCGTGGTGGAGACGCGGTAAGACTCTCGCGATCACCGTGGTGATGGCCGCAGTGCTCGGCGCGGCCGGCGAGGTCGGCGCCAAACTCGTCGACCTGTTGTTCAGCTGAACAGGAATGCGCCCGCCGGAGGCAGCAACGAGCTACGCCTCCGGCGCGGGTTGCGCGGGGACAAGCGAGTCGGCCCCGCACTTCGAACGGGTAGCGGCCAGGGGCCTCGAGGTGCCCGAACGCGGCAGCGGCCGGGAACTCCCGGCCGGTAAATTTGGGTGTCGGTCGGCGAAGTCGGGAGGACGTCGGCATCGGTGAAATCTGACGTCATCTGGACTGTCGGTGCCCCTTGATACGGTGGCGAAAACGGGCCGCGCACAGGCCTCTCTCCGAGCCGATCCGGCCCCCACGCGGCCGACATGGCGACCGAGGACAAGACGGCTCCGCCTCAGTGCGACAAGGCATCCGACGTTGATCAACCTGCTGTCCAGGCTGACCTCGCGGGGTGCGTGGGACCTCGCTGGAGGACTACCTGATGACACGCAACAACCACTCCCGCCGCAAGGACGTCCGCGCCTACATGGCCCGCCACGACGGCACGAGCTACACCGAGGCGCTGCGGGCACTCGAAGACCAGTCGAGCTCTGTGCCCGCCGACAACGGCCCGCTCGTCGACATCGACCCGACGTACGCTCACGACGTCAATCCTGTTTGCGGCCATCGCCTGAGCAGCCGGTGCGGTGGATGCGGGGTGTGCCGTACCTGCGACGGCTGCTACTGCGCAGACCTGAGACTCGAAGCGGAGCTCGCTGCGCAGGATGCGCGGATCGAGCGTGAGCACGCCGAGCATCTGGACGAACCCGACCCCCACTGCCCGAGCTGCGAATACGACCGGTCCCGGTCGAAGGACTTCACCGAGTGCCCGACCTGCGGCCGAGTGCTGCAGGGTTTCTGGCACTTCCGCGAGCACACCCCGCCGTACTGCTTCAAGGACGACCCGCACCCGCCCGGCCTGGACTGGTCGCACCTGATCGGCAAGCGCATCACGATCGACACCCACTGGTGCTACCAGGGCAAAATGGCCGACTACGCGGCGGAGTGGACCGGCACCGTGACGGGCCGTCTACGGTCACCGAACACCGGCGCCCTCACCGACTTCTACGAAATGCGTCTCGACGACACCGTCCCCCAGCCAAACGACCGCCGCGGGACGATCCCGTTCAATCCGCGTGAGTTCACCATCACCGAGCACTGAGCACGTCCTCGGTTGGTGTCCAGCACGACCAGTGGTGTCGAAATACGCCGATGCGGACATCGATCTGAGCGGCGTCGAGATCCACCGGTCAGTGACGTCACAGCTCGCCGATAGAACCACGGCCGGTCACGACGCGTCGCTTCCCAGATGCCGATGAGCGCGACGAACCGTCAGTCTCGTTTGCGTCGCGATAGCTTTCGATGTGGTCGAGGGCAGACTCGGTTGGTGCTCCATCCAGGTCGCCACCTCGGCTATATGGATCGGGGTTCCTACTGCATCACGCCTGCGCGTGCAGATGCACGATCGCTCTGCGACTGATCGAGTCCCGTTGTCGGCGGGTCCAGGCACCATGAACCTGGTGCACCGAAACCCGGTGCACGACAGGGGAACTGGTACAGGGAGGGTCTTGTCATGGGTGACCGCACCGTGCATCGCCGCGCCTACGAGCTGTGGACCGACGAACGCAACATCGAGCTGGTCGAGCTGCTACGTTCCGGGTTGCCGGTCGAGCAGATCGCCGAACAGGCCGGGCGCAGCGTCTCCGCGATCCGGGGACAGTGCCGCAAGCTCCTTCCGCCGCACTACCGCATCAGCGACTCCACCGCTGTGCCGACGTTGCGGACGCTGCTGGCGTCACCGGATTTCGACTGGCGGGAGTCGCTGCGCGAGCGGCATCGCCGCGCGCGCAGCGTCTACTGGGACTCCGAGATGACCACCGGTCTGCGGCAGGCCTGGACCGACGCCCGGCCGTTGCCGGAGATCTGCGAGGAATTCGACGCCTCCGAGATCGAGGTAGCCCGGCAGCTGATGCGCCTGGACCTGGCCGAGAACATGCGTGAGGTCGCCGACCACCTCGGCTGCGACCCGGCCGGGACGCTGGCCGGGCGCCTGCGTGTGGCCGCCGACCGCACCTCCGCCGCGGTCTGGGTCCTGATCATCGACGGCCCCGCCACCGGCTCACGCACCCGTTTCGGTGACGCGGGCCCGGCGCTGCGGCATGTGTCGGTCCACCACGACTACGACACCGCCGACCTGACATTGACTGATGTCATGTTCGACCACCTCACCCAAGGCGGGAACGTCGACGAGATCACCGCCACCATCGCCGAACGCACGGTGGGCGATCTGAACATCGGATCCGACGCCCACCTCACCGGACCGGACGCTCTACCGGTCTCCCTCGCACCCGCCGGCGACCTTCCGGCACCGGACAACGGACCGATGCTCGCCGTGACAGCGGCAGCGCCGGTCGACCTCGACGACGACTTCGCCATGACCACCACACCGGAGGACTCGGCCCCGTCGCGGTGGTCATGGCGCCGCTGGCGCAAGTAGGCCCGCGCGGCGGCAGGCGGGCGATCTTGCCAGTGCGCAAAAGGATTGCCCGCCAACGCATTCCGGGAGCGTGTCCGGTGTGTGGGCCGTACTCTGTGAATGCAGTGTCGGCATACCAATTCGACCTCGTAGGAGCAGCCGGATGGACCGCTACCCCCGCCCCGTCCTGTTCACCATGCCGTGGACGCTCAACAGTTTGGCGGCGGTGCTCGTCGTCGCCGCCAGCATCGCGTCTTTCTCCTTCACCGCCACCATGGCGCGAGTGGCGGGAGTCCCTGAGGCCCTGACCTGGTTGTGGCCCGTGGTGTCCGGTCTGGCCGTCGCCCAGATCGCCTACACCTACGTCATGCTGGCGCGGATGCCCCACGACCGCATCAAACCGCTGAGCTACCTCTACCTTGCGCTGCTGGCGGCCGCCGCCTGGGTCAGCGTCGCCGAGAACGTCCTCGTCATCACCCGCAACCCCACCGAGTTGGACACCCTCGAGATCGCGACTGTCGTCGCCGTCCCACCGGTGTGCCTGGTGTGTTGTGTGAGCAGTTACGCCCTGCTCTCGATGATCATCCCGTCGCGGATCGAGGCCTCTATCCGCGACGTCGGCATCCGCGAAAGAGCCCGGCTGGTGTCCGGGATTGATCCCACCCGCGCTGGAGACATAGAACCCACCCGCAGCACCATCCCCCGCGAACCGACCCCATGGTGGCAGCAGTACAAAGACGGCACGCCCGCGGAAACTTCGAAGAGCGACGATCACGACGCGACCGAGACCAGTCAACTCCGATCGCAGTCGACCTCGGAGAACTGACGCGGTAGCCCACCCAACGAGTAAGCCGCGCTGCCTCGTCTTCCTGGCCGAGGTAGCGCGGCTTACTGGGCCGTGACGAGCATGCCTGTGAATTACAGCGGTAAGGGGGATCGTTGACGGATTGGCTGTGGTGACCGCCGGGTGCTGCGTAGGTTGATCGGT
>NZ_JBIUCG010000038.1:0-46539 GCF_044548645.1 Nocardia sp. NPDC051929 | reverse complement strand
CCCACCCGGGCCCCCACACCCCCCCCCCCCCCCCCAACACCCCCCCCCCCCCCCCCCCGGGGTTTTTGGGGGGGGGGGGGGGGGGCGCGGCCCGGGGGGGGGGGGGGGTCCCCCCCCCCGCTACGGCACCGCCCGCTGCGCCGAGGGCCAGGGCGGTGGGTACGCCGATCTTTGCCGCCTTGCGGCCGGTTCGGAAGTCGCGGATCTCCCAGCCGCGGTTCTTGGCGACCTCGCGTAGATCCGAGTCCGGGTTGATCGCGACGGCGGTGCCGACCAGCGAGAGCATCGGCACGTCGTTGTGGCTGTCGGAGTACGCGGTGCACCGCTTGAGGTTCAGGCCCTCGCGGATCGCCAGGGTGCGCACCGCATGCGCTTTGCCGAGTCCGTGCAGGATGTCGCCAACCAGGCGGCCGGTGAACTTCCCGTCGACACTCTCGGCCACGGTGCCCAGCGCTCCGGTGAGCCCGAGCCGCTTCGCGATCACCTGCGCCAGCTCCACCGGGGTCGCGGTCACCAGCCACACCTGCTGGCCCGCGTCCAGGTGCATCTGCGCGAGCGCGCGGGTGCCGGGCCAGATCTTGTCGGCGATGATCTCGTCGTAGATCTCCTCGCCCAGCGCGGCCAGTTCGGCGGTCGAGCGCCCGGCGATGAACGCCAGCGCCTTCTCCTTGCCGCTGGCCATGTCGGTGCTGCTCTCCTTGCCGGTGACCCGGAACTTCACCTGTTTCCAGGCGACATCCACCAGATCGGAGGTCTTGAAGTACTTGCGTGCCGCCAGACCGCGGGCGAAATGCACGATCGAGGCGCCCTGCACCATCGTGTTGTCGACGTCGAAGAACGCCGCCGCGGTCAGGTCCCGCGGCGCCTCGGGACCAGCGGCCTCCACCTCGCCCGCGGCGAGCTCGGCGTCGTGCAGGGTCAGCGCCGCGTCCGCGCTCGCCTCACCGGCCAGATTGGCCCGCAATTCCTCTTCAGTCGGGCCGAAGGGGCTGCGCGAGATGCGGGCGAGCTGGTCCTGCAGACCCTGGCCCATCTGGCTCAGATTCCACCGCGCCGGAAACTCACCGAATCGTCCCGCGATGAATCCGGCCCTCGCCACCTTCGATCGTTCCGGCACCAGTACCTCCGCCCGTCGCGCGAACCATGTCAACAGTAGCCGGATCGGCCGACAGTCACGGCAGAAGGCGGCGCGCGACACAATCGCGTGGCGCGCACCGAGCCCGCATGGCGTTCCGGCCGCTGATTGAATTCCGGTCATGACCAATCACACACATTCGGTGACATTGCTGACTCGCGCGGGCTGTGGACTGTGTGCGACGGCACTGGAACAGCTGCGCGTGATCTGCGCCGAATTCGGTTTCGAACCGGCGACCGTCGACGTCGACGAAGCCGCCGCTACCGACCCTGGCCTGCGCGCGGAGTACGGCGACCGGCTTCCCGTCGTCCTGCTCGACGGCCGCGAACACAGCTATTTCGATGTCGACGAGACTCGATTGCGGGCCGACCTGGAGCGCTGAGCGCGCCGTTTTCCGTCCGATTCGGCCACTGTGCTGGTCGCAGCGGAAAATGAGGCCAATTTCACCGACTTTGTGCAGGGCTTCACAAGCAGTTACGGTGGTGGCAACGCGACCCGCATGCCGAGGCTGCGGAGCCGCCCCGAAATCCGAAACTTCGACACCATGGCACCGGACCGCCCCCGGGTCAGAAGGGTCGAGCGACGAACCGGAGCCCGAGGCCCGGGACGAGGAGCCGACGACGTGACAGAGCAGCATGAGGCGCCAGGCGGCGTCTCCGGCAGGGCTCTGCAGAAGGACATCCCGCAGGCCACCGTCGCGCGGCTGGCTACCTATCTTCGGGTCCTCGCCATGTTGGCCGACGACGGTGTTGCCATCGTATCGAGTGAGGAACTGGCTGTCGCGGCGGGTGTCAATTCGGCCAAATTGCGCAAGGATCTATCCTTCCTCGGCCCCAACGGCGTTCGCGGCGTCGGCTACGACGTGGCCAAGCTCCGCTCCCGGATCGAGGATGTGCTCGGTCTGTCGCAGGGCCACCGTGTCGTGCTGGTCGGCGCGGGAAACCTCGGCCGGGCACTGGTGGGCTACGGCGGGTTTCAGCGGCGCGGTTTCACCGTGGTCGGCATTCTCGACAGCGACCCCGCGGTGATCGGCATGCCGGTCGCCGGACTGGTGGTGCGCGACGTCGCGGAGCTGGCCGCGGCGGTCGCCGAGCTGGAGCCGACCATCGCGGTGATCACCGTTCCCGACGACGCGGCCCAGGACGTGTGCGATCGGCTCGTCGCGTTCGGACTGCAGTCGATTCTGAGTTTCGCCCCCTGCGAGCTGGTCGCACCGGCCACGGTCGAGGTCCGTCGCGTCGACCTGGCCGTCGAGATGCAGATGCTGTCGTTCGAACGGGTGCGCAACGCGGAGCAGGCTCCGCTGCCGGTCGCGCACGCCGGGTCGGGTCGCATCGCGCACCGCCTGCCGACTTCGCATCCGGCACTCCAGCACTCGGCAACCCCGCATACGGCAACCTCGCATACGGCAACGGAGCCAAGCAGCAAGGGATCGGTGGTCACACCATGAGTGAGCGCAGCGAGCGAATCATGCAGTACAGCACGGCGGAGGATTCCGTTCGTGCCGGGACGGTGACGGCATGAGCGTTCTCCTCGTCGGCATCTCGCACCGCAGCGCGCCGGTTCCCGTGCTGGAGAAGGTGGCCGTCACCGACACCGACCGGCCGAAGCTGATCGACCGCCTGATCTCCTCGAGTCATGTGTCCGAGGCGATGATCGTCTCCACTTGCAACCGGGTCGAGGTCTACGCGGTGGTCGACGCCTTCCACGGCGGTCTCGCCGAGATCGGCGATCTGCTGACCAAGCACTCCGGCCTGCCGATGCCGGATCTGACCAAGCACGCCTACGTCCGCTACTCCGAGGCCGCCGCCGAGCATCTGTTCGCGGTCGCCAGTGGCCTGGACTCGATGGTGGTCGGCGAGCAGCAGGTGCTCAGCCAGATTCGCGGGGCCTACGCCTCCGCCGACGCGCAGCGCGCGGTCGGGCGGACCCTGCACGAGCTGGCGCAGCACGCGCTGCGGGTCGGCAAGCGGGTGCACGCCGAAACCGGCATCGACCGCGCGGGCGCGTCGGTGGTGTCGGTCGCGCTCGATCGCGCGCAGCAGGTGCTCGGCCCCCTGGCCGGCCGGACCGCCGCGGTGGTCGGAGCGGGGGCCATGGGCGGTCTCGCGGTCGCGCATCTCTCCCGAGCCGGGATCGGCCGGATCATCGTGGTGAACCGCACCATCGCGCGGGCGCGCAGGCTCGCCGAGACCGCGCGGACGCACGGCGTCGAGGCCGAGGCCATGGAGCTGTCGCGGCTCACCGAGGCGATGTCCGCGACCGACGTGGTGGTCACCTGCACCGGCGCGGTCGGCGCGGTCGTGACGCTCGCCGACACCCACCGCGCGCTCACCGACCGCGAGCGCGGCGAGGAATTCGCCACGGTGGACCGGCCGTTGGTGTTCTGCGATCTCGGCTTGCCGCGCGATGTGGAGCACGCCGTGGCCGGACTGCCCGGCGTCACGCTCATCGACATCGAGACCTTGCAGCGCGATCCGGCCGCGGGCGCCGCCGCCGACGACACGGCGGCCGCCCGATCGATCGTCGCCGACGAGCTCGCGAAGTATCTCGCCGGACAGCGGATGGCCGAGGTCACCCCGACGGTGGCGGCGCTGCGCCAGCGTGCGGCGGAGGTGGTCGAGGCCGAACTGCTGCGTCTGGATTCGCGGCTGCCCGGCCTCGCCGACCCGGAACGCGACGAGGTCGCGCGCACGGTGCGCCGGGTGGTCGACAAGCTGCTGCACGCGCCGACGGTGCGGGTCAAGCAGCTCGCCTCCACGCCGGGCGGCGACAGCTACGCCGAGGCGTTGCGCGAATTGTTCGAACTGAAGCCGGGCGCGGCCCAGGCGGTCGCCGCGCCGATGGAGATCACCGCGCTCGCGGACGACCGCGCCGAGATCACATTGGCCGACGGGGAGATCGCGCTGGCCGACGACTTCACCGCGGGCCATCGCGGCGAGGAACAGGGGCAGACGGCATGACCATGGTTCACCGAGAAGGCAACGCCACCGCGGAAGGCACTCGTGCCCCGTGGCGGATCGGCACCCGCGGGAGCCTGCTCGCGCTGACCCAGGCGGGCACGGTGCGCGACGCGCTGATCGCGGCCGGGCAACCCGCCGAGCTGGTCGTCATCAAGACCGCCGGTGACCTGTCGTCGGACCCGGTGCAGAAGATCGGCGTCGGCGTGTTCACCTCCGCGCTACGCGACGAGCTGGCGGCGGGCGCGATCGACATCGCCGTGCACTCCTACAAGGATTTGCCGACCGCGCAGGACCCGCGCTTCACCATCGCCGCCATCCCGCCCAGGGAGGACCCGCGT
The DNA here is from genome assembly GCF_044548645.1 of Nocardia sp. NPDC051929. Lineage (NCBI taxonomy): Bacteria > Bacillati > Actinomycetota > Actinomycetes > Mycobacteriales > Nocardiaceae > Nocardia > Nocardia sp. NPDC051929. The sequence continues at coordinate 42,103 of NZ_JBIUCG010000038.1, read as the reverse complement.
GACGCGCTGGTCGCGCGCGACGGACTGGTCCTCGGCGAGCTGCCCGCGGGCGCCAAGGTCGGCACCTCCGCGCCGCGTCGCGCCGCCCAGTTGCGGGCGCTCGGGCTGGGTCTGGACATCGTCCCGCTGCGCGGCAACCTGGACACCCGGCTGCGCAAGGTCCGCGAGGGCGAGCTGGACGCCGTGGTGGTGGCCAGAGCCGGACTGGCCCGCATCGATCGGCTGGACGCGGTCACCGAGTCGCTGGAGCCGGTGCAGATGCTCTCCGCTCCCGCGCAGGGCGCGCTCGCGGTCGAATGCCGCAGCGACCACACCGCGCTGGTGGAGATCCTTTCCGGCCTCGACGACGCGGCCACCCGCGCCTCGGTCGTCGCCGAGCGGTCGCTGCTGGCCGAACTCGAGGCGGGCTGCACCGCACCGATCGGTGCGCTCGCCGAGGTGGTCGAATCGCTCGACGACGAAGGGCGGATCGTGGACGAGCTGTCGCTGCGCGCGTGCGCGGCGGCCGTCGACGGATCCGACGTGCTGCGCGCATCGGTGGTCGGCGCCCCGGACGACGCCGCCGAGCTCGGCCGCGCACTTGCCCGCGAGTTGCTCGACATGGGTGCGCGCGAGTTGCTCGCCACCGAACCGGACGACGGTTCCCCCACCCGGGCGGTGAGTTCGCCCGCCACAGACTTGCCCAACCCCAGCCCAATGGAGAACAGCCGATGAGCGGAAGCATAGGCACCGTGCCTTCGGGTATGCCGGAGCCGAGCGCAAGCGAGGTGCAGGCATGAGCCGAGCCACGAAGAAGCACCCCGGTCGCATCCTTTTCGTCGGATCGGGTCCGGGTGACCCGGCGCTGCTCACGGTGCGGGCCCGTGAGGTCATCGGGCGGGCGACGCTGGCGTTCACCGACCCGGATGTCGACAAGGGTGTGCTCGCCCTGATCGGCACCTCGGTCGAGCCGGGGCCCGACGGCGAACGTCCCGTCGACGTGCGGCCCGCGCTCGGCGAGCCGGCCGAGGTGGCCAAGACGCTCATCGCCGAAGCGCGTGCCGGGCACGACGTGGTGCGCGTGGTCGCGGGCGACCCGCTGACCACCGATTCGGTGATCGCCGAGGTCAACGCCGTCACCCGCTCGCACATGGTCTTCGAGGTGCTGCCCGGCCTGCCCAACGGCTCCGCGGTGCCCAGCTACGCCGGCATCGCGCTCGGTTCCGGGCACACCGAGGCGGACGTGCGCGGCGAGGTCGACTGGGCCGCGCTCGCGGCCGCGCCCGGCCCGCTTGTCCTGCACTCGACCTCGGGTCATCTCGCGGAGACCGCGAGCGCCCTGGTCGAGCACGGCATGGCGCCGCAGACCCCGGTCGCGGTGACGGTACGGGGCACCACCCGTCAGCAGCGCACCATCGAGGCCACTCTGGCCACGCTGAACAGCGCCGCCTCCGAACTGGTCGGCCCGCTGGTGGTGACCATCGGCAAGGTGGTCGCGCAGCGCTCGAAGATGTCCTGGTGGGAGTCGCGCGCGCTGTACGGCTGGACCGTGCTGGTGCCGCGCACCAAGGACCAGGCCGCGGAGATGAGCGAACGGCTCGTCACGCACGGCGCCATCCCGATGGAGGTGCCGACCATCGCGGTCGAGCCGCCGCGCAGCCCCGCCCAGATGGAGCGCGCGGTCAAGGGTTTGGTCGACGGTCGCTACCAGTGGGTGGTGTTCACCTCCACCAACGCGGTCCGCGCGGTGTGGGAGAAGTTCGCCGAATTCGGTCTGGACGCGCGGGCGTTCTCCGGTGTGAAGATCGCCTGCGTGGGGGAGGCCACCGCCGACAAGGTGCGGTCGTTCGGCATCAACCCCGAGCTGGTGCCCAGCGGCGAGCAGTCCTCCGAGGGCCTGCTGGCCGACTTCCCGCCTTACGACGACGTGTTCGACCCGGTGAACCGGGTGCTGCTGCCGCGCGCCGACATCGCCACCGAGACGCTGGCCGAGGGCTTGCGCGATCGCGGCTGGGAGATCGACGACGTCACGGCCTACCGCACGGTGCGCGCTTCGCCGCCGCCCGCGGAGACCCGCGAGATGATCAAGACCGGCGGTTTCGACGCGGTCCTGTTCACCTCGTCCTCCACGGTGCGCAACCTGGTCGGCATCGCGGGCAAGCCGCACGCCCGCACCATCGTGGCCTGCATCGGCCCCAAGACCGCCGAAACCGCCATCGAATTCGGCTTGCGCGTTGACGTGCAGCCCGATGTGGCCCAGGTCGGTCCCCTGGTCGAAGCGCTGGCCGAGCACGCGGCCCGGCTGCGCGCCGAAGGACTCCTGCCGCCGCCGCGCAAGAAGAGCCGCCGCAGTAGGTAGTTTTGCTGTGTCGGTCTTTCCAGCGCCTGCGGCGCTGGGTGTTCGCGGCCCGGTCTCGCTTCGCTCGAAAGACGTGGTTGCGGTGCGCTGGGCGCGTCAGGGGTGATTCGCGGTCGCGAAGGCTCGCTTATGCGGCTTCGCGACCGCGACCCGAACCAGCGATCGGATCTCAGTACCGTCTGCGCATCAAGGTGCGGACCATGGAGCAGGTGGCGTCGGAGGGTGGGCGGATGCCGATTACCTCGGCGGTGTGCCTGATTCGCTTGTTCGTGGCGTAACTCGGTGCGTAGACGCCGGAGTCGAGCAGTGCGATCGCCAGGCGCATCGCCTTGAGCCGCCGGTTGTGCAGGACGTACCACGCCTTGGGGCGGCCCGGAGGCAGCGGGCGCTTCTGCAAAGGGGTGTAGGGGCGATCGATGAGAACGGTTTGTGGTGTGCGCATTGGCATCCCTCCCGTGGCGATCGGGGGCGGGCGAGCCCCCTCGAACGTACCTTCGATTGTACCCGGGGGGACCGACAAACTTGGCTGGCCAGAAGGGTTTTCGAGCGTCCAGTGGCTCACAGATCGTGCAACAGTCGCATCGACTGCGGATGGCCGAGCGCGGCCGCGCGTTCCAGCCACTGCCTGGCTTCCCGCTGCGCCGGCGTGCGGCCGGTCGCGATGGCGGCGGCGGTCCGCAGCACCTCGGGGTCGGCGAAATCGCCTGCGAGGTAGGGGGTGTTGGCGGCGCGCAGCAATAGCGCGAGGTGGAACATCGAGTCCGGGTCGCCCGCTTCGGCGCCCTTGCGCAACCACCGCTCACCCTCGATCGGCTCGCCGCGGTCCAGATGCAAGGCGCCGAGCACCGCCATCGCATCGGTCCTTCCCCGCCGCGCGGCCTCGGTGAGCAGGTCGATCGCGCGGTCGAATTCGCCGCGGCGCGCCAAGCGCAAGCCGAGACTGCGCATGGCCGTGGGGTTTCCGGCGCGGACAGCTCGTTCGTACCACTGCTCGGCCTCTTCGTCGCGTCCACGCCGGTTGGCGATGACGCCCATATTGCAGAGGGCTTCCGGCAACCCGCGCTCGGCGGCCGGCCGCAACCAGCGCTCCGCCTCATCGATATTCCCGCGCTCGGTGTGCAGCAGGCCCAGCTGCATCCCCGCCGCTTCGTTGCCGCGGCCGGCGGCGGTCTCCAGCCAGTGGATCCCCTCGCCGATCCGCCCGTCGGCTCCCAGCAGCGCGCCGAGCATGCCCATCGCCGGCGCGCTGCCACCCGCGGCGGCCCGGCGCAGCCAGCGTTCGGCGCCCGCCGCGTCGCCCGCGTGCCACAGCGCTTCGGCGCGCCGTTGCATGGCGACCAACTCGACCTCGCTCGGCGGCTCGGTCATCTCAACAGCCCGTCTCGCGGAACACCACGCCGTCCATCATCGCGCCTGTTCCATCGGGACGCGGTACCCGTTGGCGTGCGCGTACGCGGTCAGCTGCGCGTCGTAGTTGCGGAGGCTGTCCAGCAGCCAGGTGTGTCCGGTGTCCTTGACGACCACGATCGGCCCCCGGCTGCCCGGCGGAAGCGTGGGTACCGAGCCGTCGAGGTACCAGGATGTGGTCGACCACGGGAAGATGAAGGCCCAGCCGATGTCGGCGACCCGCTGCGGCGGCCCGAGCTGTAAGGGGTCGGCCGGGGTGGCATGCCGTGCGCTGTGCTGGGCGAGCAGATGCCGTGCGCTGTTGCGGGCCACGCGCACGTCCAGCGGCCCCGAAGTGGTGTCCGGAAACCGGAGGCTGGTCTCCGCCCCTGCGCACAGTCGTCGGCCCGCCGCCTCCGTGACCTGGCACGGCCTGCTCTGCAGGCGGAGGAAGACGCAGCGGGCGGTGTCGGAGAAGCGCAACTGGACGATGGCGTCCTCGGTGCCGCCGGCCAGGTGCGTCCCCCGGCTGCGTATCCACTCGGGCTCGTCGGGCCGGATGCCGAGCATCCGGAAGGCGACGTGCGCGCCCGGCATCACCTCGGGCGCGGCCGATTGTCGTGCGACGAACTCCACGGCGAAGTTCTGCCCGGTGGCGTCGGTGGCACGCCAGACCCGCAGCATGAACGCGGGCGGAGGCAGACCGTCGGTGAGCACGGGCCACCAGTCGGCCAGCAACACCGCCGCCCACGACTCGAAGTCGGCGGCTCTGGCCAGCGAGATGTCGATGTGCGGATCGGTCATGCTTGTCCCCCAGCAGGTCTCGCCTAGTCGGAGTATGCGCCTTCGTCAGGGGGGTAATGTGTGATTTCGCACACTGTTATCACTCGGATGGCATGAGTGATCGCCGGGTAACGCGCGGCAGCTGTCCCAGAGGGTCGGGCCCGGCGTCGCGGAGCGGGCCACGGGCGCTCGCGACAGCGGATCGCGCCGGGCGTATCGTGCGATTCATGACCGGAATGGACCGCCCACGGCGGTTGCGCCGTACTCCCGCTCTGCGCCGTCTCGTGGCCGAAACCACGCTCGAACCACGGCAATTGGTGCTGCCGATGTTCGTGGCCGACGGCTTGGCGGAGCCGCGTCCGATCGGCTCCATGCCGGGCGTGGTGCAGCACTCGCTCGACTCGCTGCGCAAGGCGGCGGTCGAGGCGGTCGCGGCGGGTGTCGGCGGCATCATGCTGTTCGGCGTGCCGCGTCCGGAGGACAAGGACGCGGTAGGCAGCGCGGCCAGCGATCCGCGCGGCATCCTCAACCGCGGCCTGCGCGCCCTCGCCGACGAGGTGGGCGACTCGACCGTGGTCATGGCCGACACCTGCCTGGACGAGTTCACCGATCACGGGCACTGCGGTGTGCTCGCGGCCGATGGCGCGGTCGACAACGACGCGACGCTGGACCGCTACGTCGAGATGGCGCTCGCCCAGGCCGAGGCGGGCGCCGACCTGCTCGGCACCAGCGGCATGATGGACGGCCAGGTAGGCGCGATCCGGCGCGGTCTGGACGCGGCCGGGCGCATCGATACCGGCATCCTGGCCTACTCCGCCAAATACGCTTCGGCGTTCTACGGACCGTTCCGGGAAGCGGTCGCTTCCTCGCTGGAAGGCGACCGGCGCACCTATCAGCAGAACCCGGCAAATCGGCGCGAGGCGATCCGCGAGCTCGAACTGGACCTGGCCGAGGGCGCGGACATCGTCATGGTCAAGCCGGCCATGTCGTATCTGGACATTCTCCGCGAGGTCGCCGATCACTCGACGGTCCCGGTCGCCGCCTACCAGATCTCCGGCGAGTACGCGATGATCACCGCCGCCGCCGAGCGCGGCTGGATCGACCGCCGCGGCGCCGTCCTCGAGTCGCTGCTGAGCATTCGCCGGGCCGGCGCGGACTTCGTGCTCACCTACTGGGCGACCGAGGCCGCGAACTGGCTGTCGTGACGAATATGGCGGGACCGTTCGCCGCGGGCTCGGCCCGGCCCCCGATGCCGGAGGATGTCGGTACCGCGCGGCAGCTGTGGTGGGGTGTCGTCGGATTCGGCGTGGTGCAGTTGATCGCCTCGATCGTCGCTGCCCTGGATCAGCGGCGCACGTTCGCCGAGCAGGTCTTCGAGCAGGCCAGGACGCAAGATCCGCAGGTCACGATGGCAAGCGCCGAGCTCATGGTGTCGCTGGTCTACGTAGTCGTGGTGCTGATCGGGCTCGGTCTGTCCGCGCTCGCTCTGGTGATCGTGCACCAGTTCGGGCGTGGCAAACCGTGGGCGCGCACCGTGCTGACGGTCCTCGGCGCCTGGTCCGTGGTGATCGGCGTCGGCGCGTTGCTGGCCATCGACGCGGTGACCGGGACGGCCTCGCTCGTCGCGGGCGGTGCTTCCATCGTGCAGGGCGTGCTCGCGGTCGGCGCCATCTATCTGTCCCACCGACCCGAAGCCACCGCTTACTTCCAGCCGGGCAGGCGTTGAGGCTCTGAATGGAACAGGTTTCCAATTTGTCCGAGACAGTCCGGCATGTATGGTGAGGGTTGTCACAGTGGACGTGGAAACCGGTAGTCGTCTGCCGTTCGTTGGCGCTTATTACGCGCGCGAACTCGGCAAATGGCTCCGGAGGATCGGAGGCATCGATGCGAGTGGTGATCCAGCAGCCGCACAGCATTCGGCGGGATCTGGCCGTCTTGAGTCTGCTGATTCTGTTCGCCGTGCTGACCGTCGCCGTGCTGTTGCTGCCCGGCTTGAGTCGCTGATTCCGCTCTCCGCCTTGGTCCACGCTGCCGCGGGGGCTCCGGCGTGACCGCCGAAGCCGTGTTGTTCACCGAGCCGGGCGCCCGCTGGCGCGCCGTAGCCTACGGGCCGATCCTGTGCCTGGCCGTTCTCGTCCTGGAACTCGTCACCGGTGGTGACGTGCACTGGTTCGCCCTGCTGTTCTGTGCCGCGCTGATCGCCGGTTTCGTCGCACTGCAAGTGGTCGCGGGCAAACGGCACGTCGGCGTCGAACTCACCGCGGAGACGCTGCGTTCGGGCACCGAGTCGCTCCCGCTGAGCTCGATCGCGGAGGTCATGCCGGAACGGGACGAGAACTCCTGGGACGACGAAGAGTGGGAGTCGGCCAGGGCGCTCGGTGAGCTGAGCGGCGTGCCGCGCCGCCGTACCGGCATCGGGCTGCGGCTGGCCGACGGCAGCCTGGTGCAGGCCTGGGCCAGAGACCACAAGGCGCTGCGCGCGGCGTTGACCGAGGCCGTTCAACGCAGTTCGGACGGAGTGGACCGATGAGGCGCTGGCTGGTCGCGGTGCTGGTGGAAGTGGATCTGTTCGTGCTCGCGCTGATCGGGGCGGCGTTGAGCGCACGCGCGGGCATGCGCACCACCGATTTCCCGCCGTCCGGCGACGCCCCGGGTTTCACCGCGATCCGCTATGCCGCGCCTTGGTGGCTATTGGCCACGCTGCTCGTCGCGGTGGCCGGTGTGCTCGCCATCGACGCCGCGGCCCGGCTCGCGCGTGGACTGCGTGGCGCCGGAGCCGTGCGCTGATCGACGCGAATTCGTCTGCGGTCGTTTCATGCCGCGCGTAGCGGGAACGCCGATCACATGAAACCAACTGTCCAGCGAACACTTTTCGGTGCGGTGGCGGCCGGTGTGATCGGCGCGGCCGCAGCCGTACCAGCCACCGCGTCCGCCGAAACCGTTCCGCAAGAGCCTGTTCCGGTGACACCCGCCTTCGCGGCCACGCCGCCGGCACCGCTGCTGCACGCGCTGCCGACGCCGTTGGCGTGCCTGGTGACGACCGGCTTCGTCGCGTTCTGTCTGGGCATCACGTAGCCACGGATTGCCTGCTAACCGCTGCGGACCGCGCGCAGGCGGGTTACCGTGCTACCGCTCCCGGTTCGGCGCCCGACGCCCGCCGACCGTGCGCTTTGGTTGGAATGGCCCTGGGGCCGTTAGTATTTCGGCCGTATCTGGTACGTGCGTCGATGAAGGAAAGTGTTCGATGAACCGGTTCGCCGTGAAGATTTGTGCCGCGTTTGCCGTGGCCGCCGCCCTCGGACTCGGGGCCGCGCCCGCAGGCGCGACCCCGGGACTGCCACTGGAGGACGCGAACCCGGTCGATGCGCCGATCCTGGTGCCGGATTCCGGATCCGCCGGCCCTTACAACGGGTTCATGTGCTTCCTGCACACGATGTCGGCGCAGGTCCCCTGCATGTACGCCTGACGGCGGCGGCCCGGCGCCCGTTCAGTTCCAGTGCTGGTAGATGTCCAGCACACGGCCGTCGCGGGTGCCGGGGGCGTTCAGGTAGACGGTCACCGTGCCGTCCGGATGGCCCGCCGCCTCCAGCACCACCTGGCGCAGTGTGGCGTGCACCGCACCGCGGTCGTCGCGGTAGATCGCGGAGTCGTTCTTCAGTCCGGCGCCGATCCGGCTGGGCGGGACGAACATGGTGACCACGGCGGGAATCGGCCCGCCGGCCAGCGCTGCGGTCGCCGTGTGGTCCAAGGGGATGGCCAGCCGCACGTCGTCGATTTGATCGAGCGGCTGCGCGGCGGCGGATCCGGCGCCGAGTGCCATTGCGGCCCCCGCGACGACGGCGAGCACACCCACGCTGACGATGGCAATCCGCATGCAGACCCTCCCGAACGATGGACGAATGTGAGCTGAGACTACGCACCGGCAACCGTTCAGCGATCGAAATCCGCGCGAACCCCACCTCGGCGTGTTGCCGGGCGGCTGCGGCCTGCATCACTGCACTACACCCTGTCGTCAAGCCGATTTTCCGGTGCTGAGAGACTGGAACTCGTGAGTTCTTCTCCGCGCGTGACCAGTGCAGCTGTGCCGGTTTCCGCTCAGCTCTTCGACCGGGCGAGTTCGGTGATTCCGGGTGGCGTCAACTCTCCGGTGCGGGCATTTCGATCCGTCGGCGGCACACCGCGATTCATCGCCTCGGCCGACGGCTGGAGGCTCGTCGACGCGGACGGCAACGAGTACGTCGACCTGGTCTGCTCCTGGGGCCCGATGATCCTCGGCCACGCGCATCCGGCGGTAGTCGAGGCGGTGCGCGGCGCGGCGAGCGGGGGTCTGTCCTTCGGCGCGCCGACCGAAGCCGAGATCGAACTCGCCGAGGAGATCGTGCGGCGGGTCACGCCGGTGGAGCGGGTACGGCTGGTGAACTCGGGCACCGAGGCGACGATGAGCGCGGTCCGGCTGGCCCGCGGCTACACCGGACGCACCAAGATCATCAAGTTCGCCGGTTGTTATCACGGCCACGTCGACGCGCTGCTCGCCGACGCGGGCTCCGGCGTCGCCACGCTCGGGCTGCCCACCTCGCCCGGCGTGACGGGCGCGCAGGCCGCCGACACCATCGTGCTGCCCTACAACGACATCGACGCCGTCGCCGCCGCGTTCGCCGCGAACCCGGGTCAGATCGCCTGCGTGATCACCGAGGCGGCGGCGGGCAACATGGGCGCGGTGGCGCCGCTGCCCGGATTCAACGCGGGACTGCGCGCGCTCACCGCCGAGCACGGGGCGCTACTCGTCATGGACGAGGTGATGACCGGATTCCGGGTCAGCGCCGCGGGTTGGTTCGGCCGGGAAGGCGTCGCGGGCGACCTCTACACCTTCGGCAAGGTGATGAGCGGCGGTCTGCCCGCGGCCGCGTTCGGCGGTCGCGCCGAGATCATGAACCACCTCGCGCCGCTCGGGCCGGTCTACCAGGCCGGGACGCTGTCCGGTAACCCGGTCGCGGTGGCCGCGGGCCTCGCCACACTGCGCGCGGCCGACGAGGCGGTGTACGCCGCGCTGGACCGCAACGCGCGGCGGCTCGGCGAGCTGTTCACCTCGGCGCTGACCGCCGCGGGGGTCGGGCACCAGGTCCAGTTCGCAGGCAATATGGTGAGCGTGTTCTTCGCCGAACGCCCGGTCACCGACTACGCCGCCGCCAAGGCGAGCGAGACCTGGCGCTATCCAGCGTTCTTCCACGCCCTGCTCGACGGTGGCGTGTACGCGCCGCCGAGCGCGTTCGAAGCGTGGTTCGTCTCCGCGGCGCTCGACGAGGACGCGTTCGACCGTATCGCTGCCGCCTTGCCCGCCGCCGCGCACGCGGCGGCGGCCGCCACCCCCGAAGGATCCCGCGCGTGACCTCCGACCTCGATCAGCCCGATGCCGACCGGCGCGAGCCGGCCAAGCCGTCCGCCGCGCCGGAGGTGACCGCGACGCACGGCGCGACCGCCGTCGCGGTCGATCCGGCCGCGGACGCGACCGTGATCGACGCTGGTGAGCAGTTCGCCGCCGCGAGCGCCGGGACGCAGACCGCCGAGCCAGGATCCGAGGAATCCAGCCTGGTCGACGCGGGCGCCCAGTTCGCGGCGGCTGCCGCGTCGTCGGACGCGCAGGTCGTCGCGGCGCGTAAAGGGGACAAGCCGGCTCCGGCCGAGACCGAGACCAATGGAACCGAGGCGGCGGAGCACGCCGACGCGCGGACCAGCGCCACCGACCGGGTGCACGACGGCGGCGCCGCCGCGATCGAGACGATCGTGCACGTCCTGCGCCACGGCGAGGTGCACAACCCGAACGGCATCCTCTACGGCCGCCTGCCCGGCTTCAGCCTTTCGGTGGCGGGCCGTGCGCAGGCCGCCGCTGTCGCGCGGACCCTGGCCGATCACGACATCGCCGTGGTCATCGCGTCGCCGCTGCAGCGTGCTCAGGAGACCGCCGAGCCGATCGCCGCGCAGCACGACGTCATCGTGCGCACCGACGAGAACCTCATCGAGGCGGGCAACACCTTCGAAGGCCTGCGCGTCTCGGTCGGCGACGGCGCGCTGCGCAAGCCGCGGCACTGGTGGAAGCTGCGCGACCCCTTCACCCCGTCCTGGGGCGAGCCGTACCTCCAGATCGCGCACCGCATGCTGGCGGCCGTGAACAAAGCCCGGGTCGAAGCGGCCGGGCGGGAGGCCGTGCTCGTCTCCCACCAGCTACCCGTTTGGACGCTTCGGCGGTTCCTCCAAGGCCAGCGCCTATGGCACGACCCCCGGCAACGGCAGTGCTCGCTCGCCTCGCTGACCTCGCTCGTCTATCACGGCGACACGCTGGTCGACATCGTCTACTCCGAGCCCGCGGGCGGCTCGGACCCCTCGGTGCACGGCGCATGACGCACCGCACCGCGTTCCCCATCCCGCCTTCGGCGCGCGCCGGGCGGGTGCTGCCGGCTCTGCTCGCGTGCGTGGCGCTGATCGCCGCGCTCGCGGGTTGTTCGACCGGTTCGGACGCGGTGGCCTCGGGCGGCACCTTCGAATTCGTCTCGCCCGGCGGCAAGACCGACATCCGCTACGACCCGCCCGCCGCGCGCGGCACCATCGGCAAACTCGCCGGTCCGGACCTGATGACCGCGGGCAAGACCACCTCGGTGGAGGACTACGCGGGCAAGGTCGTGGTACTCAACCTGTGGGGCCAGTGGTGCGGTCCGTGCCGCGCCGAGGCGCCCGCCCTGGAAAAGGTCTACGAAGCGACCAAGGACAAAGGCGTCGCCTTCCTCGGCATCAACGTCCGCGACCCGCAACAGGACAAGGCCCAAGATTTCGTGGTCGACAACAAGGTCGGCTACCCGTCCGTCTACGACCCGTCGATGCGCACGCTCTTGGCGCTCGGCGGGAATTTCCCTACCAGTGTCATCCCCACCACGCTCGTCCTCGACCGGCAACACCGGGTCGCCGCGGTATTCCTGCGGTCCCTGCTGGCCGAAGATCTGCAGTCAGTGGTCGAAAGTATCGCCGCGGAGGAATCACAGTGAATCGCGACCGTCGTACCCGCCACCTGCGTGCCTGTCGGCCACGGCAGGGCGCCCGACGAATCGGCGGCGGATGGGCCGTCGACGACCGGTGGGCGGGCATCGCCACCGTGCCGCGCAGCGTCGCGGCCGAGTCGTTGCTGGACTTCCCGGCGTTCGACGCGGCCGAGGAACCCGCGGCCACCGAGCGCACGGTAGCGCCACGCCGCGGCGCCGGACGATCGTCCGAGGACACGCGGGAGGACTCGGTGTGACCCTCGCGCGCACCGCGCCGCGTACCGGGGAGGACCTGTGATGGTGCTCGCCGCAGTCGGTGATTCGTTCCAGCAGACGGCGGCCTCCGGGCCGCTGCTGCTGGCGCTCGGCGCGTGCCTGCTCGCGGGTCTGGTGTCGTTCGCCTCGCCGTGTGTGGTGCCCCTGGTGCCGGGGTACCTGTCCTATCTGGCCGGACTCGTCGGCGCGGAGGCGCCGCCTGCCACGGTGGCGGAGGCCACCGGCGGACGCGTCGCGACTGCCGCGCGGCCGTTTCGGTCGGGACGGATGCGGGTCGCGGGTGCGGCCGGTTTGTTCGTCGCCGGTTTCACCGTGGTCTTCGTGCTCGCCACCGCGACCGTGTTCGGCGTCATCCAGACCCTCAACGTGAATCGGGAACTGCTGCAACGCATCGGCGGTGTGGTGACGATCCTGATGGGCCTGGTCTTCATCGGCCTGGTGCCCGCGTTGCAGCGCGACACCCGGATGGAACCGCGCAGGCTCACCAGCCTCATGGGCGCTCCGCTGCTGGGCGGGGTGTTCGCGCTGGGATGGACGCCGTGCCTCGGCCCCACGTTGTCGGGCGTCATGGCCGTGGCCGCGGGCACCGACGGGACCACGGCGGTGCGCGGGGTCGCGCTGATCATCGCTTACTGTCTCGGCCTCGGTCTGCCGTTCGTGGTGCTGGCGTTCGGGTCGGCGAGCGCGCTGCGTGGGGTCGGGTGGCTGCGCCGCAATTCCCGCACCATTCAGATCATCGGGGGCATGTTGCTCGTCGCGGTCGGCGCCGCGCTGGTCACCGGGGCGTGGGACCAGTTCGTCGCCTGGGTGCGGGACGCGTTCGTCTCCGAGGTGACCCTGCCGATATGACCGTGACCGACCACCCCACGATCGAAAGCCCCGAGCGTCCGCCGCGTCAATCGCTGATCGGGCGGGCCTGGGCGTTCCTGCGCAACACTTGGCGCGGGCTCACCAGCATGCGCACCGCCCTGGTGCTGCTGTTCCTGCTCGCCCTCGCCGCGATTCCCGGCGCGCTGCTGCCGCAGCGGAACCTGAACGAGCAGAAGGTCGAGCAGTACATCGCGAGCCGGCCCACGCTCGGCCCGTGGATGGACCGCTTCGAGCTGTTCGACGTGTTCTCCAGTTTCTGGTTCACGGCCGTCTACGTGCTGCTGTTCATCTCACTGGTGGGTTGCATCCTGCCACGCACGCTCGACCACTACCGCGCTCTGCGCACACCGCCGGTGCGCGCGCCGCGCAATCTGACGAGGCTTCCACACCACTACGCGGCCCGGGTCGAGCGGTCGCCGCAGGAGCTGATCGACCACGCCCGCGCCCAGCTGCGCGGCTGGCGCACCGAGGTCCGCCCCGGCCCCCGCGAGGGTGAACTGGCGCTGTCCGCGGAGAAGGGCTACACCCGCGAACTCGGCAATCTGGTGTTCCACCTCGCGCTGGTCGGGCTGCTGGTCGCCATCGCGATGGGCAAGCTGTTCGGCTACGAGGGCAGCGTCATCGTGCTGGCGAACAACGGCCCCGGCTTCTGCACCACCTCGCCCGCGGTGTTCGACTCGTTCAAGGCGGGCAACGTCAACGATGGCACCGGCATGACCCCGGTCTGTGTGCGGGTGAAGGATTTCCAGGCCGACTACCTGACCAACGGGCAAGCGGAGATGTTCACCGCGAACCTCTCCTACCAGGCGGGCGACGATCTGCGGACGAACACCTGGCGCGACACCAGGGTGCAGGTCAACCATCCGCTCCGCGTCGCGGGTGACCGGCTCTACCTGCAAGGACACGGCTACGCGCCGACCTTCACGGTGACCTTCCCCAACGGCCAGACCCGCACCGAGTCCATTCAGTGGCGGCCCGACGACGCCTCGACGTTCCTGTCCAGCGGCGTGCTGCGGATCGACCCGCCCGGTGGGATGTACGCCACCGACGAGGAGCGCCGCAAGAACCAGATCGCGATCGAGGGCTTGTTCGCGCCCACGGCAATGTTCCACGGATCGTTGCTGTCCTCCGCGTACCCCGCGATGAACGATCCCGCTGTCGCGGTCGACATCTATCGCGGCGACACCGGCTTGGACACCGGTAAGCCGCAATCGTTGTTCGCCCTCGATCCCGAGCAGGTCAAGCAGGGCAGGCTCGCCAAGGAGGCCAGGGTCAATCTCCGCCCCGGCGAGTCGACAACGCTGCCGAACGGCACCAAGGTCACCTTCGACGGCGCGCAGGAGTTCGTGAATCTCCAGGTCTCGCACGACCCGGCCCAGCAGTGGGTGCTGGTGAGCGCGCTGCTGATGATGGCGGGCCTGCTGGTCTCGCTGCTGATCAAGCGCAGGCGGATCTGGGTGCGGGTCTACCCGGCCGAGGACACAGCCGGTACCGTGGACCAACGACGCACTGTAGTAGAGATGGGCGGGCTCGCCAGGACCGACCAGGCGGGCTGGGGCGGCGAGTTCGACCGGCTGCGCGCGCGCCTGCTCGATGAGCACGCCGAGACCACGGGAGAGTGACGATGCCGATCGACGAGACCATCGCCAGGTACAGCGATTTCGCCTTCAAGACGGCGATCGTGGTGTACGCGCTGGTGCTGGTGCTGCTGATCTGGCAGTACGCGACGGCGCGCAGCCGCCAGGTCTCCGAGCGCGAGCTGGTGACGGTGGGTGGCGGATCGACACCGCAGGGACCCGGCCGCGTCAGCGAGCCCGAGGGGCGGCCGCTGTCGGAGCGGCTGGGCAACATGGCGTTCTCGGTGCTCATGGTGGCTATCGCGCTGCACGTGGGCTCGATCGTGCTGCGCGGCTTCGCCACCCACCGCTTCCCGCTCGGCAACATGTACGAGTTCGTCACCATGGCGACGGCCGCCGCCGTGCTGGTCGGGATCGCGCTCCTGCGCGAGCAGCGCTACCGCGCCATGTGGGCGTTCCTGCTGGTCCCCGTGCTGATCCTGCTGTTCCTCGCCGGCACGGTGCTCTACGCCGACGCCGCACCCGTGGTGCCCGCGTTGAAGTCGTTCTGGCTGCCCGTGCACGTGACCATCGTCAGCGTGGGCAGCGGCGTCTTCCTGTTCGCGGGTGTGGCGAGCATGCTCTTCCTCTACCGCCTGCGTCAGCCGGATGGCCAGGAGTCGGCCAACGTCCTCGGCGCCATCGCCCGCCGCCTCCCCGACGCCCGCACCCTGGACCGGCTCGCCTACAAGGCCACCATCATCGGCTTCCCCCTCTTCGGCGCGGGCGTCATCCTCGGCGCCATCTGGGCCGAAGCCGCCTGGGGCCGCTTCTGGGGCTGGGACCCGAAGGAAACCTGCTCCTTCATCGCCTGGGTCCTCTACGCCGCCTACCTCCACGCCCGCGCCACCTCCGGCTGGCGCGACACCAAGGCCGCCTGGATCAACATCGCGGCCTTCGTGGCGATGCTGTTCAACCTGTTCATCATCAACATGGTGATCAGCGGGTTGCATTCGTATGCGGGGTTGAACTGAGGGGCGTTCTGACCCCTGCATAGGCCGCTACCATTGCGGCATGTCGGTGCCACACATCCAACGGCCGGACCTCCCTGAGTCGATGACCTGGGAGGAGTTGGAGCGACTCCCCGAGGAGATCGCGGAGCAGATCGAGTTGTGGGACGGTCGCGTGGTCTGGGTACGACGCGGGCCCGGCGAACACCAGGTCTTCACCCGTCGGCTGACCAACTCCCTCGAGCGCTGTGCGCGAAAGTCGATGGCGGACCGGCCGGAACACTGCTGGCGCGTCAACTTCGAAACCAACGTCTTCCTGGGACGCACCGGCAAGTCCAACTTCCTGACCCCGGACTTCCTCGTTCACCGCTGTCTCGAATCGCCCTATCAGGACGTACGGGGAGGCGATGTCCTCCTGGTCGGCGAAGTCTTGTCCCCGTCCAACACGCAGACGGACATCGAAGCCAAGAAAGGTCGGTACGCCAGCGCTGGCATCCCTTGGTACTGGGAGGTGACGTTGGCCCGTGAGGTCAGCGCGATCGCCACCGTTCGCGCTTACGGTCTCGACATCGGCCATGCGCAACTCCCGGACGGAGTCCATCCGCTCCGTGCCGCTAATTACATCCTCGCGGCCGAATGGACCCACCAGAACCGAGACGGTATCGAGTTCGACCGCCCGTTCGCGATCGCTATCCCATGGACCGAACTCGAATTCTGACGTCAGGTCGGCTCGCCCCATCACGGTGGCAGCCGCGATCATCGATCATCGATCGCCCTGGTGCAGGAGGAGGCCGGACCTGCACGTTCCACAGTGATGGCATCGCCTTCGCCGAACCCGACCTTGCGGAACGGGCGAAGGAGATCGTCCGGGACGAACTCGACCGGGGCACGGCCGAGGGCCACGCGGCCTTAGCCGTGATGCTTCGCCCATTCCGCTCACACTCAGTGGTCAGACAGTACTGGAGGCTCCGGACCCCGCCGGTCCCATCCAGGCGCGCAGGTCCACGACGCTGTCGCAGTAGTCGTCGGTGTCGTCGAGAACCGGCTGTCGAGCGAGGTCGCCGGTACGCACCAGCGGTGCCAGTTCTTGGGCGAGGTAGGCGTATCCGGTCGGGCGGCCGTCGGTGCCGCTGACGGCCAGGTCGATGCCGTAGGTGCGGTCCGTGCGGGTGACATGGATGTAGATGCGGCAGGTGTCGGCGTCGGTGTACAGGAATCCTGCGAACGTGTAGTCGTCGGCGAACCAGGGCAGGCCGCCACCGACCAAGAGGCTGAACAGACTGAACAGGCGTTGGTCACCGGAATCGGCTTCGGCGGTGTAGTCGAACCCGGTATCGGCCGCGGCGAGGACGGTGTTGCCGTGGCTGTCACGCGGTTGGTCCTCGTGGTCAGCCAGTAGCTGTGTGACAGCGGGCGCGACGGTGAACCGGGCGTGGTCGACAGCGCCAGGAACATCGAGCAGGCCTGTGCCGGAAGATAATTCGTAATCCACGGCGATTCCTGAGACAATCGTCGCGGTCGGCGACAGCACGATCCGGGCATGTCCGGAGTTGGCGCGTACCACTCCCCGCACCCGGGGGCCGACTGCAGTACCGGCCGGGGCGAGGACCAACGGAATCGTGCGGTACAGCAGCAGATCGAACCGGCCGTCGGCGTCTGGATCGGGCACCGAGTTACCTCCTTGGTCGACGAAGTGTTTCCACCCACCCATCCGGAATCACGTTCGTGCGCTCATATAGAGCCTGCTGTCGCGGTAATCCCAAGGGTTTCTTCGATCTGATCAGAGAATGAGGTGTGGGCATAGTGAGCGGAGACGGTCGACGAAGCAAGGACGGTGTTTCGCTGATGACAGTCACGATTGAACCCAGCACGGCCGCAGGACTTCGTTCGCGCCATCGAGAGGCCCTGCGGCGTCTAGGGCTGACACGAGAGGAGATCGGGGAGCTCGCCGCTCGGTATGCTTTGACGACAGAGGAACTGGCGGCATGGAACGAGTTGCGATCCATCGAGTTCCTGCTCGGTGATGCGTGAGGTAGCTCGATCCGCTGGCTACGCCGGTTCGGCCCAGAATCCAGCCCTATCGATCACGATGGCGCATGGCTGGTTGAGCACCCCCGCCTTGTAGACGGCCTCGCTGAGGTGAGTCGACATCAGAACCATCCACGTCTTCCACGGCGTGCTCTCGCCATTGGGAGTTCCAGCTTTCGCCGCGAGGCGCGAATAGTAGTCATGAAGTTCCTGGTCGGTGAAGCGGAACTCTACGGGGGGAACCACCGGTGATTCGCCTACAGCCGTGAGTAGCAGCCGACCTGCGCTGCCGCGGCCGATCTGGTATCCCCACTCGTTACCGGCACGAATCACCGAATCAGTGAGTTCAGCCAGATTCGGATCAGACTTTTCCACCACAGGCTCCTCCTGGGTAGGCGGTGATGATCTTGCCTCTCTCGGTGATGGCGCGTCAGCGGCCCGATACGGCTCCATCGCCTCCAGCGGGTGGTGGTAGCGCGCCGTCCTGACTGCCAACTTCATTGCTTTTCAACATGCTTTGACGCACCGGCCACGACTTTGGTTCCCTCGATCGGTTCCCTTGAGTGACTCGATCCCTTCTCTGGTGTCGACGGGCACCCGGCTGGCCTTATCAACATTCGAGGTAGAGCCGCTCGTTCGGGAGGCGGGGGAGGCCGGTGGGGTCGCCGGGTAGGACGGTTACCGCGCCGGGGCGGTGGCGGGCGTTCCAGTCCTGGACGAATACCAATGCGGCGGTGAGGCATGCGGCGAAGTCCATTCGTTGGTCGTGCAGGTAGACCGAAAGGTGTACGTCGGGTTCCTCTGGGTGCGGGGACTGGGTGCGGCCGGTCATGAGACTGCGAATCGGCGGCGTGATCGATTCGCCGTGCGCGTTCATCGGCCTGTCCTGACCGCGCGTGTGAGCAGGGATGCTTGCACTGCATCCACCACCAGCCGTCCTGAGGGCCGGTAGGTGTCGCAGGGAACCTCGAGCCATGCGCGGTATGCGGCGTTGCTGTCGGCCGGGGAAGGGAGGGCGATCAATCCGCCGTCGCGGATCACCTTCACGCGATCCCGGAACAGGCCCGCGAAGATTCGAGGTTCGTCGGGCAGATCAGGCCGCACCAGGAATGTCCAGGTCAGGGAATGCGGGTGCGTAATGATCGGGCCGAGACCGTATCCGCCGCTGCGCAACCGGTCCGTCGCTGCCCGCCCCAACGGCTCCGGCACCGAGACACCCCACACCAGCGAACCTGCTCGCACCACGATTCGGCCGAGTGCTTCGGGTTCTACCTCGGCAGGCAGCTGACAGATCATCTTGTAGTACGCGCACCGCCCGGATGGGGTTGCCAGATCGAAGCCTTCGATGCCTGGCGCGCTCATGACTGAGCCTCCGCGTCCCCCGACGGTGCCGGGGTGGGGTACAGGGCGCGGCCGAGCATCACGTGTCCCGGCATGATCACGCTGCACACTCGCGTGAAGTCGGCCGGAACCGAGCCGCCCAGATGCGTCATCCCCGGAACTATCACCGCACTCGCGCGGGCGACGTGCACCATTTCCAACACACGCGCCGCCGCCACCGGCGATACCGTGTGCGGCGCAACCACATAGATCGCGGCCAGTGTGTAACCGTGCCGCCGTGCGAGCGCCTCGATCGTCGCTCGATCGTTCACGGCGTCTGCCCCCGCGACCGCCGCGCACCGCATCCCGATGGCCAGTGCGCCGTGCGTATATGTGAGCGAGCCACGCAACGGCGTCGACGCGTCTTTCAGATACGCCGCGATCCGCTCCAGCTCAGGCACTCCCGCCCGATACAACCCCTGCCGACTGCTCGCATCCATCCCCTGCGCCTCCCTGCGATCCGATTGGAAAGCACCCGACGCCGAGGGCACAGCACCCGCCAGCGGTGATAGCTGTACTGGTGCGGCCGGGATTTCGAAGCGGCCGGCTCACCCCGGCGTCGGGGCCGGAGAAAGCGTCACAGGCCGAGAACGTGGTCGACAATGGCACTCTCGGCAGACCGACCGGCGAAAGTGCCATCGAGAGCCGAAGCTTCAGTACTCCAGTCGCAGTAGATCAGCGAGATCTCGCATCTCAGGTGTCAGAGTGCGCCGTCTGGTGATGATCCGGCCGAGCAAATCCTTGGCGGACCGTTGTTCGATCAGCCACGGGCGGGCCTCGCGGGACAGCTGAACCAGAACATCGAACGCGGTGTCATAGCTTCGAAGTTCGATGTGTGCTGCGGCGACATCGAGCAGATGCCTGTTCCGGTTGTCGGAGGTCGGGCGCAGCCCTGACGGCACGTCGCGGGCCAGGCGTAACGCGAGGTCGGGACGGTCGTCCACGATGGCATTCTCGACCCGCTTCATGGCGACCGTGGCAGGTCCGAACGTCGTCCAGTACTGGTGATAATTACCCGAATCCCGTTTGACCGCTGCCGCTGCCGCGTTCGCGAGGCGCATCATTTCGTCCGCCTCGTCTGGCCGGTTGTCGCGTATCGCTGCGGCCGAGCCACGCAACAGCAACCACCCCCAGGTCGACAGCTCCCGTGTGGTGGCGACCGACAGACGCGGCTCGACACGGTCAGCCCACGACACGGCCAAGGTGCGGACCTGCTCGAACTGCCGTTCTACAAGAAGCAGCCAACACAAAGTGATCACTGCCGACGCGGAATCGAGCGCGTTCCCGGTCGATTCGGCATCCCGGAGTGACTGCTCGAGGGCGGTTCTCGCTGGCTGGAGTTGCCGAGTCTGGACCAGCACCGACCCGACCAGTTGCAGGATCCGGGACCGCATGAGCGGCGACGCGGCGCGTCCATCGAGTATCAAGCGGGGAAGTTGCCGACTCAATTCGTCGTACTCGTTGTCGTGGTAGAGCTTCACCGCTGCGACAAGCGACTCGTTCACGCTCCGCTCCGTAGGCATTTCGACCGCGTGTCCGTCTGCGCTCGACACGAGAGCTCGCCGAGTTGGAAGCCAGAGTTCGCCGCTTTCGGTCTCGGGTCGGCGGGGGGTGGGCCCGAGAAGAGTCGAGAGCGGGCAGCTCATCGCGACGGCCAGCCGTCGAAGTGTCTGTATGCGAGTGTCATCGCGCTCGCCCTGTTCGATCTTGCGAATCAGAGATAGCGATACCCCTGAACTCTGTGCGAGTTCACGTTGCGTCAGACCGCTCCGCTTGCGAACAGATCGCAAGCGTTCCCCGAGATCTGTGCTCATGGCCCGAGGCTACGGGACCTTGGGATTCTCGTCAGGCTCGTCTCGAACCAGCACGGTCGAACCCGCTAGCGCCCGGGGCCGCGGACGGTGATCATCGTCTGGTGGGGAAGAACTCGGATACGGCCCGGATGCGTCGCGTGCCGGAATTGACCGCAGCGGCAGATGACTTGGTTCTTCGACCTTGGTCGATGTCGTCTGCTGATCTCGACCTGGTTCGGGAAGCATCGGACGACGACACGATCCCGTTGATCACCACTGTGCCGTCGATCTACACCGCGGAAGCGGCGAAGGAGTTCGTCGAGCGGCAGTGGGAACGATCCGTGAGCGAAAGCGGGTACCCCTTCGTGATCGCGCGAGCGACGGACGGTAAGCCGCTCGGCAGTATCGGAGTCTGGACCAAGGATCTCGGAGAGGGCCGGGCATCGGTCGGGTACTGGCTGGTGCGGTCCGCTCGTGGGCAGGGGGTGGCCGCACACGCGCTGCGGGCGGTCGCGGACTGGGCGTTCGAGCAACTGGCCGTTGCCCGGCTGCAGCTCCACGTGGAACCGTGGAACACCGCCTCCATCCGGACTGCCGAGCGGGCGGGATTCCGGCGTGAGGGGCTGCTGCGCGGGTGGCGGCAAGTCGGCGAAAGTCGTCGCGACATGTTCATGTACGCGCGGCTCGCCCCGAGCCGCCCGTCGGCGAGACCGCGGTCGCTGACCGGCCCCACGGCTCGTGTTGCTGAAGAAGCCGATGTCGACGGGATCGTCCAACTGCGCGTCGCGGTGGCAGCGGAGGGCAAATGGATCGGGGCCGAAGCGCCGTTAGACGTGGAAGACGCCGCACGGCAGATCCGAGCGCATCTCGGCGACGAGAAGCGCGGTGTCTTCGTGACGGAGATCGACGGAGGCATCGTGGGCACGGCGACGGTCTACTTCGGCACACCTGGCGTCACCACCTTCGGCATGATGGTCGCGGCGGATCGGCGGGGACGTGGCATCGGGCCGGTGCTGCTGGAGCAAGTCATCAGTTGGTCGCGGGATCGGGGCGCCCACAAGGTGAGTCTGCAAGTATGGCCGCACAATCAGCGCGCGATGACGCTCTACGACCGAGCGGGTTTCGAGGTCGAGGGCGTCTTGCGCGGGCATTACCGACGCCGCAGCGGCGAGCTGTGGGACGCGGTGCTCATGGGCCTGCCACTCGACGGTGTGGGCTGACGAGCGCACGCCTGGAGTATTTCGCGGAAAACTAGGGTTTTTATTGGCGCGATTGCGCGAAAATAATTGAATGCGCACGTTTCAGACTGTGCGGCCCGAATTGTGTGAGATCGCCGCTGGTTTACGACGCTTGTAACGCACGAGTGGCAGCACGCGAATTCCCCACCGGCAGAACAAATAACGTTCCGAGCCTCGCCTTAAGGGACACAAGACTTCGAATGTCTGTTAATCGGCCGCAAAGTCGCGGCTCCCTCGTGGGCGGAAAGTCCGTATCGCGGAGGTGTAACGGCACCTACAGCCGCGCCACGCAAACCACGAAATGCCTTTGCTGGTAGACGATTCCGCTGTCGGCCGACCCGCACGCGTTGACGTCGACGGTGTTCTGCTTGATGTCGATGACCCGGACCGCGCCAGGGGTGTGGGCGGCGCAGTCGAGACGCTTGGGGCTGCCGGGTGTCAGTTCCATGCAGCCGCCGACGACCCAGTCGATGTCCAGGCACAGCGCGGCCTGTGTCGCCCCGTGCAAAGTTTCGTTGTAGGTGTGGTCGGCGTCGGTGGGGCAGGTGGCGTTCGCCGGTGCCTTATCGACGACTTTGTAGACGGAGTTCTGGCTGCCACAAGCGGTTTTGTCGATCGCGCCTGCTCCGCCGAGCTGTACGCAGTCGCCGATGTTCACCTGCATGCTGGTGGCGCTCTTGTTGGACGCGCCGCGCATCGCCGACGTGGTCGGCAGCGCTTCCGTGGTGGTCGGCAGCGGCTCCTCGGTGGTCGGCGGGGGAGCCGAGGTTGTTGCCGCGGCGGCGTTCTGAGCGGCGGCCTTGGCCGGCTCATCGGCGGGGCCGGACATCGATAGCGCGGCGACGACCACGATGGTGGCCGCCAGTCCGGTCCCGACCATGAAGGCGGCCAGGGTGATACCGGCGCGGACACGTTGGCGCGACACGTACGTCCTCCAGAGCTGTGAACCCTTCGACCCACCTAGCGACCCGAAGTTGTGAATCTTGCGGATTGAAGACCACGCCATGCTTACACTACGCGGCACGTCCGCGTCGAGTTTTCCTTCCCAGGCGTAGCGATCCGCGCTGGGAATTCACGTACGTGTCGGTATCCGGGCCCGGTGTGATCACGATCGGATAACGAACTTCGCGATCAGGTGTGCCGGTCGCCAAGTCTGGAAACTAGTCACGGGCGCTGTACAGTCACACGCCATCCGGCCTCCGGAGCCGGTGTCTCGGTGAGAAGGAATTCCAGAATGAAGTTCGGCACTATTGCCGCCATTACGCTCGGCGCGGTTGCCGCAGTGGGCATCACAGCGGGGGCCGCGAACGCGAAACCCGTAGAACCGGAGCGTGAGATCACGACAACCGGGGTAGAGCAGGGGGTCGACTACCACACCACGGTCTCACGCGAGACCGGAGCCATCTCGACCGCCGTCGAGCACGGCACCTTCGCGGTGGCCGACGACGGCACCAAGATCAAGCTGACCTCCGATACCGGGGCCGTGGTGGCCGAAGTGCCGCTCACCTTCCAGGTTTCCGGCAGCAAGCTGTCGGTCGCGCACGAAATCAGCGACAGCGGACGGCGTCTCGCGCTCACCCCGGTGGCAGGCGCCAAGGAGATCGGCGAGATGCAGCCGATCAGCTCGATGAACCGTCTCATCGCCGAGTTGAACCAGAACGTGGTCGGCGTGGTCGGCGGCGCGCTGCTCGGCGGACTGCTCGGGGCTCTGATCGGCCTGGGCTTCTTCAGCATCATCACCGGCCCGATCGGCCTGGTCGTCGGCGCGATCGCGGGCGGAGCCATTCAGGGTGGACAGCCGTTCACCGACGCGCTGATGGCGGTCGTCAACGGCGAACCCTGATCGATGGTGCGGATCGGACGCGGCAGGCGCACCGCAGCGCGCCTGCCGCACCCGGACCGGGTTGTCGATCGTCGTGGGGTTGAAGGTTCGACCCACGGCAGAGCGATGAAATCGCGCGAACGCCGGATACCGCTGGACGCGTGCTATCGCGCGGGTACTGCGAAGATCAACGCTCGGCGGAACCGGACTCGCCGTCACGGTGCTGGCGAGATAGTCGCCAGAGGAACTCCGGGTCGTCGTCGGGTCCGATGACGCGCTTGCGCCGTGGTGAACGCGATTGCGGGGCAGTGGGTCCAGTCCGCTCGGGGCCGAACGCCTTCCAGCACAACACCGCTATTGCCACCACCGCGATGAGTGCCAACAGGTACGTCACGTCGCTCACCTCCTGATTACGAGGGTAGCCGCGGACGTGACTCCAGCACACCGCAGACGCGAAAATGGTCTGCGGGCGAGCGCGGACCCGAGCACGACAGGTCCGCGCGCCCTGCGATCAGCGTGCTGCGGTCGCTTCGGTGGTCAACGACTTGAGCAGCTGGAGTACTTCCGATTCGCGGAACCGGCGATGTCCGCCCGGTGTGCGAAGCGACCCGAGGCGCCCGGCGTGAGCCCAGCGCGTCACGGTCTTGGGGTCGACGTGGAACAGGGCAGCAACCTGGCCCGGAGTCAGCAGGGTGTCCTGGCCGCCGACGGTGATCGCAGTCATAGCAAACCTCTCCGTTCTCGACAGTTCCCTCATCAGATGGCGCCATCGTCGCACTGAAACCCCTAGGTACTCGAACCACCTACAGTTGGTAAAGGGGAGGTAATAGACAAAACGGATGCGCGCCCCACCCCCGGCTGTTGGGCGTGCACCGGGGGCGGGCAACAGCTTCGCATAGGCTGAGGGATGTGCGTGACGCGAATCCACCAAAAGGTGCTTCCGGACAGCAAACGGCTGGCGCTGGTCGTCGTCTGGCCCGCAATCTGGCCCTTTACACCGTCGCCAGGTTGGGTCTCGTGGTAGTGCTCGCCGCGCTGATCGTGCTGGCCGCGCGACTGGTGTCGGTGGACATCCCCATCGTGGTCGCAGCCTTGTTCGCGCTCATCATCGCGATGCCGCTGTCGCTGGTGCTGTTCAAGCGGCTGCGGGCCAATGTGAACGAGGACATCGCCCTGGTCGACGAGCGCAGGCGCCGCGACAAGGCCGAGCTACGGGCGCGGTTGCGCGGCGACGAGCCGCCCGCTCCGCCGGAGTCCGGGACTTCTTCGTGAAGTCCTGCGATCACACCGCTCCGCGCGACTGGGTCGACAACGCGGTGCGGTTGATCGACGCCGACACCCAGCGCAGCGCGGACACCCACTTGCTGCGCTACCCGCTGCCCGCCGAGTGGAACATCCAGCTCTATCTCAAGGACGAGTCCACCCACATCACCGGCAGCCTCAAGCACCGCCTGGCTCGCTCGCTGTTCCTGTACGCGATCTGCAACGGCTGGGTCGGCGAGGGGACGACCGTGGTGGAGGCGTCCTCGGGTTCGACGGCGGTCAGCGAGGCCTATTTCGCGAAACTGCTCGGCTTGGACTTCGTCGCGGTGATGCCCGCGAGCACCTCTCCGCAGAAGATCGCGCTCATCGAGGCGCAGGGCGGGCGCTGTCATTTCGTGCAACGCCCGCCGGACATGTACACCGAGGCGGCGCGGCTGGCGGCCGAGTGCGGCGGTCACTACATGGACCAGTTCACCCACGCCGAGCGCGCGACCGACTGGCGCGGCAACAACAACATCGCCGAGTCGATCTTCCAGCAGATGGCGTTGGAGACCAATCCGGTGCCGGAGTGGATCGTGGTCGGCGCGGGCACGGGCGGCACCAGCGCCACGATCGGCCGCTACATCCGGTATCGCAGGCATGCGACCAAGCTGGCCGTGGTCGATCCGGAGAACTCCGCCTTCTACGGCGGCTACGAGACGGGCGATGCGGGTTACCAGACCGGAATGCCCTCCCGGATCGAAGGCATCGGCCGCCCCCGCGTGGAACCCTCGTTCGTCGGCCAGATCGTGGACCGCATGTTCGAGGTGCCCGACGCGGCGTCTATCGCTGCGGCCCGGTTCGCGAGCGTGCGGCTCGGCCGCCGGGTCGGCGGCTCCACCGGCACCAACCTGTGGGGCGTTTTCGCCTTGATCGCCGAGATGCTCTCCGAAGGGCGCGGCGGCAGTGTCGTCACCCTGCTGTGTGACGGCGGGGATCGCTATGCCGGAACGTATTTCGACGACGCGTGGGTGGCGTCCCAGGGGCTGGAGCTCGCGGAGCCCACCGCTGTCCTGGAGAAGTTCGTGGCGACCGGAATCTGGGACGCCTGATCGGTTCGTGCCCCGGCCAGGGGTTTTGTTCGCCTGAGGCGGAACGGGGTCGAATCGCGCCCGCGGTTGTCAATTTTTGTTGACATCGCGAGCATGTGTCAATCAAAATTGACGTCATGACGGAAGCAACCACACTCGCGGCGGCCGCGGGCAGCCCCGATCCGAAGGTCGGGCTGCGCGCGGTGCTCGCGCTACGCAGGCTGCTCGAACGTCTCGAGGCGATCCAGGTGGCCAACGCCCGTGCTCAGGGCTGGTCGTGGCAAGCGATCGCGGAGGCGCTCGAGGTCAGCAGGCAAGCAGTCCACCAGAAGTACAACCGGAAAGGCAGGATCCGCTGATGTTCGAGCGGTTCAGCAGGTCTGCGCGCACGGCGATCATCGTCGCCCAGGAGGACGCGCGCGAACTCCACGCGTCGAATATCGAGGTGGAGCACGTATTGCTCGGTGTGCTCGCGCATGCCGAGCCGGAATTGGCAGCGTTGCTCGCGGACGCGGGACTCACTCGCGACGGCGTGCGCAGCGCGCTCGCCGAGCAGGGCAACGGGATACCGCTCGGCCCCGAGGACGCCGAGGCCTTGCGCTCCATCGGCATTGATCTGGACGCCGTCCGGGAGTCGCTGGACACGCATTTCGGCGAGGACGCGCTCGACCGCGCCGCGCCGGACCCGCGCCGTGGGCCGTTCCCGTGGAGCCGCGGTGGGTACTACGGGCACATTCCGTTCACGAAGGAAGCGAAGAAGGTGCTCGAGCTCTCCCTGCGTGAGGCGCTCGGTCGCAAGGACAAGACCATCGAGTCGGGGCACATGCTGCTCGGCATCCTGCGCGCCCCGAACCAGACGACGGTGCGCCTGCTCGGCGGCTCCGACGCGATCGGTGAATTGCGGCCCAAGGTGCACGCCCTGCTCGACCGTGCGGCTTGAGCAGGCGGACATGCGCTGCGGGAGTTCGTGTTTTCCAGCGGCGTGTGTCCGCCTCCGACGCCTAGCATTGGGCCATGCAGCTCGTGATTCGGTTGATCATCAACGCGGTGGCCATCTGGCTGGCCGCCGTCTGGGTCGACAAGATCGACATTCTCGCTCCGGAAGGCGGCAACGGCGCCAAGATCGGTGTGGTCCTCGCGGTGGCCGCGGTGTTCACGGCGGTGAACGCCCTGGTCAAGCCGATAGTGAAACTGCTGTCGCTACCGCTGGTGATCGTGACGCTCGGCCTGTTCCTGCTTCTGATCAACGCGCTCATGCTGTGGCTGACCGCCGAGATCACCGGAGCATTCAGCCATTACGGCCTGCGCGTCGAGGGCTTCTGGGCCGCGGTGTTCGGCGGCATCATCGTCTCGCTGGTGAACTGGGTGCTCGGCATCCTGGTTCCGGACGAGGATTAGTCCGCGCCGCCGCGAACGGACGACGCTCGATCGCGCATCGCGCCATCGAGTCCACCTGGTCGGCGCGATCCGCGACCGCGAGGGCCGCGCTAACCCAGCCCGACCGCCAGCGCGGTGACCGCCGACCAGACCAGCAGCGCCAGGCCGGAATCCCGCAGCGCGGGAATCAGTTCCAGCCCGCCCTTGCCGCCGCGCACCGGCGCGTTGGCGCGGACGGCGAGCGGTATCGCGAGCAGCCCGGCCAGTGCCCATGGCGTGCGGGCCACCAGCGCCAACGTCACGAGGAACGGGACGGTGAGCAGGGCCAGGTGCAGTGTGCGGGTGCGCGGATCGCCGAGTTTGACCGCGAGTGTGACCTTTCCGGACCCGGTGTCGGTGGGGATGTCACGCAGGTTGTTCGCGACGAGCACGGCGCTGGAGAACGCGCCCACCGCGATCGCCAGCAGCGCACCGACCCAGTCGATCCGGCCCGCCTGCACGAACTGGGTGCCGAGCACGGCGATCAGGCCGAAGAAGACGAACACCGCCACTTCACCGAATCCGCTGTAGCCGTAGGGCTTGCTGCCGCCGGTGTAGTACCAGGCGCCGGCCAGGCAGGCCGCGCCGACGAGCAGCAGCCACCAGGCGCTGGTGAGCACCAGCACCAGGCCGAAGACGGCCCCGACGACCAAGCTGACGATCGCGGCGGTCTTCACCGCGGTGGGCGAGGCCAATTTCTGCCCGACCAGGCGCAGCGGGCCGACCCGGACGTCATCGGTGCCGCGGATGCCGTCGGAGTAGTCGTTGGCGAAGTTCACGCCGATGATCAGCGCCAGCGAAACGAACAGCGCGAGAATCGCTTTCCACCACACCGCACCATCGATCGACGCGGCGGCGCCGGTCCCGGCGAGCACCGGGGCGATCGCGTTCGGCAGGGTACGGGGTCGCGCGCCCTCGATCCATTGCGCTGCAGTAGCCATGTTCGCAGCATAATCGGCAGAGTCGGACGGAGTCCGTCCTCAGCTCGCGCATGGCCGCAGCGAAGGCGGAGGTTCCGCATAATCGGCGCAGTCGGACGCAGTCCGTCCTCAGCCCGCGCGCGGCGATCAGGCCGTTTCGGCCGTCACCGCCTCCTGCATCCGCGCGAGTCCCTTCTCGAAATCCCGGCCGACGAACTTGTCCATCGGGATGAGCTTGCCGATGACGGCCATCAGCCCGGTCTGCCGGCCGGTCATCCGCCAGGTCACTTCGGTGCCGGTCTCGACCGGGTCCAGGATGAAGGTCACCATGTTGGTGGCCTTCATGGGCTTCATGAACTCCAGGCGCACGCCGATCTCGCGCTCGGCGCTGCCGACGATCTCCATGCTGCCCGCACCTGCCTTACGGTTGCCGCTCCAGGCGTAGCGCGCGCCGACGCCGGATTCCGCGCCGGAGTAACTGCGCTGGAGCTGCGGGTCGAGGTCCTCCCACGGCGACCACTCGACCCACTTGTGGAAATCGTTGATCAGCCCGTGCACGCGCGCGGGGTCGGCCGTGATCACGGCCGATCGGACCACCTCGAACTCAGCCATGGGGGTCACACTATGCGACCGACCGCTCGCAGTCGCGGCAAAGAATTCGTGTCGAGCTTCTCGGGTCTGCTCGCCTACGATGACCGCGGGATGTTTCCGGAGCACAGCGGCCCGCACGGCCACAGTCGAGCAGTGACGACGCCCGCAGGCGAATCGGTCGTGGTGGCCTTGCTGGGCGAGGTCGCGCTGCGCCGCGACGGCACGCTGACGCCGCTGCCCGGTGCGCGCTCCCGGCTGCTGCTCACCGCCCTGGCCCTGCGGCCGGGTCGCAGCCGCGGCGCGCAGGCCCTGATCGAGGAGGTCTGGGGCGAGCAGCCGCCGCGCTCGCCGATGAACGCGCTACACACCCAGGTTTCCCGGTTGCGTTCGGCGCTGCCGGAGGGCGCGCTGGAAATCGGCCCTGCGGGCTATCGGTTGACCCTCGGCGCCGATCAGGTCGACTTGTCCTCGGTGGGCGAGCGCGTGGCGCGGGCGCACGGGCTGCGCGCGGCGGGAGACCTTCCGGGGTGCCTGGCGGAAATCACCCGGGCGCGGGGGCTGTGGCGCGGGGATCCCGGTGCGGATCTGCCGCCGGGCGACCTCGCCGACGAGCTTCGCGCAGCGGCCGGGCGGCGTCTGGCCGAACTGGACGAACTCGAACTCGCCGCACGCGAGGACGGCGGCGACGTCGATGGAGCCTTGCGTCTCGCTCGGCTGCGCGCCGCCGCGGAACCGCTGGACGAGCCCGCGCAGCAGACCCTGATGCGCCTGTTGGCGGCGGCGGGGCGGCCCAACGAGGCGGTGGAATCGTTCGCCGCTTTCCGCTCCCGGCTGGCCGAGGAACTCGGCACGGACCCGGGGCCCGCGCTCACCGAGATGCATACGGCGATCCTGCGTGGGGAGCGGATAGGCCGCGTCGCGCTGCCGCGCTCGGGCAGCGCGGCGAGCGAAGACGGCGGTTCCCGAAGCGGGCTCGCGGCCGAGGCGACACCCTCGGCCGCTGACGTACCGACACCGCACCTCGCCGCGATCGGCCTGCGTGCCGCGCCCAACGCACTGCTCGGCCGGGCCGCCGATATCACCGAGCTGATCGAGCTGCTCCGCGATGCCCGGGTGGTGACCGTGCTCGGCCCCGGCGGTGCGGGCAAGACCAGGGTCGCCAACGAGATCGGTTGGCAGGCGGCGGCCACCTGTCCGGTGGCGCTGGTCGAGCTGGCGTCGGTGCGCGCCGAAGGCGACGAAGCCAGGGTCGAGATCGAGGCGGCGATCGCCGCGGTACTCGGGCTCAGCGAGGTCACCTTCGACGCGGCCACGCTGCGTTCCGGGCAGATCGTCGATCTGCGCGGGCGGCTGCACGACGCGGTGTCGGCGCGCTCGATGCTGCTGATCCTGGACAACTGCGAGCATCTGATCGACGCCGTCGCCGTGGTGGTCGCCGATCTGATCGGCGTCGCACCGAGGCTGACCGTGCTCACCACGAGCCGTTCGCCGCTGACCATCACCGCCGAGACGGTCTATCCTTTGCCGCCGCTGACCATCGATCCGGCGGGCTCGCCCGCCACCGAGCTGTTCGCCGCGCGCGCCAGGGCGGTGCGGCCCGGCGTCCGGCTGGATCCGGACGTGGTCGCCCAGTTGTGCCACACCCTCGACGGGCTGCCGCTGGCCATCGAACTGGCGGCGGCCCGCGTGCGCGTGATGAGCGTCGAGGAGATCAACGAGCGGCTGGCCGATCGGTTCGCGCTGCTGCGCCACGGCGATCGCAGTTCGCCCGAACGGCATCGCACGCTGCACGCGGTGATCGACTGGAGCTGGAACCTGCTCGACACCGAACAGCAAGCCACGTTGCGCCGGTTGTGCCGATTTCCCGCGGGTTTCACGCTGTCGGCGGCCGAGGCGGTCGCGGGCGGAGCCGACGTGGTCGATGTCGCCGCGGCCGTCGACGGCCTGGTCAACCAATCGCTGCTCACCGTCCTGGACGACGAAGTGCTCGGCACCCGCTACCGGATGTTGGAGACGGTGCGGGAATACGGTGAAGAGCAGCTGGCCGCCGCGGCGGGAGAGCCGGAATCGGTCGATACCCGGATGATGCGGTGGGCCAAGGACTACGCCGATGACGTGGCGAGCCGGTATATGACCGGCGATCAGTTCCACCTCGCGCTCTCCGTGGCGGCGGAGGTGGACAACTTGCTCGCCGCGCTGCGTTGCGCGATCGAAAGGCGGGATGCCGCGACGGCCTACACGGTGTTCCCGGTCGTCGCCACGCTGTGGATCATCCGGGGATCGCACCTGGAAGTGATCGCCTGGGCTCAGCGGGTCATCGAATTGGAGCCGGCCGACTTCGGGCCGGAAGGTCCGCGTCCGGATCTGGTGCTCGTCACCTACCAGATGACGTTCCTGCATCTCGCTTACACCAACGGCAGCGCCAGGGAGATCGCCGTGCTCCGCAGGCGCGTGCGCCGATTGCTTCATCTTCCCGTCGAACTCACCGAGAACAGCCGATTCATCGCCCGGGTCGTGCTCACCAGGGCCGACGGACGCGGCTTCAGCAGGCTCCTCGCCGAGGCGGCGCGTTCGGCAGATCCGGAGACCAGGGGTTCGGCGCTGTTGTTGCGAGCCAACATCCGGGAGAACCTCGGCGATGTGCGCGGCTCCACCATCGATGCGATCAAGGCGCTGGAGGTGCTCGGGCGCGAGAACGTCTGGAGCGTGGCCATGGTGAGCAGGCACCTCGGACAGGTCTGTGGACAGATCGCCCGCTACGACCAGTCGGTGACCTATTACCGCCGCGCCCTCGAGGTGTTGCAGCGGCTCGGCGCCTACGAGGACACGGTGGAGATCCGCAGCCTGCTGGTGGCTTCACTGGTCGGAATCGGCGAGCTGGAGCAGGCGCGGCGGGAACTCGATCTCGCGTTCGGGACGCCGGACTTGGACAACTCGTCCCTCGGACAGAACCGGCTGCTGTCCACCGTGATGCAGAGCTCGGCGGAGTTGGCGTTCGCGGAAGGTGACACCGCGGGCGGGTTCACTCGCTACGAACGCGCGCTGGAACTGTTCGGCTGGCCGGACAACGCGCTCGGCCCCGGGCCCGGCGCCCTGATGCTGGCCGCGGCGGCGCTCGCCGCGCAGGTGATAAACGGCGCTGCCGACCCGGACGCGACTCTGCCCACGCAGCTTGCCGAGACGGCTGTGCCGACGATGACCCAGTACCGCGACCTGCCGCAGATCGGCGGCGTCGCCTGCGCGATCGGCTCGTATCTCATCGCCGTCGACCGCGAGGTCACGGTGGGGCTCGACTTGCTCATCCTGGCCCCGAACGTCGTCTGCCGACAGGACTTTCCCTCGATGCGGTGGCAACGGCACTTGGACGCGGCGACCGCGAAGCTCGGTCCCGGCCCGGTCGCCGAAGCCCGCCGCCGCCTCGGCCACCTGCGCCGGAACAGGTCCGCGGATCGCATCATGGAATTGCTGCAAGGACTGGTCGACGCTCGCTGATCAGTCGACGGCGGTGATCTGGTTTGCGCGAGGAGTCGAACCGTCGTGCGCGGCAGCACAGCGAAAGCGGGCCGGGTGACGATGTCACCCGGCCCGCTGTGGTGCGGTGATCGGTCACGCGCGGCGCATGTACGCCTTGACCGTGAGCGGGGCGAAGATCGCGATGACGACCAGCGAGCCGATGAGCGACCAAGCCAGATCGCTGCCGAAGGCGGCGCCGTTCATCAACCCGCGGCACGTGTTCACCATGTAATACACCGGGTTCACGTGATTGAGGCCCTGCATCCAGCCCGGCATCGTGCTCACCAGCGCGAAGGCGCCGGACATGAAGGTCAGCGGGAACATGATCATCATCGAGATGCCCTGCACGCCCGCCGCGCTCTTGCCGGTGACCCCGACCAGCGCCCAGATCCAGCTGATCGCGAACGAGCAGAAGACGATGACCAGACCCGCCGCGACGACCCCGAGCACACCGCCCTCCGGGCGATAACCGATGGCGACGCCGACGACGATGGTGAGCACGGTGGCGAGGGCGTAGCGCACCATATCCGCCAGCAGAGCGCCGGCCAACGCCGAGACGCGGGCGATCGGGAGGGATTTGAACCGGTCGAAGACGCCCTTGTCCATGTCCTCGCGCAACTGGGTGCCGGTGACGACTGAGGTGAGCACCACGGTCTGCACCAGGATGCCGGGAATCAGGACCGGCAGGTAGTCCTGCACGCTGCCGCCGATGGCGCCGCCGAAGATGTAGGCGAACAGGGCGGTGAACAGGATCGGCTGGATCGTCACGTCGAACAGCTGCTCGGGCTTGTGCTTGATCTTCAGCAGGCCGCGGTAGGCCATGGTGAACGAGTTCGCCGCCGCTTGGACGAGCGGAACGTGGTTGCTCACTTCGGGGATCTTCGTCGGCGCCGTTCGGCGCGTCTCGGTCGCGGTGATGGTGGTCATGGTCGTGTTCCTTCTCTGCGTGCGCGGGATCCGGCGTGGTCACGCAGGCTGCTGCCTGCGGTCCGGACGCTCATGCCGCGCTTTTCGCGGAATCGTCGGTGGTGTCCTCGGCCGGGTGGCCGGTGATGGTGAGGAAGACCTCGTCCAGGCTCGGCTTGGTCACGGTGATCTCATCGATGCCGATCTCCCACTCGCGCAGGCGGATCAGCAGATCGGCGGTGACTCCGGCGTCGGTCAACGGCGCGGTGAGCCGCCCGGCCTCCGGGGTGATCTGCGCTTCGACCCCGAGGAAATCGCCGACGATGCGGCGCGCCTCGTCGAGCTGGCCGCGATCGACCAGCGTCAGATGCAGCGACGAACCGCCCACGGAGGCCTTCAGTTCGTCGGCCGTGCCGTCGGCGATCACCTTGCCGCGGTCGATCACCGCGATGCGGTCGGCCAGTTGGTCGGCCTCGTCCAGGTATTGGGTGGTGAGCAGCACCGTCGCGCCTTCGCGGACGAGGCGGCGGATGGTCTCCCACATCTGGGCGCGGGTGCGCGGGTCGAGCCCGGTGGTCGGTTCGTCGAGGAACAGCAGCGGCGGCGTCGCGATGAGACTGGCCGCCAGGTCGAGGCGGCGTCGCATACCGCCGGAGAAGTGCCGCAGCGGCTTGTTCGCCGCCTCGGTGAGGTCGAATTCCTCCAGCAGCTCGGCCGCCTTGCGCCGGGCGTCGACGCGACTCAGGCCGAGCAGTCGGGAGAAGACGATCAGGTTCTCGGTGGCGCTCAGGTCCTCGTCGACCGAGGCGTACTGTCCCGTGACGCCGATGAGCGAGCGGACGGCCGTCGGCTCGGCGACCACGTCGTGGCCGAAGATGCGTCCGCTGCCGCCGTCCGGTCGCAACAGGGTCGCGAGCATCCGGATGGTCGTGGTCTTGCCTGCGCCGTTCGGTCCGAGCACGCCGTACACCGAGCCCTGCGGCACCGCCAGGCTCACGCCGTCGACGGCCCGCTGTTCCCCGAACACCTTGACCAGGCCGTCCGCCTCGACGGCGAGCGCTGAAGTTGGTGCGAAAGAAGTCATGTGGACAACTGTGGATGCCTCGACTTGCACGGCTCTTGCACGGCGCTGGCTTGGTTTCCGGCGCTACCCTCACGAATGTGAGCACAGCCGGTGATACGACTGCCGTGACGAACCTGATCATGAAGTACGCGGAACTGGTCGACGCCGGGGATTTCGCCGGTGTCGGCGCGCTGTTCGCCGACGGCGTCTTCGTCGGCAGCGGTACGACGATCAGGGGCCGGGAAGGCGTCGAGACGTCACCGTCTTCCAGGCTCTCCCGGACTTTCCCTTACAACCCGTGGCGGCAGGCCGCTACCACGACCGCTTCGAACGCGTCGACGGGCAGTGGCGATTCGTGGAGCGCCGGGTTCATATTCACCTGACGGGCGATCTGAGCCGCCACTTGCGCACCTAGCCATGGACGAGAGAGCTTCGCCGGACGCGTGCGCTGCCCGGCGATCCGCTAGCGGGTCGACTCGGCCAAGAGGTATTCGCGGAGCTTGGCGCGGTCGGGCTTGCCGGGGCCGCGGAGCGGGAATTCGTCGAGGACGGCCAGTTCGCGGGGGGCCGCGATGGAGTCCAGTTCGGCGGAGACGTATTCGCGCAGCTCGGGGAGGCTGGGGGTGGCGCCTGGGGCGGGGATCACCGCGACCGCGACGCGCTGGCCGAGCCGTTCGTCGGGCAAGCCGAGGACGACCACCTCGCTGATGGCCGGGTGGTTGATCAGCACGGCCTCGACCACCTGCGGGATCACCAGCAGGCCGCCGGTCGTGATCGCCTCGTCCAGCCGCCCGGTGATGCTCAAGACGCCGTTGTCGAAGGTGCCCGCGTCCTCGGTGCGGAACCAGCCCGGCTCGGCGAAGGCGGGATGGTCGGGCTGATTGCGGTAGCCGGAGGCGATCATCGCGCCGCCCAGCACCACCCGGCCCTCTTCGATACGGACCTTCGTGCCCTCCAGCGGCACGCCGTCGTACACGCAGCCGCCGCAGGTCTCGCTCATGCCGTAGGTGCGCACCACGGTGATGCCCGCGGCGCGTGCGCGCTCGTAGACCGGCAGCGGAGTGGCCGCGCCGCCCACCAGCACACCGTCGAGCTCGGCCAGCGCGGTGGCGGCGACCGGCGACTCCAACGCTTTGATCAGCTGAGTCGGCACCAGGGCCGTGTAGCGCCGCTCCCCGCGCATACCCGAGATGGCGCCCGCCAAGGCCTCGGGCAGGAATCCGCCGGACACGTCGAGCACGGTGGGTTCGGTCCCCGCCAGGATGCTGCGCAACAGCACCTGGATACCGGCGATGTGATGGGTCG
The DNA here is from genome assembly GCF_044548645.1 of Nocardia sp. NPDC051929. Taxonomy (NCBI): domain Bacteria; kingdom Bacillati; phylum Actinomycetota; class Actinomycetes; order Mycobacteriales; family Nocardiaceae; genus Nocardia; species Nocardia sp. NPDC051929. The sequence goes on along the minus strand of NZ_JBIUCG010000038.1, from coordinate 6,548 downwards.
GCAGGGCCAGCAACCAGTTGCCGGGGCCGCCGAGCCGGTCGTGGGTAGCGGTGCCGCTGGCGCGCAGGGCCGACGAGCTGAGCATCGCGCCCTTCGGTATGCCCGTGGTGCCCGAGGTGGTCACCACCAGAGCGATGTCCTCGTCGATCGGCTCGCCCGGCGACAAAGCGTCGCTCAGGCGCCTCGCCTCGCGCCGATCGCTGGTGGGAATGGGGAGCCAGGCGGCCCCGTTACCTTCCAGCGCCTCCCGTAGGTGGGGCATGACGTCGCCGAGACCGGACCCGGTCGGCATCGGCAAGGTACGCAGTTTCTTGGTCATGCCATGCCTCGCCGCTCGCCCGGCTCGGTGGTGCCCAGAGCCGCTGTGCCCATGGCTCGCTCGCTGCACTCCCTCACGGTAGGGATCGTGTCATGCCCGCGCCGCCGCGTGCGGAACGGGTCGGTATGCCGGAGTGGCGCGCCCGTAGCGCGGCCATCCGGTCGGATCGGGGCTCAAGTGGGACAGGCATCGAGACTGCGATTCACTCGTCGGACGGGACACGGACACAGCCGGCCCGGACGTCGGCGGTCGGGTGGCCATCCGAGCGTTATCGTCCTCGCCGGTCGGCGCGTTGGCAACTCGGTGCGGCCCGCCGAACTACCGAATGGAACCGTTGCTACGACGCCTGCCAGCGGGAATCCCGCCGGATCGGATGGGCAGGCGGAACCTCCACCAGAACGATCGGCACACCGTCCGGATCGCGTATCCACATCTCGTGCAGACCCCACGGCTCCTCGACCGGGGCGCGATCGATCGCGATGCCCTTCAGCGCCAGTTCGACGGCGGCGGCGGAGAGGTCGCGCACCTGGAGCCAGATCGCGCCCTCGAACGACGACGATTCTCCGGACCCGCCGTGCGCGGCCACCTCGATCAGCGACTGTCCCGCGAAGAAGACCGTGCCGCCCGGATACTCCCGCGCGATGGCCAGTTCCAGCCCGTCCCGGTAGAACGCGAGCGTGGCCTGGTAGTCGGCGGGCCGCAGGATGATCCGGCTGCTGAGGATGTCCATGTCAGAAGTACCAGGGGTACGGGGTCCAGTCCGGCTTGCGTTTCTGCAGGAACGCGTCGCGGCCCTCGACGGCTTCGTCGGTCATGTAGGCCATCCTGGTCGCCTCGCCCGCGAAAAGTTGCTGGCCCACCAGTCCGTCGTCCAGCAAATTGAACGCGTACTTCAGCATGCGCTGCGCCTGCGGGGACTTGCCGTTGATGTCGGCGGTCCACTCCAGCGCGACGTCCTCCAGCTCCGCGTGGTCGACGACCTTGTTCACCGCGCCCATCTGGTGCATCTCCTCGGCGGTGTAGGGGCGGCCCAGGAAGAAGATCTCGCGGGCGAACTTCTGGCCGACCATCTTGGCCAGGTACGCGCTACCGTAGCCGCCGTCGAAGCTGCCCACGTCGGCGTCGGTCTGCTTGAACCGGGCGTGCTCGCGACTGGCCAAGGTCAGATCGCAGACCACGTGCAGGCTGTGACCTCCGCCCGCGGCCCAGCCGTTCACCAGCGCGATCACCACCTTCGGCATGAAACGGATCAACCGCTGCACCTCCAGGATGTGCAGGCGGCCCGCGCGGGCCTGGTCGACCGTGTCGGCCGTCTCGCCGCTGGCGTACTGGTATCCGCTGCGACCGCGGATGCGCTGGTCACCCCCGGAGCAGAAGGCCCAACCGCCGTCCTTGGGGCTGGGCCCGTTGCCGGTGAGCAGCACCGCGCCGACGTCCGGAGTCATCCGCGCGTGGTCGAGCGCCCGGTAGAGTTCGTCGACCGTGTGCGGGCGGAACGCGTTGCGCACCTCCGGCCGGTCGAACGCGACACGCACGGTGCCCTGCTCGATGTGCCGGTGATAGGTGATGTCGGTCAGGTTCTCGAATCCCGGAACGGGGCGCCACAGCTTCGGATTGAACGTCACCGGGCAATGCTAGGTCTCGCTTCGCCTGAAAGTCGTGGTCGGGCCCGGGAAGCGTCGACGACCCGGACTTGCGATCCAGCGGCGGCGGAGGCGAGCGGTGCGGTCGTGGCCCCGCGAACCCGGGCATTCGCGCGGGGTTGGCCGGACTTCGATTTGACGGTGTAAAACTACGCGTTACCGTGCAAGTATGAGCGAGCGAGTGAAACCGGTTATAGACCGGAGCGCGGTGGACGGATCCCGGTACGAGAAGCACGGCGGGTTTCCGAAGGTCACACCCGCGAAGGTCGGGCCGAACTTCGGCGGGTTCATCGAAGCCATGCGGACGTTGCAGGATCTCGCGGTGAGCGCGAACGCACCGGACGATGTCTTCGGGGCCGCGCAGGCCAAAGCCCGCGAGCTGATCGACCTGCTCGAGCCCTACCGCGCCCCCGAGTTGCATGGGCCGGCGGGCCGCGCGGTCGAATTGCCCGGGCGGGGAAGCCTTCTGCTGTTGCCGTGGCGGGTGGTCGAGGCGGGGCCGGACGGCATCGAGATGACGGGTGTGTTCCGCCGCTTCCATCTCGGCGGCAACGGCGCCGCGCACGGCGGTGTGCTGCCGCTGCTGTTCGACGATCTGCTCGGCATGATCGTGCATTACGCCGGACGGCCGATCAGCCGCACCGCGTATCTTCACGTCAACTACCGCAAGATCACTCCGCTCGAGACGGAACTGACGGTTCGCGGACGGGTCGATCGGATCGAAGGGCGAAAAACTTTTATCACCGCCGAATTGCTCGATGAGCAGGGCGATCTCCTCGCGGACTGCGAAGGTCTGATGGTCGAGTTGCTACCGTGGCAGCCGTAGCCGGGTGAATGCTGGCGCGGGCACGTATAGTTGCCCTCGCTCGTTCATCGATACCGATCCGGAGGAACCTGAAAGTGGTTGCAGCACTGTCTGAATCCCTGCTCGACGACGCGAAGCGCCCGGCTTTCCTTGCCGATGCCGTCGAGGTTCTCGACGCCGAGGTGTCGGACAAGGGTGGTGCGTCCGGCCTGGCTGTGAAGGGTGGCTACGCGGCGGTCAAGAAGATCAGCCCGTCCATCGTGCCCGATGCGCTGGAGTCGTTGGCGCCCAAACTGGTCGCGCAGCTGGAGCCGTTCTGGCAGGAGTACACGGCGTCGGGCTCCGGCAAGTTCGCCGATCTGCTCGTCGCCAAGTCCGATGAGGTCGCCGAGGCGTTGCTCGCCGTCACCGACGCCCGGGCCGAGTCCTCCAGCCGCCCTGCCCTGCAGAAGGTCTACTCCTCGATGCGTTCCTCGGCGAAGAAGAACGTCATCGAGGCGCTGCCGCGGGTCGGCGACCTGATCCAGAAGCACGCTGGATGATTTTGTGACTCGCGTCCGAGCGACCGCCGCCGGCGACTTCGTCGCGTACGCGGCGGCACTCGGACGCGAGCCCGGCCGCGAATGGGCCCGTGTGCGACGACACAGTGTGATTGCGAGCCTCCCGGCACGGACTTCTAGTTGACTGTCTGCCAGTCTGGAGGCGTGAACCCGTCTACAGCACAAGCGCAGGTCGTCGTCGACGAACTCGTGCGCGGGGGCGTGCGGGATGTCGTCCTGTGCCCCGGCTCCCGGAACGCTCCGCTGGCATTCGCCCTGCAAGCCGCCGATTCGGCCGGGCGACTGCGCCTGCACATGCGGATCGACGAGCGAACGGCGGGCTTCCTCGCCGTCGGGCTCGCGATCGCGAGCCGGCTCCCGGTCCCGGTCGTGATGACCTCGGGTACCGCGGTGGCCAATCTCGGGCCTGCCGTGCTGGAGGCGAACTACGCTCGGGTCCCGCTGGTGGTGCTCAGCGCGAACCGGCCATACGAGCTGCTCGGCTCCGGCGCCAACCAGACCGTCGAACAGTTCGGCCTGTTCGGCAGCCAGGTTCGCGCCACCATCTCGCTCGGTCTCGCGGAGGAGGAGCCGGGCGACGCCGAGCATCCGCCCTACGGCCGGCAGAACAGCCAGTGGCGCTCGGCGGTCTGCCGAGTGCTTGCGGCGGCGCGCGGTACCCGCTCCGGCAACGCGGGCCCGGTGCACTTCGATGTCCCGCTGCGCGAGCCCTTGGTCCCCGACTTGAAACCGGGTGAGACGGCTCCGGCGGGCCGCGCGGGGGAGTGCGCCTGGACCGACACCCAATACGCCACCTTGGACGTGCCGCTCGATCTCGACCTCACGCCCGACACGGTCGTGATCTCCGGACACGGCGCAGGCTTGCGGCCGGAGCTGGCGAATCTGCCCACCGTCGCCGAACCCACCGCCCCCATGCACGGTCCCGCGCTGCATCCCCTCGTGCTGCCGCTGTTGCGGCCGACGCAGGCGATCATCACCGGCCGCCCGACCCTGCACCGGCAGGTATCGAAGGTGCTCGCCGACCCGGACGTCCGGGTCTACGCGCTGACCACCGGTCCGCGTTGGCCCGACGTGTCCGGCAACGTGGTCGGCACCGGTACCCGCGCCGTTACTGTCGGCGCACCCAGCGCGCAATGGCTCGAGCACTGCCGCGAACTGAACGCGAAAGCCGACCAAGTGGTGCGTGGCGCACTCGCGCGGCACCCCAAGCCGACGGGGCTGCACGTCGCCGCGGTCGTGATGGACGCGCTGCGCGACGGTGACCAACTCCTGCTCGGCGCCTCGAACCCGGTGCGAGACGCGGCGCTGGTGTCGCATCCGCGTCCGGGGATCAGGGTGCTGTCGAATCGCGGCGTAGCGGGTATCGACGGCACGGTGTCCACCGCGGTCGGCGCCGCTCTGCACCACGACGGGCGCACCATCGCCCTGATCGGTGACCTGACCTTCCTGCACGACGCGTCCGGCCTGCTGATCGGGCCGGGCGAACCGCGGCCCGCCGATCTGACCATCGTCGTCGCCAACGACGACGGCGGCGGCATCTTCGAACTGCTCGAGCAGGGCGACCCGCAATACGCGGGCGTGTTCGAGCGGGTCTTCGGCACCCCGCACGGCATGGATCTTGCCGCTTTGTGCGCCGCCTATCGCATTCCGCACCGGCAGGTCGATCCGCAGCAGCTGGCCGTCGAGCTGACCGGGCACGCCCATGGCATACGGGTGCTCGAGGTGGCCACCGAGCGGTCCAGCCTGCGGGAACTGCACGCGACGGTGCGGGCCAAGATCCAGCCCTGACCGGGTCAGTAGCCGGATTCGTCCTCGGGTTCGTCATCGATCGGGACCGCGATGGACTGTTCGATCACGTCCGCCGGGTTCGCCTCGAAGGTGTCGCGCTCCGGAGTCGCCCGTCCGACGGCTTCGTCCTGCTCGGGCTCGTCGGCGAGCACCGGCTCCTCCGGATACGCCGGAACGGACTGCTCGGCGAGATCGGCCTCCGGGATCGCGTCGGCAAGGGGATCTGACATCGTGCGCTCCTCTCCGCGTAGGCCTCTCCATCGGCATACCCGTCGTGGCACGCCGCAATCGAGGCGGACGATCAACTCGGACTGCATCGAGGATGCCCGCGGTCCGGGCGTACGGCAAGCATCCGGCGCTCAGTGTTGTCGCGCTTCGCCCACCCGCGCCGCCGTCGCGTCCGCGGGGTGTTCGACCAGCGCGAGCATGCGCCCGGCCATGAACCGCGCGGTCCGCACGGCCGTCCCCGATCGCGTCACTTCGCTGACTTCGACCACGCCTCGCGCGATCCTCACCTCGACCCGCCTACCAGCTCGGGTAGCCGCGATCTCGTAACTGCGGGACCCGTCACCGACGTCGACGACGATCTCCACCCGATCACCCTTCATCTTTCAATTATCCGCTTTTCCAGGGCTTTTCGCCGCTACGGGTTGATTGCGGAACGACTCGCCGCTCAATTTCGGCGTCTCGCTCCGTCTCTATTTCCGGAGACGTCCCACACCTGAGGAGGCCCGATGAATCCCGAGTTCGATTTCGAGCCCGCGGCCGCCACTCTGGCGACCGTCGTCGGCGGCATCGCCGACGACCAGCTCACGGCGCCGACACCGTGCGCCGACACCACGGTCCGCGATCTGCTCGCCCACGTAGTCGATCTGACCGAGGCATTCCGTCAGTCGGCGACCAAGGAGGCCGTCGGCGGATCCGTCGCGCCCGGCGCCCCTGCCGAGCGCGCCTTGGCGGAGGACTGGCGCGAGCGCATTCCGGCTCAGCTCGATGCCTTGGTGGCGGCGTGGCGGGAGCCGGCGGCCTGGGACGGCAACACGGAGGCGGGCGGGGTGAACGAGCCCGCCCCGGTGATGGCCAGGATCGCGCTGGACGAGGTCGTCGTGCACGGCTGGGATCTCGCGAAGGCCACCGGTCAGCCGTTTTCGTGTGCCGCCGAAGATCTGGCGACCTTGCTGGACATGCTGCGCGGCACACCCGCCGAAGGGGTGCCGGGTCTGTTCGGGCCGGTGGTGCCGGTCGCGCCCGATGTCACCGCCTTGGAGCGAGTCCTCGCTTTCACCGGTCGCCGCGCCGACTGGACCGCGGGTGACCGGGGAGCGGTGCTCGGCTAGTTGTGATGTCCGGGGAGGTTGGTCAGTCGGGTGACCGGTGGGCGACCGCCGATGGCGGAGTGGGCTCGGTGGTGATTGTAGAAGTGGAGCCAGTCG
>NZ_JBIUCG010000037.1:0-51107 GCF_044548645.1 Nocardia sp. NPDC051929 | reverse complement strand
TGCAGGAGATCGTGGCCGAGACCTTCGCCGAGGTGCTCGGCGTGGAGCGGGTCGGCCTGGACGACGACTTCTTCGAGCTGGGCGGTAACTCGCTGATGGCCTTCACACTGCAGCGCGCGCTAGCCGCCCGGCTCGGCATCGACTTGCCGATGACGGCCTTGTTCACCGCACCGACGGTGCGCGGCCTGGCCACCCGCATCGACCATCCGGACGAACCCGCGGCGCTGTTCACTTCCGACGACGGCGCCACGATCGACACCGATGTCGTTCTCGGACCAGAGATCAGTACCGAAGGTGTCGCACCCATGTTCACCGCAGCCCCTCGGGATGTCCTGCTCACTGGTGCGACCGGATTCGTCGGCGCACACCTGCTGCGAGAGTTGCTGGCCAGCAGACCGGTACGCGTCTGGTGCCTGGTGCGTGGCGATGATGACGAGCGGGCACACAAGCGGATCCGCGACGCCCTGCAGAAGTACCGGATCTGGAACGACTCCTACCAAACCCGAATCGTCGCTGTTGCAGGCGATCTGGCCGCGCCCCGCCTCGGGCTCGACCATGCCGATTATACGCGGCTGGCCCAACGGATCGATACGATTTACCACAATGGAGCTCGCGTGAACCACATCGAGCCCTATACAAGGCTGCGCGCGGCGAACGTCTCGGGTACCCGCGAGGTGCTCGGCCTTGCGACCACCGGCCGGATCAAGTCCGTGCATTTCGTCTCCACCGTCAATGCCGTGATACCGGCCGCCACCACACCGGATTTCATCGGCGGGGAGAATGCGGAATTGAGCCTCGGCGAGGTGTCCGAGAACGGATACGTGGCCAGCAAATGGGTTGCCGAGCAACTGGTTCGGCAGGCGGGCGCACGCGGAGTGCCAGTGAGCATCTACCGTCCCGGCATCGTGTGCGGCGACCCGCGGCTCGGTGTGAACAGCGTCGACGACTCGTTCTGGAATATGATCCGGGCGGCCGCCATCCTCGGGCACGCCCCCGAGACAGCCGACGCCGCGATGTCGCTGGTACCTGTGAATTACGTGGTGTCCGCCATCGTAGCGCTGGCCGACCGGCCCGCGATCGGTGCGGCGTACCACCTGGTGAATACGCGGCCGGTGCCAATTCGCGATGTCTTCGCAGCTCTCCGCAGACAGGGGATTCCGATTGCAATCACCTCAGACCAAGAGACCGCGACGATGCTGGCCGAACAAGCCGCGGCGCGTAATGCGGCGGGCGACGACTCCTTGGTGCGCGCCGCGTTGGTAAGCGGCAACTACGGAGCGGTTACGGCCCCGATCGACGACACCCATACTCGTGCCGAGCTCGCTAAACAGCACATCCACTGCCCACCTATCGATGCTGCCGTACTTGACGCCTACGTCAGATCCTTCATCGACTCGGGCTTCTTCCCGGTCCGGAGCGATGACGGTCCACCGGAGGACCTCGTCGAGTCCCGATGAGGCAATGTGCCGAAGCACCGGACGTTTCTTTCCGAGAGGAAAACATGAACAGTGTTTCGCAGCGCTGGGTGCCGTCCGGATTGGATGGTGATCCGCAGCGATTCAGCGCAGCCGGTACCACGCTGGTCAATCTGTTCGAGCAGGCGGTGGCCGCGCATCCGGACAGCTCCGCAGCCAAGTTCGATATCGAATCGCTGACCTGCGCCGAATTGGATCGGCGCGCGAACGTGCTGGCGCGCCGGCTGATCGCCGGCGGCGTCGTACGGAACCACCAGTCGCGGTGATCCTGCTCGCTGGACCTGGTAGTCGCGCTGCTCGTGGTGCTGAAGACCGGTGCGGGCTATGTGCCGGTGGATCTTACCTACTTGGCCGACCGCATCGCTTATGCGCTCGAGGATTCGCGTCCGACCGGCGTGATCGTCGGGCGGTCTGCGCCGCCAGCGGGCCATGTCCACCGCGTCGCAGACCAGTTCGGCGCGTAGATGGTCTGCGATCGACCAACTGGGGATGCGCCGGGAGAACGCATCGAGCACGGCCGCGCAGTACACCCAGCCCTCGCTGGTGCGGTGCGCAGTCACGTCCATGCACCACAGCCGGTCCGGGCCCTCGGCGGTGAAGCGGCGGTTGACCAGGTCCGGGTGCGGACTGGCCTGCGGATCTCGCGTGGTGCAGCCTCGGCGACGGCGGAAATTCCGTCCAGCCCAGCGCTGCGCATCAGCCGGGCCACACGTTTGCGACCCACTCGGATCCGCCGACCGAGCCGCAGTTCGGCATGCACCCGCGCAGCACCGTAGATACCACGCGACGCGATGTGGACGTCGGTGATCGTGGCGGTGAGTTCACGATCAGCGCGAGCACGCGCAGACTCCCCCCGCTGCTTCCACTCGTAATACCCGGAGGTCGACACCCGCAGCACACGGCACGCCACCGTGACCGGGATGCCGGTTTTGGCCAGTTGCGCGACCACCGGGAACACTATTTTAGGAGGACGTTCTCCCGGGCGAAGTAGGCCGCCGCCTTACGCAGCACCTCGTTCTCCAGTTCGAGTTGCCGAGTCTTGCGCCGCAACTCGGCGAGTTCCTTGCGTTCAGCGCTGGTCACGCCCTCCCGGGCGCCCTCATCGATATCGGCACGCCGCAGCCAGTTCCGCAGGCACGATTCCGAGATCCCTAAACCCTTCGCGACCTGACCGATCGGCCGGTCGCTGCTGCGTGCCAACTCGATCGCGCGCTGACGGAACTCCGGCGGGTGTGCTGGTGGCATCCAGACTCCTTCTGGAGGCGAGTATCTCGCCTCACCATTGATGTCCGGAAGACGGCAACCGTATGTATCGATAACAAAACGGTGGGTATGTGTCCGACGACAGCGTCTGCCGCGTCGGCACCAGCGCCTGGAGCCTTTGCTCGCAACCACTTCCACCTGCTGGCGGCCGAAGGATCGGTCCGCGAGCAGTCTTTGATGTCCGGTATCGCGGCGGCGACGCGGTTGGAGTCGGTTGCCGCCTGCGGGCGGCGGCGGGGTCGCCGGGCATCTGTTTTCGGAAGTAGTTCACGCCCTGCTTGCCGCAGCTGATCGACCACGCCTCACCCTCGTCATCCCAGGCGTACCGGCCACCGCCGCGAGACGATACCTCGGCACGGCGGCCTTCAATTCCTGGCTCCTGATGACAAGGCGGCATCATCGGGCAGAGCGGGGCCCTTCGCCGGCTGCACCATGTAGAGGGGCGGCAGGAAGTTGCCGGGTCGGCTGCGGGCGAGGTGTTCGCGCAGCGCCGCTGTCGCCGCCGGATGAGTCGCGGCGGTGAGTTCGATGACGCGCCGTACTGTGAGAGCATCAACGCCTCGCGCGTCAGCGTGGGCACAATAGCCGTCGATGATGGCGAGCGTTTTCGCATCAGGCATCCGCGGTGGGGAGCGGTGTACCAACCGATTGCGCTCGACATCGATGTCGCTGTATCCGCGGCGCTCACGCAGCAAGTGTTCGATCTCTTCGAGAGTCGATGTCCGCGTGAGGAGGGCTGCCAGCGACGACTCGGCAAGGGCAGCGGCGGCGGCGATTCTGTACACCCGCGTAGTGGCCTCGGTGACGTCTACGACAGCACCGCGTTGGGTTTCGACACAGCCACGCCAGCCGGAGGCAGCCACTGCCAGCAGCGCATTGGCCTCCGATGGATGCCACGACCAGATGTTGGCGATTTCTTCTGCATCCTCAGGTATCAGGTTGACGAATTCCTCGGCATCCAGGGCGATCAACCGAGCTTCGAGCTCCGCAGGGGACAGTTCGCCGTCAACGCCGATACCTGCCACGAGTACCTGAGTCGGCAGCCCGGTGGAAATCGCGGCGGCCAAGGCGACGGAATCGGCGAGTGGACTCCGTAGATTTGACTCAGTTCCTGTGGCGAGGATGTCACCACCGGTGTCGATCACCACGAGCTCATCGGCTCCGAAAAGTGCTGCCGCGCAGCGAATCTGGTGCGCGAGTCCCGTCACCCCAGCCTCGATGTCCATCAGGAGCAGCGGCCGCCCGATATGCTTGGCAAGACGCGGAAGTGTCGATTCGCCGTCGGCGCGTAGAACCGCCGTGGATGGTACCTCGGAGACTCCGTCCCGATCGATCAACCCGTCGAAGTCGGCCCGGTTTCTGGGACCGGGGGCGGGGTCGATCATCAGCCGGTCCCACGAGAAACTCATGATGGCGGCGACCCGCAGAGTTGTCATCTTGTCGGCGAGCAGCGCCGCCGTAACTGCGTCGCCGCCTCCGCCAGCTGCGATTGCTACTGTCGTCATCGTCGTGCGCCAATCAATCCGACTCCTATATTGGCCAGTGGTGTATAATGTTCGGCGCGAAGCGCCCGCAGATCGCAGAAATTTTGCGGGACCATATCATTCGTGGTGACCCGCCGCCCAGTGCAGACGTTCCTTCCGAGCATGCGCTGCCTCCCAATCGGCTTGGCCCGGCCCTCTGAGAGCCGAAGCGGTAAACGCCTTCGCCGAACTCGCGCCACGGACCGGATCGCCGAGTTGGCTGCGCTGTTGGATCTCCGGCCTCGGCCCAGTGGCCTTCTTCGACTACGCGGGTTTCGGCTTCCCCGATGACCAGGGCGGCGCATCCGCGCACCCGGGGGTCGGTGAGGATCGGTGTCGGCATCGCCTTGGCTTGGTGGCCGCCGAGCATGAGGAGTATATCGGATCCAGCCCTGCGGTGATGGTCGCGGACATCGAGTAGGTCGGCGCGAGTAAGTTGAACCCGACTCAGCGCGGCCGCGCAATTGTTCCTCCGACGTGGTGGGCGGCGTAGGTGGCGATGTAGCCCCCATGACGAGCACGGGCAGGGTGCAGCTCAGCGCGGCGTTCTCCGCGCCCATTCTGCGCGCGGCCGCCCGCGCTTACCTCACGCACGGACAGCAGTAGAACACGCCGTTGGCGGCCGATCTGGTCAACGCGCTGCAGGCCATCGACCGCGTCGGGGCATCCACAGCGCAGATTCGCGGTCGCCGACTACACCAATGACTCTCCCTATATACAACTACTCCCACATCGCCGATAAAGCCGCCGCGCGGCGGCTCAATCCCGACCGGCAGTGGCCGGGGAAACGCGCCTTCAAGGCCGCATGGGAGGACATGGTCGGAGACCGGGGGGCAGTGCATGGGCACTCCTCCACGCCGGGCTCGGCGAACGGTCCACAGAAACGGACCGGTAGCAACACCAGGACCGCGTTACGGCCGACTCAACCAGGACTGTCTCAATTCAGCGGCCAGTCGCTCGCCGACCGAAAGGATGAACTGTCGACTAATTCAATGGCAGCGCGCAGCAGCACCCTCGAGGCTTTCGCTGCGGTGAGAGGTCTCTGACCCGTCGACGGTTCATATCGCGTCGAGGTCGCCGATCGGGCAGGGTTGTCGATGAGGACGAGCCGGGGCACGGGCATAGCCGAGCCTCCACCGGTCCGGCGCCCAGCAGCCGCCGCAGCCCAGTGCCTATCGCTTCACCACGACTGAGCCTGCGGCGTGTCGACCGGTGTCGGAACCTCACGCTCGCAGGAACCCACCTCGACCCAGCACACTGCCACGCCGATGTGTATGTCGAGCGGCGGTGAAGGAGCTCCGTCCACGCGGAGGATGATCGGCCCTACCTACTACGTAGGTACTGTCCGGAAGAAATTCGTTGTTTGCTGATGTGGATTGTCCACCCGTACGACGACGATAAGGAGTATCGGCGGGCGCAGGTGCCGGCGTGGAGCGTTTTACCGTGCGGTTGATGTCTGTCAGCGACGAGGGCCACCCCTACTGTGCACAACGACATGGAGCCGATTCGGGCAACGACGCTCAGTGGGCCGCGGTCATCAACTGGATTCGTAGATGACTGCACTACTACCTCTTGCCTACGGGTACTTGCGCGATGGCCTGATCGAGGTTGCTGATGGCGAAGGTGATTTGGGTGAAAACACATTGCGGGCCGCTGACCGCTCGCTCGGCTACGAGTTGGGTACCGTGTTCCATGAACCGCCACCGGACACCGGATTGCTTCGACCAGCGTTCGTCGATCTGATCCAGGAATGCCGCCGCGCCGCAGCGCACGCGGTGATCACACTGTCCGGGCATCTGTCGAACATGTCGGTGTCCCGGATGGTCCTGCGGGCGGCCCTGCAAGTGCGCGCCGACGCGGTCGTCCACGAAATCGGGTATTGAGTCTCCGGGCCAGTCGCCTTGAGACTCAATCGCGGGGCGCCTGGACGCGGTTCGATATACAAGCCTACAAACAATTATCCGTAGCCTCACGGTTGCCACAGGCAAGGAACCGCGATCGGGTTGCACCGCGACGAGCCAACCCTGTGCTACGGAGACGAGATCTCATGCTATTTCGTCAGTCCGAGCAGCGCGGCGGTTAGGCCGTAGTCGGGGCCGAAGTCGTGCATGTTTCCGGTGCGGCAACCGTCGGCCTTCATCTGTACCCGCTCGCAGAACAGACTGACAATCTCACCGTTGAGGGCGGTAGGGATGATGACATGAACTCGCGCCCAGCTATTTTCGCGATCGATGAGGTTGTCGATGTTCCCGAACACCAGGGCTGCGAGGTCGGCGACTTCGGTGAGACCGGAGGCGTTGTCGCGAAGCTGGCGGGTGACGTTCGTGAGTCCGGTCAACGTCCCCGCGAGCTGGTCCTGGTACTGCCCGAGGGTGCTGGAGGTATTGGCGAGGAAGGTAGTGAGCTGGTCGAGTGTCGCCTGCAGACCGGGGGATTGCTCGGCGAACAGGCCGGACATCTGGGTCATGCGGTTGCTGAAATCATGGACTGCTTGGTCGTTCTCGGTGAGAATGGCGGTGAGTTCGTTGAGCCTGAGGATGATGTTCGAGATCGCGTCCTTGTTGTCGACCCCGACTTTCAGCGCGGCCGACAGCGCTTCGAGGGTGTCGCGGATCTTCGCGCCGTTGCCCTCGAGCATGGGGTAGAGCACCCGGCCCGACATCGGGCCGTGCCCCTGGGCGTCTTCCTGCGTTTTCAGCGCCGCCGCGAACTGATCGATGGTCTTGATCATGGTGTCGAGTTCGACGGGGGTCTTGGTCCGCGACTTCGGTAGGTGTGCGCCGTCTGAGAGGGTCTCGCCCTGTGTGTAGGCTGGGGTGAGTTCGATGTGACGATCGGTGACGATGGACGGCGAGATAAGCGCCGCCACCGCGTCTTTCGGAATCTTCACGCGAGACTCGATCGACAGGTGGACCTCGATGAGCGTGTCTTTCGGTGTAACCTTCTCGACCTTGCCGACCTCGAGTCCGAGGACGGTGACGGGGTTGCCTTCGTAGATACCGGCGATGTTGTCGAAATCAGCGGTGATCCGCGTGGTATCCCTCAACGCGTCGTTCGCCGCGTTCGGCAACAGCGAGCAGCCGCCCACCGTAAGTGCCATCGTGCTGATCGCGAGTGCCTTGACCCGCCTGAACTTGTTCGCCGAACTGAACTTCAGCACGGAGATGCCTCACTGTCTTGCCTGACACTTCATCCCTCCGGGAGGAAGATACTGGATGGAAGGGGTCAATTACGGAGCTCTTGCGTGATCCCGCTGGGGCAATCAGCGATGCGGATCCAGGACTGTGGCGCGGTGCCAAGAATCCCGCCAGCGGTGACAGTGGGTGATCGACCGTCGGGCGACGATTTCTTGCGCCTTCATTCTATTGAGCGCGCTGACTAGCGGATCTCTGTAAACCCCCGCCCATCGGGGCGCCGATCATGCCGCCGTGGACAGTTGGTGCGACGTCAACTTCAGTGGCCTCGGCTTGGACTCCGAGGAAAGAGATTTTAGCACCAGCTTGTCGCTGGCTCTGATCGTCCCGCCCATGGTGATCGGCGTTCTCGAATGTCCGGTCGATGGATCATCGGCACGTTCATGACGCTGACGCGTCTACACTGCGAGAAAAGTCCTTTCGGCCTCTCGCTGGACACATCGCTCCAATCGCAACCAATGTCCGGTACGGCGAGCACCATATCGCCGACCGTCGCGCCATCGGCGTTTAGTATGCGAGTGCCTGCGGAAGTCGACCGCCTCGCCATGCCAGTCCGCGGCGCGGAGTTCCGCCCAATCCGAAGTTTCTGCTCACCCACCCTTTCCTTTCATCCAGCCTGTCATCAAAGCGTCCCGCGAAACCGCCCACCCGAGCACTTGCATGCGGCGGTTTCAGTGAGTACAGATCTGTGCAAGTCGGCGTGACTTGAATCTGATTCGCATCACCGAAGCGCCGACAGACGGGGTCAGTCCGGTTCCGAGTATTGGCGGCATGTATGACCGGGCATCTCGCCTCTCTATACCTACCGAATTCATTCAATATCATGCGCAGGTAGGACAGTGCTGCGCATCCGTCCACCTGGCACAGATACGTACGTGGAGCAAACTTGAGGTAGCGCAGGTCAGGATCTACCGCCGCACCAAATCATCTATGCGCGTCGAAGTCGGTCAATCGATGGCGTCGCTTCGGTGAGGTCGGACTTGAGGACCGGTCCTCGGTACCCCACCGGCAGCCGGGCGCGACCGAGGTAGCGGTCGTCGCCCGGATCGAGCGGTCGCGCCGGGACAACAAGAGGTCGGTACGGCGGATCGCGTTCGAACTCCAAGCCGCCGGGGTCGACATCGCGGTGCGAACGGTGACCAGGCAGTCAGCGCGGGCTCCGAGCAGGCCGAGACCGTCGCCCGCGCCAAGGTGTGCGCGCCTCGCACGGGCTATGTCTTCCTACATTCCGCAGTCGATGGCTTATCCCTGGCTGGCGTATACCGAAGCTTGGGCGTTTCGTGTTTCGGGCGTGAGCGTCCTTCGCGGTCACGGCATCGACCACCTTTACAGTATCGTCACCGACAACCGAGCCTGCTACAAGGCCTGTGACTTCGCGAAAGTTCTCCACGGGACCGCCACCAGCGGATACATCCCTACACACCCCGCCGACGTGAACGGCAAGAGCGAGGCCTGGGAGACCGTCGCGGCCCAGTCCGACGGTCGGGAACGGCGGACCCCGCCGATCGCCTTGGCCAGCAGCTCGTCGGTCAACTGCTCGACCCCGCCGTCACGGTCCACCGCGCAGGATTGGCCCATCTCCACATACCGGGCGCACGGTCTTGCGGTCGGTGCCCGACAACCGGGCCACCTCCCGCAGCCCACGACCCTGCAGCCACAGCCGCAGCATCTCCCTGATCTCGATCACCGAAACCTCCCGGTAGCTCATCCGCTAATGCAGCGGCCGAGCGACCGAGAACCCCCAGCTGCCACGCCGGGGTGGTCCCATAACTGGCAAAACCTGCCGGTCAAGTGGTCCCATCACTAGCTAACAGGACGGTCCCATGCTGCTGGCTAAACCAGCTCCGATGTGGTCCCTTCCTCCTGGCAGCCGACAGCTGGGGCAGCCGCGCGACGCGATGTCGCACGTTGCGAGTGGTCGCGTTTGATTGGAGGTCGTTTGGCGAGGACGCGATTCGGTCCAGTGTCTCTGGGACCGTCCCCATCCTGGCGTGCGTCGTGAGTGACTGCGGGGTGCGAAGCCTGGGGTGATAGCAGAAGCGTCCCTGTCCACCCAGGGGCGACGGGCGAGGGGAAGGTCGCACGGCTGAACGGAAGGAATCTTCGTATGCCTCGTTATCAGCAGCTCTGGCGGTGGCGATCTCAATGTCTGCAAAAGTTGACTATTGTCGATGAACTTCGACAGTAGTTAGTTTATGTTATCATCTTTGAGTGCCATCGGTCCAACAGAACGAGTACAAGATTCGGCGTCGATATGAGCGCGTTCCTCGTCGTGGCGAGGAAAGACGAACCGCGTTATTGAAAGCGCTTGAACAACTCCTGGAAAAAGAAGCTCTCGCGCAGATTGGCATTGCAGACATCGCGAAAGCCGCTGGCGTGACTCGGTCGGCCTTCTACTTCTACTTCCCCACAAAGGCCGCAGCTGTCGCCGCGCTTCTTGAGGGGATTTATGAGGAGTTGCTGGAAGGTTCGGGTACGTGGCATATGGTTGATGGGTCCGCCCGCCATGCCCTCCGGGCGGGGTTCGAAGCAGTCATTTCGTATTGCGAGCAAAATATCAATCTCATGGCGGCAACCTGGGATGCTGTCGGCAGCGATCGGGAAGTTCGCGAACTCTGGGAGGGATGGATGGAGGAGTTGGTCAAGCGGGTTGGAGCCAAGATCTCCGACGAACGAACTGCCGGCCGCGCTCCTGCTGGTACAGATGCCAACGTGATAGCTGAGGCCCTCGTCTTCATGAACGAACGCATTTTGGAGCGCGAGGTTCGAGCACGCGCGGGCGGCGGTGAGCCAACTCCGGGGCTTAGTGACGCGATATTCGAAATATGGGATCGGACAATCTATGGCATTGAATGAGCGCGGCACAAACGGCCTTTAGTCTCAATGCCAGTGATTCAAAGATGGGTGAGCTGGTCTTTGTCCTGACTTGGGTGTCCCTATGGTTTTCGTCAAGCGATGATGGACTCGGGGATTCGGTCGAGCTGTTTGGTTTTGAGCGTGGCGTAGAGGACGTCGCAGCGGCGGCGGGGCGGGCAGATGACGGCCGCGTTGTGTTTCTTTCCTTCGTCGCGGTGGGGTCGGCCCGGAGCACCCTGCCGATGTCCATCGGTGGGTTTCTAAAAAACCTCATCTGTCACGCTCGGCGCAAGGCAACTCGGCCGGACATCAAATCCGGTGCTGCTGATCGTCCCTGCGATCCTGAGGACGTCGTTGACCAGGCACAGCTGCGCCAACCTTGCTCGTTGAGGTTCCCCCGCTTCCTTGGAGGGCTCTGAGCATGGTCCGATAGGACCGGCAAGGAGCCCCGCGTGGCAGCACCGAAGAAATACCCGGACGAGTTGAAGGCTCGAGCGGTCCGCTTGTATCTGGAATCGGACCCGAAGCCGACGATCCGCAAGCTCGCCCAGCAGTTGGGGGTCCATCACGAGGCCTTGCGGAACTGGATCCGACAAGCCGACACCGGTCAGCGACCGGAGCCGGAGGCGTCCGATTTGGCCGAGGAGAACAAGCGGCTGCGTAAGCAGGTCGCCGAGTTGGAGCGGGTCAACGACATTCTGCGGTCTGCGAGTGCGTATTTCGCCTCGGAGCTGTGCGCCACGAGGCGCTGGGATAGTCGAGAGGTGGTGAGAGACCGTCTCCCTCGGGTCGTCGCAGCGACCTGAGCGAAGCCTGGGGGCAGCCTGGTCTGGAGGAACACCGGTATCGGGTGGCAAGCGGCCCCGACGAGGGCGGGTCGTGCCGGAACTGCCAGACGGTGCGGGCCTGTTGGGCGAGGTCAGAAGGTGCAGCGTGAGCGAACCAGTGGTCGAAGCTCCGTAACAGCGAAGCCGGCTCCAACCTGGTGGATGTGGGCCGGTATGCAGCGATCGAAATTCTCTAGTTCCAAGGGTTTCGGCTCCGAAGCCGCATATCTCGAGCGGTGAGGTGGCCATGGTGAAGGTCTGCGGCGTAACCGTGGCGATGCTGCCGGAGTAGAGCTGGGTGCCTCCCTGACCGATCGATTACCTGGTGAACGTGGGAACCACCATGCGGGACCGTGAATTTCGGGTCGGGCAGCCAGCCCGGACGGGATCGGGAGATCTGTTCCGATCGAGGACCTGTGTCGGTGGGGCGGAGGCCCCGTAGTAGTCGCGGGAGTGACGACCCGCCAATGGGGGTCGCGAGAGGCGGCCGCAGGGCGAAGGGGGTCAGCGAGACAAGCGGTTTCATGGACTGGAAGGTCAGGAGGAACTTGTGTCGCCGGTGAATACCGACGATCCGGACGCGGTGCTGTTCGAGGCGCGCCGACGGGTACTGAAGATCCAGACGAAACTGCACCGTTGGGCCCGCGACGATCCTCGTCGCCGGTTCGATGATCTGTTCAACCTCGTGTGTGATCCTGCGTTCTTGTTGGTGGCGTGGGATCGGGTGAGCGGGAACAAGGGTGCCCGAACTGCCGGGGTGGACGGGCGAACAGCCTGGTCCGTCAGGGTGTTCGACCGGGTCGGGGACTTCCTCGACCAGCTGCGCTCGCGGGTGAAGGACCGCAGCTTCCGCCCGATGCCGGTGCGCGAGCGGATGATCCCGAAAGCCGGTGGCAGGTTGCGCCGGTTGGGGATCCCGACCGGGGCCGACCGGGTGGTCCAGGCATCACTGAAGCTGGTGCTGGAACCGATTTTCGAGGCAGATTTCCTGCCGTGTTCGTATGGTTTCCGGCCCAACCGTCGGGCCTGGGACGCTGTTGCCGAGGTGCTTTATCTGACGACCCGGCCCCGGAATTACCACTGGGTCGTCGAAGGCGACATCAAGGCGTGCTTCGACGAGATCGACCACCCTGCTCTGATGAGGCGGGTGTGTCGACGCATCGGAGATAAACACGTCCTGGCGTTGGTGAAAGCGTTTCTGAAGGCGGGCATCCTCGCCGAGGATGGCCAGCTCGAAGACACCAGCGGTGGTGTCCCGCAAGGCGGTATCCTCTCGCCGCTGCTGGCGAATATCGCGCTGTCGGTGCTGGACGAACATATCGCCAACGCGCCCGGCGGCCCGGCCTCCAGCAAGGTCGATCGGGCCAGGCGCCGTCGTCATGGGCTGCCGAATTTTCGGCTGGTCCGCTATGCCGACGACTGGTGTTTGATGGTGTCGGGCACTCGCGCCGACGCCGAAGCCCTGCGTGAGGAGATCGCTGGGGTCTTGGCGACGATGGGTTTGCGCCTGTCACCGGAGAAGACCCTGATCACCCATATCGACGAGGGATTGGATTTCCTCGGGTGGCGCATCCAGCGTCACCGGAAACGAGGCACCCGCCAGTTTCACGTCTATACGTATCCGTCGGAAAAGGCCGTGCTGGCCGTGAAGCGGAAACTGAAGACGATCCGGCGGGCGGTCGAACCGCGGGTGCATGCGATGCTGGCCCGGCGCGGCATCTCCGTCGGCCGCAAACGGGTGGAGCGGGTGATGAGTGGCGCCGGGTTGCAGGGCGCGTTCCTACGGAAACGGTGGCGCATCGCCTCGACACGAACCGATCCACGGGCGGCGCCGGCACCGGATCTGGTCGAGCGGGTCTTCACCGCGGACCGGCCGAACCGGTTGTGGGTGGCCGACGCGATCAGGATCCCGTGCGGTCAGGGTGCGTTCTGGCTGGCAGCGGTGCGGGATGCGTTCTCCAACCGGATCGTGGGCTGGAAAACCTCGGACCGCTGCGACACCGAGCTTGTGCTCGGAGCGCTGGAGTTCGCGGTTTGGAGTCGTGACATCCGCGACGGTGAGCTGATACACCACAGCGATAGGGGCTCGACCTACACGGCGATTCGGTTCGCTAATCGGCTGGCCGACAACGGGATCGCGCAATCGATGGGCTCGGTCGGAGATTCTTACGATAACGCGTTGATGGAGAATTTCTTCTCCACGTTGAAGACCGAGTTGGTTTATCGCCGGGCCTGGCGGACCCGGGACGAGGCCGAGAACGCCCTGTTCGCCTATATCGATGGCTGGTACAACGGCCAGCGCATTCAGAAGAAGCTGGGCTGGCGATCACCCGCCGAGTTCGAAGCCAGCTACCATCACCCGGTTCCGGCTGGAACCCGATAGTCCGTCCTCCAACAATGCGGGGGAACCTCACGTCATGGCGCACCGATAGTCATGCCAGGCCGATCGTTGGACGTTCTCTCGCCGACATCGCCGCCACCATTCACAAGTACTGTCCTGCACAGCGGTCATGACTGATGGCATCGGGTTCCGGCCGGGCCCGGGGGCGGGGCGAGTTCGGCCACAGCAGGCGATGGTCCCGCCCAGGTTGTGGAGGTGGAAGCTACTTTCCAGGCATCCCATGCCGACCGGCAGCCGAATGCTCAGATACGCTCTTACTGGTCGGAACCGTAGTCGCCAGCACGACGGTGCAGTCGGTGACGAAATCGATGAACTCCTCACGGGTAAATTCCAAGGTCACCACGAAGGCTGCATTAGCTGTGCTGCCCCCTCAGCGACGAGTGTGCCGATCGCGTGGACGAAGATGTCGTCATCGGCGTTTCCACGGCGGAACGCGCCCGCCCGCAATGCCGTCTTCACACCGAGCGCTCGGAGGGTGGGCGGTTCCCCCCGATGTGTGGGCGACAGAACCATCGTGCGCCCGGCAACCGCAGCGGCGGCCAACCGGCGTCGGTAGCGGGAATGCACACGTCCAGACACCGTTCCGCATCCAGAGCACCGGGCCATCGGCGTGGCAACCACAGCCTCCACGACCATCCTATCGCCGTCGCTCCAGACATCGCCGATCACCACGAGGCCGGGTGGTTGTCGGCATCGACGCTGGTCATCCATTGTTCGAGTTCCCGGCCGCGACGCTCGGTCATGATCGTGGCGAACGCGCGGACATGGGCGGCGAGCGATTCAAGTGCGGGACTGGTCTTCAGGATCGCGTCGAGCTGACGCTGATCGCTGGGGTCGATGTTGGCTGGGTGGGTTATGATCCAGGCGGTGACCTTGCGGACTGTCGGCGGTTTCGGTGGCGGTGGCGGGATGTGCGCCGTGGTCCGGAAGCGCTGCAGGCAAGCACGGACCATGCTGGCTCGACCTCGGTAGCCTCGTGATCGGATCTCTTCGAACAGCCTGGCGGCGTTGGTGCAGCCCTGGTTCCAGCGTTGATGCAGGTAGGGCTTGAACTCGTCGAGCAGGCTGGTTCGGTATCCGGTGCGGTTGTTGACCAGTAGCTCCTCTGGCGACTCGGCGCGGGCGATCCGTCGAACCGTGCCGCGGGCCGGCCCGAGTCGGATGCCGATGCCGCGGATGGTCTGGCCTTTGGCCAGCAATCCGTGGATGTCGGCGTAGCGCTTCGCGCCGTTGGTGGAGGTCCATTTCGAGACGCGGCGGATCTGGATGAAGAAGGCGTTGGCCGAGGGCGCCCGGCCGAGCGGTTCGGCAACAGCGCCCCAGGCCCGGCGGTTGAGCCGGAAACCAGACGAACACGGCAAGAAATCCGCCTCGAGAATCGGCTCCAGCACCAGCTTCAACGATGCCTGGATCACTCGGTCGGCCACGGTCGGGACGGGTAACGCTTCGACCATTATGGGAACCATCTTCCGCTAGGAAGAAGTGGTCCCCCAACTCGTGACGATTCAACAAGATACATGGTCATTGAGGAACACAGCACTAGCGTTACAGTTATATTTGTGCGTGCTGGAAGCAGGGCCTCCGCCAGGAAACATTGCTTCGCAATGACTTCGGTGCAGTCTTGCGAAATGGCGATCAGCTGAGGGAGGCTGCGGGGAATTGCGCCAAGTGCGCCCCGGCTGTCGCTTCGGATCGATGTCCGGCCTATCCGGGCGGCCTGTTGCTTCATCATCGCCGTCTGCCGCTCCACCCGAGCAGCTGACTGTCATATGGAGGGCGCGGACCATCGGACACCGCAACATCATCCACCAGCTAGCGAAAACTTGAGCCTCCGCACAGCCGCGCCCCCGACCGGTTACCTGCGATCTCAATCATGTCGGGATCCTTTGTGGATCCACATGTTCGATGGGCGGGTGGTAGCCGCCGCGGATAAGCTCCAGCCGGCGCGGCCAGGGGCTGAATGGGACCGAGTCAGAGGCGAAGTAGAAAGTCGAACAGCCGCCGCCCTCGTGGTTCGGGTTGTAGCCGCCCCCGTCCGGGCGCATTGCGCCGGGGCCGGTGAGGAACCGCCACAGCATCGCGAACGCCTCGTCGTCACCGTCGACCCGGAAGGCGAAATGGGCCTCCCGATTGTGCTTACGCTCGTCGGCTCGCATCATGCGCCCGATGGCCGATGGGGTGCTGTCGTGGCTGGGGAAGAATATCTCGGTTCGCATCGGCCGTTGCGCGCCCGATGCCGGTCGGGTGAAATGGTGGATGTGGATTCGTAGGTCGGCTGGTCTAATTCCGTATCGATCGCATACCCGGCGTTGCACGATTGTGCTGGCCATGGTGTCTTCCAATTCGAAACCGTTCCGTATCAGGGTTTTCGGCATCTCGCTGATATCGGTTGGAAAGAGGAGGATTCCGACGTGGTCAAAGCTACAGTGTCGCAACAGGAATCGGGATGCCTCCGCCGCGGCGGAGTTGTCGACGCCTAGCACCGCCGATAGCAATTCGGGAGTCGACTGCGACTCGACGTAGTCGATGATCCGGGCCAATCTGCTGGCATCCAGCCAATACAGACCGGTACCCGAACCCGAAGTGGTCGCGTGGGAAGGTTGAGTGATCATGGGGCACCTAGTCCGTCTCGCCGCCGGGATCGCCGCCGATCAGTGATATTTGACTGCTCGATCGGTGTCCGCGAATCATATGCTCTCCGCGAGTACCTTGCAAATTGCAGTGGTGCATGGGCGGGTCTCTGGAGCCTGACGGGGGCTCAATGCCACGACTGTAATCCGTCGAATAGTCTCGCTCTCGCACCGCACGCTCTCGCACCCCACCGACTCCCACTGCCGAATCCGCGACGGAGCCGAATGCCTGGCAGAGTCCCTGTCGGAGCGGTACATTTATCAGCGCCATATCTGCCATATCCGCCGTAGTCGAGTTCCTCATGGAAGGCCCGGAGCATGAATCATCCTAATGTCGATGTATTGCAGGAGATCTACACCGATGCGACTTCGCTACGGCACCGCGCGGCCGACGACATTGTCCTGCACCCTGCCGACCGTAGCCTTGATCCGGTAGTGGGCATGGAGGCGGTGATCGATCATGTGGAGACCTTCAACCGCCTGACCGGCTACACCCGCGTCATGGATGTGCAGGACATCGTCGCCAACGATCACTTCGGAGCTGTTCTCGGCGTATTGCGCGCCACGATCAATACCCACGATATCGCCATGCCCTTCTGTGGGCTGTGGCGCTTCCATGGCGGCAGAATCATCGAGCACTGGGAAAATCCCTACGATGCCGGTGCGATAGGTCGCGCACTCGCCGCAAGCAGATGAGTCTGCACTCCATGCGGACAAAGCCGACCGCCTTCCCGGTGTCGGGAAGGGGCTTGCGCTCAACTTGCAGACGACTGTATCTTCAGTCATCATCACGGTGAGTCTGGCTCATTGTCGGGCCAGACCTTGTGGCCGAATGAAGGTTCGGTGCCAGGTGCAGTAGCACCGCTGATTTGACACTATTCAGGACGACGATGGATTAATTCCAAGTGCGTGGTCGCCTAGGCCATCGACTATCGAAAAACGGATGTCGTTTATTGTTGCCCCACAACGATTCCGAATTATCGGTGCGTATACGCGACTGTCGAAAACCACACTCTCCAAGAAGTTTCTAATAACAGAATAGGTATCGCAGCATGTCCCACACCGCGCCCGAGCCCCGCCTGCTCGGAATTGCCACAGAGCTTCCCCGTTGGGAGCATTCTACCGAGGAACTGCTGGAGGCGGGCCAGGGACACTTGTCGGACCGACTTGAGGAGATGGCGCGCAGCCTCGGGATCGATAAGCGTCACTCGATCCTGGCCAATTATCCCGACGTGCTCTTCGGCGACGCCGAGCCCGAACTCGGCATCGCTGTAGCCGATCTCGCCGTCAGGGCCGCCCGCAAGTGCATCGCCAAGGCCGATATCCCGGTGGAGAAGATCGGGTTGGTGCTCGGGTTGACGAGCACGCCGGGCAGGCTCATGCCGAGTCTGGTGTGCGACATGTTCGTACGTATGCCCGAACTGTCGAGGACCACACAGAATCTCAGCATCGAATACATGGGCTGTTCGGCGCTGTCCAAGGCCGTCGACCCGGCCCGGTGGTATCTGGCGTGCAACCCGGACAAGCTGGTCCTGGTCTGCTTCGCCGAGGCGGTCACTCCGCTGACCCCGCCGATTACCGGCTTCCATCGGCACTTCGAAGAACTCGCTGTCGACGAGCGCCAGGAATGTGTCGATGCGCTGCACGGCTTCCTCTTCGCCGATGCGGCCGTCGCGATGGTACTCGGGGCCGAGGGGAACGGACCCTCGTTCGGGCCGGTGGCGAGTCTGACCAACGAACAACCAGCAGATGCCGAACTCGGCACCGTTCCCGACGGTGGTTCGGACAACCCGATACAGCGGGGAGCGCGTCGGATGTACACGCTAAGCAATCTGGTGACGCCGCGCGGGGGCTTCTACGCCAAGGAGACTGTGCGCATGACGCTCAAGGATCAATCCTGCCACCTGACCACTCCTGCGGACGCCTCGACACTGTTGATGCACACCGGCAGTGTCCGAATCCTCAACACACTGTGCCGGGAGTTCGGGGTCGACCCGCGGAGCGACAAGGTCGCCTCGTCCTATCGGGTACTGCGCGACCACGGCAACACCCTCGGGTGCTCGGTCCCGCTGATGCTGGCCGAGCCGGTCCGGCGCGCACCGGGACAGGGGCTGATCATGGCGTTCGGGTTAAGTTTCGGCGCAGGCGCATTCACGATGAACGTCCCCGAAGGCGGATGGTCCCCGACTTCATAGTCGATCGACCCCCATAGCTGACGACCATCGGGAGGACACCTCATGCATCCGACACTTCCTGCCCTGTTCACTGCCGCCGCAGACGCCTGCACCGCGGAGCCCGCGATATTCGCCGATGGCGATCACCGGTCTTGGGAGCAGTGGCGCGCCGAGTCCGCCGCGCTTGCTCGCGCACTGCAGGAACTCGGAATCGGCAAGGGCGATCTCGTGGCGGTGCATCTGCCCAACTGTTGGGAGTTCCTGACCGTTCACATCGCCGTCGCCGCAATCGGTGCGGTGATGCTCCCATTGCACACCGGCCTCGGGCCGCACGAACTGCGCTCGATGCTGGCCCGCACCCGCGCGGGCACGGTGGTTCTCTCGGCCGAACGCGGCCACGATTCCGTGCGGAAGATTCTCCCACACACGCCAGCTCTGAAGCGGATACTTGTGGTCGGTAACCTCGCCCAGACGGGGGGTATCGATGATGCGGCCGACGGGGTGTGGTCGGTGGCCGACCTGGTACGGCGTTGGGCCGGAACGGCTCCATCGCCGGAGCGGGTGGACCCGGACGACCCGTTCGTCCTCGTCCCGTCGTCGGGCACGACCTCGCTGCGCCCGAAGATCTGTGTGCACACCCACCGCAGCCTGATGTCGAATGCGATCGCTGTCGCCGCGGACGCCCGGGCCAACGGCGACGACGCGATCGTGAGCGCAAGTCCCTTCACGCATCTGTTCGGCCTGCTGTCGGTACACCTCAGCGTGGTGACCCGTGGCCGTCAGGCGTTGCTCGCAGGCTGGGACGTCGCAGAATTCCTTCGACTGGCACGGTCGTCGGAGGCGACGGTGCTGTTCGCGGTGCCTGCTCAAATCCGCGATGTGGTGTCGCGGCCCGACCTCGACGGTATTCGGCTGCGGGAGATACGAGCCAGCGGCGCTGCCGTTCCCGCCACGCTGGTGGCGAACGTCGAAGCGAAGATGGGTGCCAGGGTGATCGTGCAATGGGGCATGTCCGAAGTGGGTGCGGGCCTCTTCACACGGCCGGAGGATCCTCCAGAGCGGGCCATGGGCACTGTCGGGCGACCGATTTCCGGTGCCGAGGTGCAGGTGGTCGCAGACGACGGTCGCCCCTGCCGTCCCGGCGAACCCGGCCAGCTACAATTCCGCAGCCCCTTCCGTTTCACGGAGTATTTCGAGGATCCGCAGCTCGCCCGCGACACGTTCACGGCGGACGGCTGGCTGCGGACCGGCGACCGGGCTAGTGTCGACAACGGCGGCATGGTCACCTTCCACGGCCGCGACGCGGAGGTGATCAATGTCGGCGGCGTGAAATTCAGCGCCGTGGAGGTCGAGACGCTGCTGGACGACATACCGGGCCTGGACCGAGTCGCCGTCGTCGGGCGCCCCGACGATCGACTCGGCGAGTATCCGTGCCTGGTCGTCACCCTTCGGCCCGGCAGTGTGGTCACCTTGCGGGACGCAACCGAACATCTTGCCGCAAAAGGTGTGGCGGATCACAAGGTCCCGCTTGAGTTGGTCGTGCTCGACGAGATGCCGTGCACACCATCCGGGAAGATCGCCCGCAGCAGGCTCGTCGCGATGCTTGGTGGGGTTCCGCTGCGCGACGGGGGATATTCCAGCCGCGGTTCGCGCGCGGAATCGGCATGGGTCCAAGAGCTTCGACTGTTGCCGCAGGCACGGCGCCTACAGCGTTCGCTGGATTTGGTGCGCGAAACCGTTCGCGGCCTGCTCGACGCGGCCGAGCCGATCGAGCCGGACCAAGTATTCACCGACTATGGCCTGACATCGGCAACGGCAGTGCGACTGCGTGCCGCCTTGGTCGAGGCCACCGGCCTCGACCTGCCGACGACCATCGCCTACGATCTGCCTACCCCGAA
The DNA here is from genome assembly GCF_044548645.1 of Nocardia sp. NPDC051929. Classification (NCBI taxonomy): domain Bacteria; kingdom Bacillati; phylum Actinomycetota; class Actinomycetes; order Mycobacteriales; family Nocardiaceae; genus Nocardia; species Nocardia sp. NPDC051929. Next base: position 30,866 of record NZ_JBIUCG010000037.1, on the reverse strand, counting down.
TTCGGTCGCCCGCGACATCGACGAGCGCGTCGTCGCGGGCGACACCGCAGATGAGCCGGAGCCGACCGCGCCGGTCCGGCTGCGACACACTGATGACGACCCGGTGGTCGTCGTCGGTATGGGATGCCGGTTGCCTGGGGACATCGGGTCCCCCGACGAGTTCTGGGAGCTGCTCGTGGCTGGCCGTGACACGATCGGCGACTTCCCCTCCGACCGAGGTTGGGCGGTCGACCCCAAGGCTGGTTACGCGCGGCGCGGCGGCTTCCTCGACGCCGCTTCGTTCGATCCGGCCTTCTTCGGCATCTCGCCGCGGGAAGCGGTCGCCATGGACCCCCAACAGCGGCTGCTGCTGGAAACCACCTGGGAAGCATTGGAACACGCCAGGATAGACCCGATGTCGTTGCGCGACAGCGAAACCGGTGTGTTCGTCGGTGTCATGGCCTCCGATTACGTCCCGCGCACCTACCAGGCCGTCTCCGCCGGCGACGCCTCCGCCATGACCGGCAACGCCGCAGGCGTCGCGTCCGGGCGGATCTCCTACGTGCTCGGGCTGCACGGTCCTGCCATCACCGTTGACACGGCGTGCTCGTCGTCGCTGGTGGCCCTCCACCTCGCCGTTCGGACGCTGCGGTACGGGGAGTGCTCACTGGCGATCGTTGGCGGTGCGACGGTCCTGTCCACACCGGTGACCTTCGCCGAATTCGCCCGGCAGAACGGACTCGCGGCCGACGGCCGGTGCAAGCCCTTCGCGGCCGCTGCCGACGGGACCGGCTGGGGCGAAGGCGTGGGGGTTCTGGTGCTCGAGCGGCTGTCCGACGCGCGCCGGGCAGGCCGTCGCATCGTTGGAGTGATCCGCGGGACGGCCATCAACTCCGACGGCACGTCCAACGGACTGACCGCGCCCAACGGCCTGGCCCAACAACGGCTCATCCAACGGGCGCTGGCCGACGCCGGGCTGACGCCGTCCGACGTCGATGCCGTCGAGGCCCATGGTACCGGGACTAGACTCGGCGATCCGATCGAGGCGAATGCACTTCTGGCCACCTACGGACGCGACCGCGCCGTGCCGCTCCTGCTCGGCTCGGTCAAGTCCAACATCGGCCACACCCAGGCCGCCGCAGGCGTTCTCGGGACCATCAAGACGCTGCTGGCCATAGAGCATGGATTGGTCCCCCGGACTCTGCACGTGGACGAGCCCTCCCCGTATGTGGACTGGACCTCGGACACTGTTCGCCTTGCCACCGACGCCACACCGTGGCCGCAACACCCACGGCCTCGGCGCGCGGGAGTCTCCGCATTCGGGATCAGTGGCACCAATGCCCACGTCATCCTCGAACAGGCCCCGCCGCACGACGAAGCTGCCGAAGCCACCCCCCCAAGGAGCGCGGCGCTTGTCTTCGGCAAGCGCTCAGCGGTCGCGCGTCCCGCAGCCTGCTCGCCGCTCGTGACACCGCTGGCCTTCTCGGCCAAGACGACCACGGCTCTAGCGCAGCAAGCGGGGCGACTCGTCTCGATACTCGACGGTGGCACCGCCCCCGCCGACGTCGGTTATTCACTGGCCGGCACTCGCGCACAGCTGGAGCACCGGGCGGTCGTGTTCAGAGCCGACCACCGTGCGGACCTGGCGGCGCTGGCGGCGGGAACGTCGGGCTATGCGGTGACCGGCCGCGCCGACCTGCGGGGGAGGACCGTGTTCGTGTTTCCCGGACACGGTGCGCAGTGGGCCGGTATGGCGTCGGCGCTGCTCGATTCGTCGCCGGTCTTCGCGGCCTCGATGGCCGAGTGCGAGTCGGCCTTGGGCGAATTCGTCGATTGGTCGGTGTCGGCTGCCGCAGCCGACGAATCGGCCCTGCGCCGACCGGAAGTGGTCCAGCCGGTGCTGTTCGCGGTGACGGTGTCGCTGGCCCGGCTGTGGCAGGAATACGGCGTCGTCCCCGACGCGGTGGTCGGACATTCCTTCGGCGAGATCGCCGCCGCGCACGTCGCGGGCGTGCTTTCGCTGCGCGATGCCGCCCGCGTCATCGTCTGTCGCGCCGCGCTGTGCGCCGATCTCGACGGCCGGATGCTGTCGGTAGAGTCACCCGCTGCGGAAGTGTCGCAACGGATCCGCGGAATCGACGACGTGAGCATCGCAGGCTACAACAGTCCGCGGACCACCGTTTTGTCCGGAGACGCCGACTCCATCACAGCGTTGATGACGCAATACCGCGATGCGCGAGTGCCCGCTCATCTTGTCCGGATCGGATTTGCCTCGCATTCGGCACATGTGGAACCCATCCGCGAACGACTATTGGTAGACCTGTCCGGACTCACCCCCAAGCCCGCGCAGATCAACTGGTACTCCACGGTCACCGGAAAGCCGATGGACGGCCCCGAAGCCGACGCCAGCTATTGGTACGACAACCTGCGGCAGCCCGTGCAGTTCGCCGCGACCGTCGAAGCTCTCGCCGCGGCGGGCTCCAGCTACTTCGTCGAAGCCGGACCCCATCCAGCGCTCACCGCCGCCATCGCAGCGACGGTCTCGGATGCGGCGCTGGCCATCGGGACGATCCGCCGCAGCCAGGGCGGTTTCGACCAGTTCACGGGCTCGTTGGCCCGCGGATATGTCCGCGGGCTGCCCGTCGACTGGACGAAGTTCTTCGACGGTGCCGGAGCACGACAGATCGACCTGCCGACTTATCCGTTCGAGCACCGTCGATACTGGCATGACCGGGCCGTACAGCTCGCGGTCGCCGGGCAACTCGACGAGTCGCGACCACAGTGGGCCGATATCGCGTCCGCCGACGAGACCGCACTCGTCGCGGCGTCCACCGCGTTCCGCGAGCATTTCGCGCGGCTCGGCACCGCGGAGCAGGCGCAACTTGTCGAGGACCTGGTTGTGACCCGAGCTGCCGGTCTGCTCGGATACCACGACCCCAACGCCGTGGCGGCCGATCACAGCTTCCTGGATATCGGCTTGGACTCCCTCACCGCAATCGCACTGCACGACAACCTGAGCAAGGTGACCGGCGTCGAGTTGCCGCCCCTCACCGAGCTCGAAACCGATACTCCCGCCGTACTTGCGCAGCGGTTGCTCCACGAACTGCTCGCACCGCCGGACACCCAGCGGTAGCCGCGGGTGCCGTAGTAGTGGATATCGGCGATCGCGTCCCGGGCATGCCGCTTCGGGCGGAACCCGTAGGAGACCGGTTCGAGTAGGGTCGAGACGGAGCACGGTGCCGGTCCTCCGATCCGCTCCGTTTCTAAAAGCCCGGAGCCCGCTTAGTACTCCAGCTGCACTTCGTGATGTGTTGTGGGGTAGCCTGTTTCGGCGTGTCGGTGGATGAGGATCTGGCTGCGTGGGTGGCTGGGTTGGATGAGTTGTTCGGGCGGGTCGCGGGCCGGTTTTTGCGGGCGGAGCCGCGGTTGCGGGCTCGGTTGTATGTGCGGGGGTTGCTGGCTCCGCTGGCGGGGAAGAACGGGTGGACGCTGGCGGAAGCTGCTGGTGAGCGCACGCCGGATGGGATGCAGCGGCTGCTGCATGCGGCGGCGTGGGATGCGGATGGGGTGCGTGATGACGTGCGCGGTTACGCCATCGAGCACCTTGGGGACCCGGACGGGGTGCTGGTTGTGGACGAGACCGGTTTCTTGAAGAAGGGAACCAAATCTGCTGGGGTGCAACGGCAATACTCCGGGACAGCGGCTCGGATCGAGAATTGTCAGCTGGGCGTGTTCTGCGCTTATACCGGCAGCAGGGGGCGCACGCTGATCGATCGGGAGTTGTATCTGCCCAAGTCGTGGACCGAGGATCGGCAGCGGTGCCGGGAGGCGAGCGTGCCCGATGACGTCGTATTCGCGACCAAGGCGACGCTGGCGAAGAACATGCTGGCCAGAGCTCTGGATGCGGGAGTGCCGGCCCGGTGGGTTACCGCTGACGAGGCCTACGGCGGCGATGGCAAGTTCCGGGCCTGGCTCGACGAACGCCGGATCGGGTATGTCGTGGCTGTCCCGCGTAGTCAGACCATCCCGGTCACCGCGGGCTGCACACGCGCCGATCACCTGGTCGAGCAAGCGCCCTCGCAAGCGTGGAAACGCCGTAGCTGCGGTGCCGGAGCGAAAGGACCACGGATGTTCGACTGGGCGGTGGCCTCTCTGCCGGTCTACGAGTGGACCACCGCCGCGGGCTGGAGCCGTTGGCTGCTGGCCCGTCGAGCCCTGACCCCGAACAACAAGGGCGAACTGGAGACCGCCTACTACCTGTGCTGTGCACCCACGGGCACCACCGACGAGGAACTGATCCGCGTCGCCGGATCACGGTGGGCCGTAGAGGACTGCTTCCAGACCGCGAAAACCGAGGTCGGGCTCGACCACTACCAGGTCCGCCACTACGACGCCTGGTACCGGCACATCACCCTGGCCATGCTCGCCCACACCTACCTCGCCGTCACAGCCGCTATCGCCCCAAAAGCATTGGCAGCGGCCTCATCCCGCTCACCCTCGGAAAAATCCGACGTCTTCTGGCACACCTGATCACCCACCGCCCAGCCCTCGCCGCCATACAGCGATGGTCGACCTGGCGCCGACGCCATCAATACCGGGCGAAGAATGCCCACTACCAGCGACGACACCGATTACATCACGAAGTGCAGCTGGAGTACTAATGCTGCGTTCCTCAAAGGTGGTAGATAAAACGGCGGCGTAGGGTCCTTGGTTTCGGGGCTGGTCGGCCCCAGACCCATGGTCGTGCGCGGGCGTTGAGGGCGGCGGTGGCTTGGCGGGTGGCCTGGTCGATCTCGGTGTGGTCGGCGAAGGTCTGACCTGCGAGGGCTTCGCGGCGGAAGATCCGCCACCACGGCTCTTGCAGGTTGAGCCAGCACGCCCCGACGGGGATGAACGCGTGGTTGATCCGTGGATGGTCGGCGAGCCATTCGCGAGTGGATTTGCTGTTGTGACTGGACAGGTTGTCGGTGATCACGTAGATATCGCCGACCGGGTTGGCCTGCTCGATCAGCTCGAGGAATCGCTGATAGTTGACGCTGTTGCGTGAGCCGGCGGTGAGCGTGACCGCCTGGCCGTCGCGGACGCGGATCGATCCGTAGACCCAGACCCTGTCGGGGCCTCGCGAATATTCCAACAGCGCCTTGATCCGGCGCCCGCCGACCGACCACCCGGGTGGGGGTACGAAGGTGCGGGGCGAGACCGGGCCCAACTCGTCGGCGCAGACTACCGTGGCGCCTTCTGGTGGCTGCGTGTAGAGACCGACGATGTGGGTCCTTTTGGGACGAAGTACGGATCCTTGCTAGTCGTCCATGACCGCGGCCGACGCCAGCGAACCCCCTCTGCCACAAGGATTCTGCGCACTTGACTACGGCCGACGACTATCCCCTCGTCGCGTAGTGCCGCAGTGAGCGAATCAAGGGTCCAGCTCGACGGCGCTCCGTCCCGCTCGGCTTCCAGAGCACCGTCGGGGTGGCGGGTCAAACGCCCCGGCGGCGTCGTCGCGACCAAGGCCACGATGCGGCTGCGCTCTGTTTCGGTCAACCGAGGTCTACGTCCTGCTCCTCGACGATCACCGAGCCCATCGAGGCCGTGAGTGTTGAACCGGTGCAGCCTTTCTCGCACCGTCTGCGGATGACAGCCGAGCTCGCCCGCGATCTGCGCGGTGGACTTCCCATCCCAACTCGCCGTGATCATCCGCGCCCGCCGAATCCAATCCCCAGGCGCATGACGAGCACCCGCGACCTTGCGAATCTTTCGCTCCTCCAGCGCATCCCGTGCCGGACGCGCAACCAATACCTTCGGCAGGACCCACCTCAACCACACCCGAACCACCAAGATCAGCAACAAGATACATGATCTTTGAGGAACGCAGCACTAATACTGCAACGGCAGTCGGTTCGGTAGCTTGCTGGTGTGGTGGTGGATGTTGTTGCAGCGGAGTTGGATTCGTTGCGCGAGAGGATCGGTGGGCGGTTCACGCGGTCGGAGCCGCGGGGCCGGGCCCGGGAGTACGTGACCGGGCTGGTCGCGGGGCTCGAGCGTAAGAACGGGTGGACGCTGGCCGAGCGGGCCGGTGAGGTGAGCCCGGACGGGATGCAGCGGTTGCTGCGGTGGGCGGATTGGGACATCGACGGAGTCCGCGACGACGTGCGCTCGTATGTGGCCGAGCGGCTCGGGGACCGGGATGCGGTGCTGATCGCCGATGACACCGGGTTCCTGAAGAAGGGCCTGCGCTCGGCCGGGGTGCAACGCCAGTACTCCGGCACGGCCGGACGCACCGAGAACTGCCAGATCGGAGTATTCCTCGCATATGCCTCCAGCCACGGCCACGCCCTGGTGGACCGGGAGTTGTATCTACCGGAGTCGTGGACCGACGACCGCGACCGCTGCCGGGCCGCCGGTATCCCCGAGGAGGTCGGGTTCGCGACCAAGCCACGGCTGGCGATGGCCATGCTGGAACGGGCACTGGCCGCGAAGATGCCGTTTCGCTGGTTCACCGCGGACGAAGCCTACGGACAGGTCAAATACCTGCGGGTTTGGCTCGAACAACACGACATCGCCCACGTCCTGGCCACGCGCCGCAACGACACCCTGATCACTACCGGTTTCGGCCAGGCCCGCGCTGAGGAGCTCGTCGCCGCGCTCCCGGCCCCTATGTCGACGTCGGCATAGATCGACGCACTCGGCTACCTGCCGTTGCCGGCCGAGGCGGCGTCAGCGTTGTTTCAGGCCGTGTCGCAACGCTATTTGAAGACCTCGATCGTGATCACCACCAACCGCGGCGTCGGATCCGAAGGCGAGATCCTCGGCGACAACACCGCCGCGGCCGCGGTGCTGGGCCGGTTGCTACACCGGTCGATGGTGATCAACCTCGACGGGGACTCCTACCGCCTGCGCGACCACCAGGCGACCGCGGACCACTTCCGCCGGGCCACGACGGGCAACCGGCAGCCCCTATAATCAGCACCGCTCACGGGTGGGACATTTCGATCAGCCCGGTTGGGGGGTGTCCCTATCGTGTTCGTCAAGCTGCTGAGGTTGCGGGGGTCCGGTAGGGCTGTTTGTTGCGGAGCATGGCGAACAGGACGTCGCAGCGTCGTCGCGCCAGGCAGATGAGGGCGGCGTTGTGTTTCTTGCCCTCGGCTCTCTTTTTGTCGTAGTAGGCGCGGCTGGCCGGGTCGTGCAGGGCGGCGAATGCGGACAGGAACAGCGCTCGTTTGAGTTTGTGGTTGCCGGAGCGGGCGGGGTGTTCACCGCGGATGGAGCTGCCGGAGCGGTGGGTGATCGGGGCGATGCCGGCGTAGGAGGCGAGGTGGCCGGCCGAGGCGAACGCCGTGGCGTCACCGACTTCGAGCAGGATGCGGGTGCCGGTCCTGACTCCGATGCCGGGCATCGAAGTCAGGACCTCGGCAAGAGGGTGGTCGGCGAACATCTCCTCGATGTCCTCGGCAATCTGCTTGCGTTGCAGCAGAACTACTTTCAACGAATCTGCCAGTTTCGGGAGCACTGTTTCAGCGGCTTTGGTGCCGGGAACGGTGACGGTTTGCGCGGGCAACGCGGCCAGGATTTCATCGACGAGCCGCGCGCCCATGCGTGGGGCGTGTTTGGTGGCGATGGCGGTGAGTTTGCGCCGACCAGCGGCCCGGATTCCTTCCGGACCGCCGCACCGCGACAGAATCTCCAGCACCGCTGGATGGGCGATGCGGGGTCCGAGGACGCGTTCGAGAGCGGGGTGGATGCCGGTAAGCAGGCCGCGGATGCGGTTGCTGGTGCGGGTCGCTTCACCGGCGAGGTCGTCGTCGAAGCCAGCCAGAACACCGAGTTCGGTGAGGGTCTCGTCACCGATATCGACGCGGCGCAGCGTGTGCGGCATGGTGCGGGCGGCGTCGGCGATGATGTGGGCGTCGCGGGCATCGGTCTTGGCCTGACCTGGGTAAAGGTCGGCGATGCGGCGCATTGCCAGCCCGGGCAGATAGGCGACATCGTGGCCGCAGGCGCGGGCGACGGTCACCGGCAGGGCGCCGATCGTGTTGGGTTGATCGACCACGATCAACAACCGGCCGTGAGCGGCGAGCTTGTCGAACACCGCCCGCAACCGCGACTCGTCATTGGGCAATGCCTTGTCGAACAACCGTTTCCCGTTCGGGTCGAGCCCGACCGCGTGGTGTTCGCCTTTTCCCACGTCAACGCCGCAGAACACGGCATAGGGGTGTGTCACCTTGCTCGGTCCTCATCGCATCGAAACGCTCGGTCGGACGGCCGCCGATCTGGCGTCAACGCCCGGCACCCACGTTACGAAGAGACCTACCCTCGGCCCTGTCCCCATCAGCGGTCCGTCGACGCCACCAGAGCCCGGCGACACCACCCCCCCGGATCATGAGAAAGACAGGGGCAAGAAGTCATACCGAGCTTGGCGACCGTGGGCCCGATCTCGGTACCCACGAAAAAGGTAACGGGGATTCGGGGCTCTGTCCCACTTTCGATGATGGGCGGGTGTCGATTGTGTTGGGGTGCTGGGGATTCCGGTAGAACTGCCGGGTGTGGTCGCTGATGATGCAGCAGAGGTGTTGTGGCAGTGGATGTTCCCGGATCGGTCAGGTGTGCGTGTGGTGGGTGTGAGCCGGGTTGGGGCGATTATTCGGTTCGATGCGGTGACCAGGGAGGTCCCGCAATCGTGTCCGGGGTGTGGGGTGGTCTCGTCGCGGGTTCATAGCCGGTATTCCCGTGAGATCGCCGATGTCGCGGTCGCGGGCCGGGAAGTGTGCTCAGGCTGGCGGTGCGGCGGCTGTTCTGCGGCAACGATGAGTGTGAGCGGCGGATCTTTGCCGAGCAGGTGAACGGGTTGACTGTGCGTTATGGGCGTCGCAGCCTGGCCCTATGGCCACCCGCCGTCCGGTGGGCCTGTTGCCCGAAGCCAGCTCCGATGCGTTGGCTGCCTGGCTGCGCGAGCATCTGGGGATCGAAGTGATCTGCCGTGATCGCGCCGGCTACTTCGCCGACGGCGCTCGCCGCGGAGCCCCTGATGCAGTGCAAGTCGCGGACAGGTGGCATCTTATGGCGAACCTGACCAGTGCTGTGGAGCGTGTGCTCGCGCGCAAGCGTTCCTGCCTGAATGAGCGTGACCCGGATTAGATTCCGGCACCACCGATCCCGCGGCCGGCCCCACCGGATGGCCCGTTAGCGCAGCGGATCACCCGGCAACACCCACGAATCCAACAGATGCTGGGTCAGGGTTGGACGATTAGCGCGATCGCGCGGGAGTTGCATCTGGACCGCAAGACCGTCCGACGCTACGCGCGCACTGAGGTCGAGGGTCTGCTGAGTTCCGGTGTGCGCCGCGCGAGTCTCACGATCATCGATCGCTGCGACGAGATCGCCACCACCGCTGGCCTGGCCCCCGAATTCGCGATGCTGCTACGGCAACTGCGAGGAGCGGAGCTCGCGGCTTGGACCCAGCGCGCACAGGCCAGCGGAATCCGGGAGATCAGTTCCTTCGCGGCCACACTGCACCGTGACTGGGATGCCGTGGTCGCCGGACTGACCCTTCCTTACAGCAATGGCCCCACCGAAGGAAAAGTCAACCGCCTCAAGCTGAGCAAACGAGCCATGTACGGCCGAGCACGCTTCGACCTACTCCAGCTCCGCGTCTTGGCCACCTCGTAGCAACCGGACCAATCATCGAAAGTGGGACAGAGCCAACTTCGGCGAGCGCAGTCACCGCGCATACTACGACCGCAGGATTGCCGGCGGATCGTCCCCACGCGCGGCCATGCGCCAACACCATCTGGCGCATCATGATCGCCGACGACACCAGACGCCGCCGAAGCCCAGCCGAGCCGTGTTCTGCAACTTGACAAATAGAGAGGCAGCGTCATAATCCCCGTGAGGCGCTGCCCAATCCAGCTTCCAGCCAGATGGCGCGTGCCACGCTGACCGATGCGAACAGTGAGGTTGCTACGCCCGCCGGTTTCGACGGCAAGGACAAGGTCGACGTGAACAACCACGAATGGGTGGTCGACCTCACCAAGTGACCGGTTCGTGCCTGGCGATGCCGTCGCAACGCCAGGCACGACGCACTACCCGACCGGCTCCGGTTCCGGTTTCTCCTTGATCGCGGCGAGTTCGCGCTCGACGCGCTCGTCATGCGCCTTCGCCTCCGCAGCGGCTTTCTTCGGGCTCCAATGTCCGGACATCAGGAACACGAACGGCAGGAATACGACCTGCGCGATCAGGCAGATCCACCACCAGCGCTTCCACTGTCCCGGCGAATCCTTGGCCGCCTGCAGCACCTCGGTGGCGTGGGCGGCCAGATAGGCCTGGTCATCGGCGGGGATGGTGCCGACCGACTGCAGCTGTGCCGTCGCCTGCGTGAGCTCGGGGCCCACCTTGGCGGCGACCGCGAGGTCGGCGGCCGGGAGCTGCTGGGTCGCTTGCAGGCGTGCGATGGCCTGGTCCACCGGGATGCCGAACTTCTCCGCGACCTGGCCGACCGCCGCAAGCCCCGCTGCGGCATCGGACGGATTGGTGGACAGCGTCGCCAACGTGGCCGGGTCGATGGCCTGAAGTGTCGCCAGCTCCTGCGGATAGCGGGTATTGAGGCCGACGGTCGTCTGGATCTCGGCAGGCGACGCACCGGTCAACTTGTTGAGCGCCGCGACCTGTGCGGCCTGATCATCGGGGTTCTGCTGCAGCGCCGCGAGAGTATCGGTGCCGACCGTCTGAATGGTCGCGAGCTGTGGACCGTACTTGTGCTGGATTTCGGCGAGTCGAGGACCGTAGTTGACCAGTGTGCCAGCGGTATTGATTACGATCAGCAAGCCGAACAACACAATGGTCACGACACCGCGCAGCGTGCCGCCCCAGACCGCGAGACCAACCGCGGTCGCGGCCGGATTCCGGTTCTCCACGGTCTCGGTGAAGCTGGCCATCCAGGTGGCGTAGGCGATGCCCACACCGACCGCGATGACGCTCAACCACAACGCGAACGTGTAGTATCCGGTGTCGGGCTTCTCGGTATAGCCGAGGAATACGAACAATCCGACAATGCTGATGAGTGCGCCGACGATCATGAACAGCTTGCGCACCTTGACGTAGTCCGAAACGATGCCTGCCAGCACGAGCGCGATCGCATTGGCGATCCAATACCAATTTCCGAGGGCATTCGCCTTGGCCGAACTGAACCCGAAAATGGTTGCCATATAAACGGGTAGGAAAGACACGATGGTGTAGAAGTAGGCGAGAAACATGCTGATCGCCAGCGCCGATCCGACGATATTGACACGCAGCATCTGCCGCCATTGCCCGTGTTCGAGCGTGCTGACGTCCAATCCGTGCGCCCGCGCTTCGATCAGCGCGCGATCGCGCATCGACACCATGATCTGATCCCGCAGCGCCGGACTCAGTTCACGCAAGCCGATCACCGCGAATACCGCGATGACCATGCTGATCACCCCGCACAGCCGATAGTGGTACTGCCAATCGGGATGGGCGCCGAGGGTGTGAGTGGAGATTTCGGTGGTGATCAACGCGCCGAGCACCGGTCCGAGGGTCCAGAAGCCCATGGCCGAGGCCCGGCCCAACTGCGGGGAGAAGTCGCGAATCAATGCCGGTGTGGCCACCAGCACCGCGCCCTCGGCAATGCTCACCACGCAGTAGACGACGAGGTAGGCCTCCTTGCTCGTGGTCGCGGGTACGGCGAACAAGGTGAGCAGCGAGCAGATCACCACGCCATAGGCGACGATATTGGCTCGTCCCCAGCGGTCGAGCAGGCCGGCGAGCACCGAGGCGGCCGCGCCGAATGCGGCGCCCGCGATAAATATCCCGACGAAGTACCGGAAGGATAGGTGGAAGTAGGCAATCAGCTCATTGCCCACCGCTCCGGCGACGAATAGCTGGTAGTACAGGGCCACCGAGGTGATGACCACCAGGGCCAGATACCAGGAGCGGGCGGGGGTATCGGGATAGTGCGGTAGCTTGCGCTGCCACAGCCCCGTGAGCAGGGTCGGCGAAGCTGCGGTCTGGGTCGAGCTCATGGTCGAGATGCCTTTCTGGCCCCGGCATCTCGTAAAGGAACCTGAACCCTCCGCGGGTCAGGACGAGTTGCCGGCTGGAAACAAGGGAGTGAGCCGGGTGGAAACCCGGTAGCGAAATGGATCACTTAGCGCACATTATTCGGATCAAAAGACCGATTGAATTGCGCAACTGAAATGGGCGGTATCGGTGACCGGGACTGGTGGTTGACCCGTGTGGGCGGGGGTCGGGGTTGCGAATTCGACAGTCGCGGAGGAGTGTTCGATTCCGCCGCTCGGCGGGCGGTCTGTGGGTAGCGGCGGAAATGATTGCCGCGTGGCCGGATGCTTGCTGGAAATGATTCCGGAGCGATCGATTTCGGTGATGCCCGGTCTGGCGTAGCCGCAGGCCCCCTGCCGGCCTGACCACCGCCAACACACCATGCTCTACGCCCCGCAGTGACGGACAACAGTGGCCGGGTGTCGTTCGGCAGTTGCGGACGTATCGCATGTGCATCTTCAAGCGAGGATGCGAAGTTCAATAGCAGCCTCGCGTTGGAAGTGGAATCTGTCACAGGCACGCGGCTGACTCTAAGTCCGCAGTAGACGCATGTCAACAAATTTCATCGAACGTCAGCTATCTGGAGCGCGGCCTTCCAGCATCGCGTAGATGACCCCTTGAGCAGCACGTTCAAGGCTCGGGTCGCCGTCGGCGATCGTTCCTCGCTACCTGCTCGTTGGCCGAACGGGTGCGCTGTCGCTCACTCTAGTTTGTCAAGATGGCCCGTATTGACAATCTAACTTATCGAGACTTATCGTGCCGACAGATCATCGAAGGGGCGTGCCGTGAAGAGGGCGGATAGGAGCGTCGGTCTAGCACGACAGTTGTAGTTGTTATCTGCAGATTTGCTGTGTGCTGGATGGTGTTGTGCCGCAGGATAGTGCGGTGTGGCGGTCGAGTCTGGATGATGTGTTCGCCCGCGTTGCGGGGGCGGTCGGGCGGGCGGAGCCGCGAGGGTGCGCGAAGGCGTATGTGACGGGGTTGCTGGCGCCGGTGGAGCGGAAGAACTCCTGGCAGCTGGCCGAGGCGGCGGGGTGGTTCCCGACGGGTGCCGGCATCTGCTGAACCGGGGCGCGTTGGAGTGTCGATGAGGTGCGTGATCGGGTCCGCGCCTATATGGCGCGAGGCGCTGGCTTCGCCGGATGGGTTGCTGGTGGTCGATGAGACGGGTTTCGTGAAGGAGGGACTGCGCTCGGTCGGGGTGCAGCGACAGTATTCGGGCACTGCGGCCGGATCGAGAACTGTCGACTGGGTGTGTTCCTTGCCTATGCTGGTCGCTGGGGCCGGGCGTTGATCGACCGTGAGTTGTATCTGCTGGAGTCGTGGACCGCAGAGCGTGACTGTTGTGTTGACGCCGGTGTGCCCGAAAGTCGCTGGAGTCAGGGCTTTTTACCAAGCCATGGTTAGCCGAGGTGATGATCGGTCGGGCGCTGGCCGCGGGTGTGATGGCCGGGTGGGTGACCGCCGATTCCGCCTACGGGCGTGACGGCAGATTCAGGGCGTTCCTGCAGGCGAATCGGATGCCCTATGTGGTAGAAGTCCCGGTCAGGCACACCATCACCGACGTCGATGGTCGCCGCAGAGTCGATATCCTGATCAGCCGCGCCCCCCGCCGAAGCATGGCATCGTGTCTCGGTCGGTCCTGGAGTCCGAGGGGAACGCGAATACGACTTCGCCTGGGCCGCCCTTCCGGTCCTCGACGACATCCCGGCCGGTTTCGTGCGCATCCTGCTGGCCCGGCGATCCCGCGGATATCGCCTACTACGTGTGTTTCCACCCCGACGCCATCGATCGCGGCCAGATCGTTGCCGTGGCCGGTGGGAGGTGGGCGATCGAGGAATGCTTCCAAGCCGCCAAAGGGCAATGCGGCAGTGCCCACCTGGTCGCCGAGGTCGACCAGCCGCGCAACTGCCACCGCAGACTGTCCAAATCCAATCGGACTGGCCTGCGACCAACGATCTTGTGGAAACTGGCGATAAGGGGCGGTGACCCGTTCGGCGGTGATCTTGGGGCTTTCTGCGTAGGTTGACCGTCGGTGTCCGAGAATGAGGATGAGAAGGGTTTTCTGACCGCGGGGCAGGTCGCGGGGTACGGCTGCTTCGACGGGGAGCCCTCAACGGAGGACCTGCAGCGGTTCTTCTATCTGGACGACCAGGACCGCGTGTTGATCGGGAAGCGGCGTGGTGAGGCCAGTCGGCTGGGATTCGCGCTTCAACTGACTACTGTGCGTTTCCTGGGCACGTTCCTCGACGATCCCCTCGATGTCCCCGCGGGGGTGGTTGACGAACTCGCCGGCCAGCTCGGGATCGCCGACCCGTCGGTGGTGAAATCCTATGTGGAGCGCGTCAATACCAAGTGGGAGCATCGGCGGGAGATCTGCCGGGCGCAGGGCTGGCGTGACTTCGCTAGTGTCGGTGAGGAGTTGACCCGGTGGATCGATGACCGGGCCTGGAATACCGGTGCCGGGCCGAAGACCATTTTCGATGGCGTGGTCGCCTGGCTTCGGGCCCGGCAGGTGCTGCTGCCCGCGGTGGGTGAACTCGAGAGGCTGGTCGCCCGGGTGGTGCGGGCCACGCATGTGCGGTTGTGGACCACGCTGGCCGAGTTGGTGACTGCCCGGCAGGCGGGGTTGCTGCTGGATTTGATCGAGGTGCCCGACGGGCGGCGGGTCTCGGCGTTGGAGGTGTTGCGGCGCGGCCCGACCGATCCCACCGCCAAGGCCCTGGTCGCGGCCTGTCGGCGCATCGCGCAGGTGGCCGGGATGGGTGTGGGCGCAGTGGATTTGGCCGCGGTTCCGCAGCGGCGGGTAGTGGATTTGGCGCGGCGCGGCATGACCTCGAACGCGACCGATCTGCGGCACACCCGCCCGCACTCGAAACGGCTGGCGACACTGCTGTCCACGGCGGTGTATCTGGAGGGCAAAGCCACCGACGACGCCCTGGAGCTGTTCGATGTGATCATGACCAGCGTGTTGCTGGCGCGCGCCGAACGCCGATCGGCCGTCGACAAACTCGAGCGGTACCCGCGGATCAGCAAGGACGCCGCACGCCTGGCGGCCGCGGTCGCGGTGCTCCTGGAAGCCGAGGACTGGGGCGATGAGGTCACGATCGCGGTGTTGTGGGACCACATCGGCAACGTCGTGTCCCGTGCACAGCTGCGGGCATCGGTGGCCAACATCAACGAGATCATGCCGCCGGATGCCGACCCGGACGGCGAGTGGCGGACGGCGTTGATGACCCGCTATCCGTTCGTGCGGAAATTCTTGCGGGTGTTCGTGGAGACGATCGAGTTCGGGGCCAGCGCCGACGCCGAGCCCGTGCTGGCCGCATTGCGGGCTCTGCCCGACCTGCTGGACAAGCCCGCGACCAAGCGGGTACCCGCCGGCTACCTGGATGCTCGCAGTGTCGACCTCGAGGTGGTGAGCCCGGGCTGGCGGAATCTGGTGCTACGCCGCGATCGCCCGCCCGGCACCGTCGAGAAGGTTGCGTACGTGTTCTGTGTGCTGGAGGCGTCCCATCAGCGGCTGCGCCGCCGCGATATCTTCGCCGCCGCGTCGTCGCGGTGGGCCGACCCGCGCGCTTAACTGCTCTCGGGTGCGGCATGGGAGGCCGGCCGCGAGTCGCTGATGAATTCGCTGCAACTACCCGCCGACCCCGGCGAACTGCTCGACGAAGCCGCCGCGAGCTGGACGAGATCTGGCGGCACACGGCCGCGCGGGCGGCGGCCGGTGCGGTCACCGTCGATGCGCAGGCCCGGGTGCACGCAGGCGCGCTCGAAGCGATCCCGGAGCCGCCGAGCCTGATCGATCTGCGACGACGGACTCAGGCGATGATGCCGAGGGTCGACATCGGCGAGCTGATCCTGGAGGTGATGAGCTGGTGCCCGCAGTTCGCTACCGCCTATACCCACATCGGTGGTGGGGCGCGGATCAGTGACAACCTCGACCTCACCCTGGCCGCGGTACTGACCGCGCAGGCCCTCAACGTCGGCTGGGGACCGGTCGTCACACCGGGAGTCGATGCGTTGACCAGGTCCCGGATCGGGCACGTCTACCAGAACTATGTGCGCGCCGAGACCCATGCCGGGGCCAACGCCGCGCTCATCGACGCTCAAGCCGGGATCGGCACCGCGCAGTTGTGGGGCGGCGGGCTGGTCGCCGCGGTGGACGGCACCCGGTTCGTGGTGCCCGTCCGCAGCATCGACGCCCGCGCGAACCCGAAATACTTCGGCCGCCGCAAGGGCAGCACCCTGCTCAACATGATCAACGACCAGGGTGTCGGGCTGGCCGGGATGGTCCTGTCCGGAACACCCCGGGACTCGCTGTACGCGGTGGATCTGATGTATCGCCGCGACGGCGGACTCCGCCCGCAAGTGCTGATTTCCGACACCGGATCGTACAGCGACATGGTCTTCGGCCTGCTCAAACTCCTGGGCGTCGCCTACCGCCCCGAGCTGGCCGACCTGCCCGACCAGAAACTGTGGCGCATCGACCCGGCCGCGGACTACGGGCCCCTGGACCGGGCCGCCCGCGGCAGGATCGACCTGGCCAAGATCACCCGCCACTGGCCCGACATCGTGCGCGTGGCCGCCTCGGTGCACAGCGGCCAGGTCAGCGCCTCCGATGTCATGCGGATGCTGCAGCACGGCGGCAACCCCACCCAGCTCGGCGACGCCCTGGCCCACTTCGGGCGAATCTTCAAAACCGTGCACGTGCTCACCTACGTCGACCGCGAACCGTATCGGCGCGACATCAAATGGATGCGCAACCTGCAAGAAGAACGCCACGGCCTGGGCAAACACGTCTTCCACGGCCGCAAAGGCGAGCTGCGCGAGGCCTACCACGCCGGGATGGAAGACCAACTCGGCGCGCTGGGCCTTATCGTCAACGCCATCACCCTGTGGAACACGCGCTATCTCGACGATGCGTTGAATCAGCTACGCGCACAAGGCTATCCGGTGCTCGACACGGACATAGCCCGCCTGCACCCGTACTGGCACAAACACATCAACGTCCACGGGCACTACAGTTTCCAGCCACCGGAACCCGCCCGCCGGGCACTACGCGATCCCGACCTCCCCGACGACGAATAGGACGCCGAGGCCCGCCGTGTTCCCGCCGGCGCCGCGTTGCGCCTGGTCATGGAGCGCAATGCCGATGACCGCGTCATGTGGTGGGCGCATCAGCGAGGTGGGGTTCGAGGGCGCGGTAGAGGGTGGAGCGGCCGATCTGGAGGTGTTTGGCGATGGCGGTGACCGACTCGCCGCGTTTGCGGCGGTCGATCGCGACGGCCAGGGTGTCGGCATCCACCGCCGCGGGGCGTCCGCCCTTGCGGCCCTGGGCCGCGGCGGCGGCCAGGCCGTCGAGGGTGCGCTCGCGGATCAGCTCGCGTTCCAGCTCCGCGGCCATGGCCGCGACCATGAACAGCATCTTCTCCGCCATCGTCTGGCCGTTGGGTTTGTGCACCCCGGCGCAGATGCCGGTGAGGATATGCAGGTCGATCTCGCGGGCATGCAGCTCGTCTTCGAGCAGCACGAGCAGTTCCTTCATCGACCGCGCGACCCGGTCCGGTTTGTAGATTACCAGGGTGTCGCCGGGCTTGAGCGTCGCCAGGGTTTTGCGCAGCTGCGGGCGGTCGCCCCGGGTGCTGGCGGTCTCCACGACGACCTCGCGGCAGTCGGCACCGGCGAGTGTGTCGAGTTGCAGCTGGTGATCCTGCGATCGCCCGGACACTCTGGCGTAGCCGATCCGGACGATGTTGGTGTACGCCATCGGAGGATGGTCCCGCATACTGTCCCGGAACTCAAGATCCGCCACCCGGTTCCGGGACGGGTTCCGAGACAGGCCGTCATGGGCGTTCGCCACACTCTTTGCTGCCGTCCCGGATTCGACCGATATTGGGACGACTACCCCTGTCGCCTCGAAATCTCAGGCAGTTTTCATCGATCTGAGGCGTCCGGCGCGCAGTCTCATGTAGTTGAAGCATCTCTGCCGTGGTCCCGCTGGCCCTGGCGGTGAGGCCACGGCGATCAGGCTTCGAGTGTGGCCGTGGGGAATACGCGACTCAGCCGATCGGGCCTTTCCCTGGGCCGGCACTGTCGGAACAACCGCCGCAACCGTGAGATTGCGGCACCGACCACGACTCCTACACCCGCGCAACGAAATACCCCGACGCCAGGCGTGGGGCCAGCAGAGAGGTCGCATAGGGGGTAGTCAGGTGGGGCGAGGCGTCAGCGTGAAGGCCAGTTCGGCGAAGGCGGTGGCCGTGGGGAGTGGGTCGGCGGGCCAGGCCAGGAGGATGGTGCGCTCGGCAGCCGGGTCCAGCGGGATCGCGTGCACGCCCGCACGATGGGCGGGCAGCGACAGTTCGGGGACGATGCTCACCCCGAGCCCCTCGGCAACCATGGCGAGAATGCTGTTGGTGTCACGCACCCGATAGTGGCACTTCAGGCTCGCCCCCGCCGCCCGCGCGAGTGCCGTGATGAGCGGCTCGCACCCGCCTGTGGACATGATGAAGGGGTGCCGGGCCAGATCGATTATCGGCACCGAGTGGCAAAGACTCAGCTCGTGACCGCCTGGCAGGACGGCTAGCATACGATCGGCGGCAAGCGGCCGCGCCCCCAACCCGGCAGGGACCCAGACCCCGATACTCCGCCCTGTCGAGGACCCGGTGGTGCCCGCGACCCCGGATGACACAGTGGCGATGTCCGCCGCCCCGGTTACGAGCCACTCCAGCACCTCGTCGTCCGAGCCCTCCATCACCGTGAGCCGCACCGCCGAATGCACATCCGCGAACCGCCGCAGAATCGGCGGTAGCAGCCGGGCGTTGGCGCTGGGGATGACGCCGACGCGCAAGCTGCCGCGCTCGCGCCCCCGGGCCGCGGCCACCTCCTGCTCCAGCGCCTCCACCTGAGTGAGGATGAGCATGGCACGACGGCACACGGCACGCCCAGCCGCTGTCAGACTCACCCCGTGGTTGCCCCGGACCAGCAGCGCGATCCCGAACTCGCCCTCCAGCGCGCGCAGAGCGTGGCTGACGGCAGACTGCGTGGTGGCCAGTTCCTCGGCGGCCCGGGTCATGTTGCCGGTCCGTGCGACCGCCTGCAGAATCCTGAGCTGGGTGAACGTCATAGCGCCGCACGCAGCAGGCCGACGACCAGCGGGTGCGGGGCCTCGGGACGCGAGCGGGCCTGCGGCACGAACAGGGTGGCCACATAGAACGGGTGGCCAGGGATCTCCAGCACCCGGGCCTCGCCGTCACCGTCCACGGCGGTGACCAAGAAGCCGCCCTCGTGCAGGGCCCCTTGCCGGCGAGGGTCGAGCCCGAAGTTGCAGTAGTACTCCTCCTCGACCTCGGCCCGCCCGTACAACGCGGCCACTCGGGAACCGGGAACCAGGGTCACGGGCATGGTCTTGCCGGCCAGCGAGCAGGTCAGTTCCGACACGAACAGGGTCGAGGCGTACGGGTCGTACTCGGCGTGCTGGGCATCCTCGTAGCCGAGCACGTGGCGGGCGTACTCGATGACCATGTGCTGGCAGCCACCACACGTCCCCAGAGTAGGCACGCTGTGCTCACGGCCGTGACGGAGCGCGGCAAGAGCGCCCGCCAGGCTGCGGTACGGGCTGCCCGGCGCGCACCACAGCACGTCGGCAGCCTCTACCTCGGCCAGATTCGATTCAAGCGGTTCGGTGGCAAGCCAGCGGACATCCACCCCGATGCCCAGGTGCGCGGCAGCGTGCCGCAGCGCGTCGTCGGTGGCCAGGTGCGGGGAAAACGCCGGGTCGCGGTCGCCGATGACGGCAACGAGCAGAGATCGGTCCATGGCCATCACTATCCGACGGTCCGTCCGTGAGCACCAATACAGGACCAAGCATCCGCCATGAGCAACCACTCATGTCAGTAGCTTTCAGAGTTTCGCGGCGGCCCAGCACCATCAGATCGTCATTGCCCCTTTCCGGCCTCACCCCAGTAGAGGCTAAACGCCAGTTTTCACAAGATCGTTGGTCACGGGCCGGACTTCATCGGGCACGTTGCTAACCCTTCGGTCCGGCTCGGCCGTCTCGGCGAAGCCAAAACCGTTACTCGAAACCGGCTACGAACACCGATCGCGGCACCGATAAGGTCGACCGCTCCACGGCACCGTCATCGGCGACATAGAAACCGCACGGTCCAAAGCGATTTCCCCCGCGGGCACCGGCGAATACACCAGCCCACACTGATGCGATCGGCCTGCGGCGTCGACATCGGGTATCGCGGCCCCCGCGACGGATGTAGTCCCGGACGAGGTCGATCGCAGCTGCCTTGAGGATGCGACCCGCATCGTCTGCGGCCAAGCCCGCGACCACGAACTGGAACATGGCGCCATCGACGTCGACCCGGTCGCCGTCACCGAAGACGTGCACTATCTTCTCGCTGGTCACGACACCCGCCTCCGCAGCGGACACCAACGATTCGGCGGCCTCCGACGCCTCACCTGATCGGTCATCCCCCAGGCTGCCGATAACGCCCGCCACGGTGTCGACCGTCCACACCGCGGGCATCGCCGCCGCGCACTCCGACGTCGGAGCGGACTCGCCTCGATACCACCGCCCTGCCGAGAATGAACAAAGACGAATTCGAGGGGTTCCTCACTGCCGAGATTCCGTTCTTCGAACAGAACTACCTGGTGTTGCAGGGACTGTCCACCGACAGCGGTGTGGTGGCCCGCCACCTCGTCGGCGGGGCTGGCACCGCGCAACCGGCGCGTGAGCACGGTTTGGTGGTGCCTGCCGATGTCATTTTCGCCGCCGACTCAGCGTAGCGCGGCGGTAGACCGCTTTGTCGAGACTGCAAGTCTTGACAAAGGAGCTTGTCGAGAATTACCCTCTCGCTAACATCACAACGAGGAAAGGTCGCGCCAAACCGAGTAGTTCAGAAGGTTCCAGCGGATCGGCATACGGGCGTTGTCGGCTAATCGGACGATAAGCAGTTGAACGACAGCGCCGTCAGCGAGTAAGTCGTCCATCCGGGCCTATCGGCCGGCGACGGGACCGCCTGACGATACAGCGCATCGCAGCGCCGCACGCGCAATATTCGCCATCACAGCATGCACTGGTCGGAGACCAGTTTTAAAAGACTGCGGGCAGAGTTTCTCGGCACCACTGAAGAAAAATCGGCGGCCTTCTCGGTGTGCTATTAGTGCCACCAATGCCACCAATGCTATCCACCGACGCATATGTCGGATTTGATACCGAAGTCACAGCGGCACTTGACCGAGTCAGGTGCTCGCGTCACCACAAATCTGTGATCGAAAAGAAGAGGTTTGATGACAAAGAATGTGCTGATCGCCGGATGCAGCAGCGGCTTCGGGCGACTTACCGCTGTGGCTCTGGCTCGGCGGGGCCAGCGAGTCTTCGCCACGATGCGTAATCATGCCGACGCCGACGAACTCATCTCCCTCGCCGCTTTGCAACGTCGAGAATCGATACGGTGGTCGTGCCGAACGTGCGGCATCTGACCGGCTGTCTCGACGCGGTACGCCGCGACCACGATGTGTGGACATTGGCTCCACCCAGCTCCTGGCCACGCAACGACATCTGCGGCACGGCAAGCGATTTCATCGCCAACTCGGGACGGTTCTGATGAAGATCCCGCGCCGTGTCAGGCATATCCACATCGAATCCGGGCCGCTCCATCAATATCTTGGCGAATGATGTGAGCTCTTTCAGTTAGGTCGTCCGCATGTTCCACTTCACCCCCGGCATCCGCGCTCGCATCTTGTCGATTGCTTTGATCCCCAGCGTCGTGCTGCTGGCTGTTGGCGCGGCTGGTGCGGCGATTTTGGTGACCCAGGGAGTTCGGGACAAGAATTTCGCAGACGAGAATGTGCGATCCGCTCCAGCCATCATCGACCTGACCTCGCTCATCCAGAATGAGTTCCGACTGACCTTGCTACGCGTCAGTGGCAAACCGATAGCTCCGAATGACCTGGTAGACGCGCGGGCTCGGGTTGATGAGCAAATAAAGGTCAACATCGGACAGCTGGCGGATATGAGCAGCATGCGTCCGGGGACTGTGGACGGTTCTTCGTCAGAAGTGGCCGACGCATACCAACACATCGTCCAGCTCCGTGGGCGTGTCGATACCGGCATGTCCTCGATCGATGAGGTGTACGGCCTGTACATGCAGGTAGCCCGTTACGGCTCGACGATCATGGACGGCATCGCCAAGGCCGCTCGGGACGTCAGCAACGCCGCCTCGGCGATAACCTCCACGAGATTATTTTCCGCCGTCCTGACGGCGGGCATGGCGCACTCGATGGCTGCGGCGGCAGCCGACGCCGAAGGTCTGGCTCCGGCGTATTGGCGGGAGTCCGTTCGTCAAATGGATATTTACCACAACGAACTTGCCAACTTGGCCCCGCAGCTGGCCCCCTCCGCGAAGCGGATGCTGGACGATCTCACTGGTAGCCAGCTCTGGCAGCAATCCACCGCAATCGAAGAGGCGATCATCTCGGATGGGGCGAGGGCACGGGATGACCAGCGCCGGACCGCAAGCACTGCCGCACTTCAAGGGACGGCGAGCACTGCGGCACTTCAGGTAGACCTGGATGCCTGGCACGTGGCATTTACCGGAGTCGAGGCCAAGCTTCTGGAGGTGTGGCGCACCAATTTCGCCGCTACGCATCAAGTTGCCAGCGATATCGCGGACCGAACTGTCCGGAACTCGATCGCGGGTGGTGTGGCGGCTGTGGCGATCGCCTTCGGTATCTTGCTCGTTTCGGTCGGAATGTCGAACCGGTTGACCCGGCGACTGAAGCGGCTACGCGGTGAGACCCTCGCGATGGCCGACAAGCAGTTGCCTGACATCATGACCCGAATCGGCAACGGAGAGTCGGTTGACGTCGAGTCAGAGGTGGTCCGGCTCGACTTCGGACGCGATGAGATCGGCCAAGTGGCGGATGCGTTCAATCGTTCCCAGCTGGCGGCGGTGTCGGCGGCGGTCACCGAGGCCAAGACCCGAGAGGCCGTTAATGCGGTGTTCTTGAACATCGCTCATCGCAGCCAGCTCATGATGCATCGGCAGTTGGAGATCCTGGATACAGCTGAGTCGCGCCAGGAGGACCCGGAACTGTTGAGCGTGCTGTTCCAGCTCGATCATCTGGCGACTCGTGAACGTCGCAACGCCGAGAACCTCATCATTCTCGGCGGTGAGCGGCCGGGTCGTCGATGGCGCAACCCGGTGCCGCTCATAGAGATCGTCCGAAGCGCGATTGCCGAAACACAAGACTATCAACGGGTTCGATCAAGTCGGGTGCCGGACGTGCGAGTCATCGGCACCGTCGTCGCCGACGTCATCCATCTGCTCGCCGAGTTGATTGATAACGCAACCTCCTTCTCGCCCTCGGGTTCTCGGGTGGAAGCTTCGGGAACCATCGTCGGCAAGGGGGCGGTCGTCGAGGTCGTCGACCAAGGTCTCGGGATGCCCGGTGCGGAATTGGACCGTGCGAACGAGATGCTGCGGAACCCCCCAGACTTCGGTGTGCTCCACCTATCCAGTGATTCGAGGCTCGGGCTGCTGGTCGTCGCCGCGTTGGCAGGTCGTTCCAACATTAAAGTGCGGTTGGCGGAATCGGACTATGGCGGCGTTCGTGCGGTCGTACTCATTCCGCAGCACCTGCTCGATACCGAGCTGGTGCAGCCGGGGAGTGGTGACGAAGGCGCCGGCCTGTCGGATAGTGCAGAGCAGTTCGGAAGTCAGCTGAATGGCTGGACGCCGCAGGTCTCGTCGTCCAGATCTGTCGAGCTTTTGGAGAGTTCCGCGGACCTCGCTCGGCGGACCGGCGACGTTCCCGAGACTCCTGGCTGGCCCGGAGACAGCGAGTTCGGACCGGTGGCCGCAGAAGGGCGGCCGCCGCTCCCGCGCCGACGGCGACAGGAACATCTCGCGCCGGAACTTGCGCAGCCGACTTCCTCGGCCTCGTCAGGTAGATCTACACCAATCGGCAGTCGTTCACCGGAACAGGCGCGGGACCTATTCACCGCGATCGAAGCGGGTACACGACAGGGACGTCATGCCCAAAGCTGAGCTTGATTCGCACATCGCCGACGATTACAAAGGAAAGTCACAGTGACCACTCCCACCGACCTCGATTGGCTGCTCGATGATTTGGTGCAGCGCCTACCCGGCGTACGCCAAGCGGTTGTGCTGTCGACCGATGGGCTGCTGATCGGCAACTCCACCCATATGTCCAGAGAGGACGCGGAACACTTCTGCGCCATGTCGTCCGCGCTATATGGTCTTGCGCGAAGTTCGGGCAGCCGATTCGGTGGTGGGGAGGTCCGACAGGCGGTCATCGAATTGGCGGAGGCGGTCATATTCGTAACAGCCGGTGGGCCCAACGCGTGTCTGGCGCTGATGGCGGACATTGCGGCGGATATGGGAATGGTTGCCTACGACATGAATCACACGATCAAGCGCATCGGAAGATACCTCTCAGCGACACTTCGGCCCAGTCATATCGGCAGGGTCGATACAAGACCATGACGAAGCGGCGTGAGCATTGGTTCGAGGATGCCTCTGGTCCACTGGTGCGGCCCTACGCCATCAGCCAGGGCCGGACGGGTGGCCACCACAGCCTCGATATGATCACGCTGATCGTTACAGCCGGGTTCGGCGGCGTCGACGGGTTGGAGCCGGAAAGCCGTCGGATACTGGGGATGTGTCGGCGTCCCACGTCAATTGCCGAGGTCGCCGCCCAACTCGAGCTTCCACTGACGGTGACGAAGATCCTGATCAACGACCTCATAGTCGCCGGCTACCTCATCTACCGGTCACCGGATTCGTCGCGCAGCTCCGGTTCGACCGATATCGATCTACTCCGGACGGTGCTCAATGGCATTCGAAAACTCTGATACCGCCAAATCCATGAATATGATCGCGCAATCGGTGAAGATTCTGATCGCGGGAGGATTCGGTGTGGGAAAGTCCACGTTGGTGGGGGCAATCAGCGAAGTCGCGCCGCTGCGCACTGAAGAGTCGCTCAGTAATCTGAGCGTATCAGTGGACGATCTGACCGGCGTGGATGCCAAAACAACCACCACGGTCGCGCTGGATTTCGGTCGCATCACGATTGATAGCGAATTGATCCTTTATCTCTTCGGCACGCCCGGCCAGGAAAGATTTTGGTTTCTCTGGGACGAGTTATCGCGTGGCGCACTCGGAACAGTGGTCCTCGCGGATCCGCGGCGCCTGGAGTCCTCGTTTTCCGCTGTCGACTATTTCGAGAGGCGGGGAATACCATTTGTAGTCGGCGTCAATTGTTTCGACGGAGGTCCGGTCTACAGCTCTGAAGAGATTCGAAGCGCACTTGATCTCACTCTCGAAGTACCCATTATTTTGTGCGACGCTCGTCATCGTAAATCGGTAAAAGATGTGTTGCTTACCTTGGTGGAGTACCTCATCCAGCAATTCGGAAGTGCGAGGAGTCCGTCGGTCGCAGCGTCCGATCAAGGCTAGTCCGCGATAATCCGTTACCGAGCGATATGCTCGAAAATGCGCTTTTTCATGGAGGATGCGAAGGTGTGCGCAATAGTCAAAACCCGATGCTAGCGGTCAAGGATGCCCAACTAAAACGCTAAATCGCTTGATATACCTGCCGGTGTACGACGTTGACTGCGCTGCCGTAAGGCGGCGCGTTCCTCGTCGATGCGGCCAAACAGGAGGACAGCGAGGTAGTTGGGGGAGCCGAGGTCTTGCGGGGTCTGGCGTTCAGTGCCGCGGTGACTGCTGCGATTTCGCTTGCGCTCCGCTGGGACAGATTTGTTCCATTCGGAAAGTATTGGCGTAGAGAACTATTCGTGTCTTTCGTCCCTCGCTGCCAGGGTTAATGCGGGCCGGCGAAGTAGACGGCGATACCGGTGTCGACAGTGAAATTGGCATGTTGCGCGAGTTCCTTGCCGCGGTCCTAGGTGAGCGAGCGACGCAGCTATGCGGGCAACGTGGCCATCTGCTCGAACAGTGCCTTGCGCATGGCCTCGCTGCTGCGGCGTCCTCTCGGACGGTGGCCAAAGGCCCACGCCTGGACAGGGTCGCGCGCGGGCGGGAGGCCGAGCTTCCCGCATTGGCTTCACCATCGAGGGGGAGGGGTGCTCGGCACGTGTTCGACTGCTTCGATGCGCCGTTCAGAAGATGGCACTGTCTGCGAACGCTGCGGGTGCGCCGGATCACCCGGCCATGGCGTGGGTTCGGCCTGAGGTTCCGGCTTGTGTAGGCGTGACCGGTTGGCGGGCTGGATGATCACCAGCCGTAGTCTGCCGGAGGTGTCGAGTCGGGGCTGGCTCGTGAGGTTCCTGCGCCCGTTCGGGCTGGCTCACCAGGGGTTTGCGCCCCGGCCCGACACGACCGCGGGTCTAACTCAACAGAGGTGTGGGACACACAGGCCGAAAGCCGGAATGTCGCCCGCGGCTCCCTATATCCCGACGAGGAGTGAGGAGACGTGGTTGATGGTGGTGATCGGGGTCGACCCGCACAAGGCCACCCATACGGCGGCGGCGCTGAATGCCGCAACCAACCAGACGATCGAAACGATCCGCATCGACGCGACATTGCCCGAGTATGGGCGGCTTCTGGCGTGGGCAAAACGAGTTTCTGAGCGGTGCTGGGCCGTGGAGAACGCGTGGGGTCTGGGCCGGCACCTGGCCCAATGGCTGATCGCCCACGGCGAGAAGGTCACCGACGTGCCGTCCACGGCCACTGCGCGGGTGCGAGAATTGTCGCGGGGCGGGCGGCGCAAGAACGACAATATCGACGCGGCTGCGGCTGCCAGTGTGGCGGCGTTGCATGGCGATGCGGTGCCCGTCGAGGTTGAGGGAGCGAGCACCGTGCTGCGAATGCTTGATGAGCGGCGCACGAATCTGACCAGGCAGCGCACCCGGACGGTCAACCAGCTGCACCCGGTGATGCGGGAGTTGCTGCCCCGTGGCGTGTCCACCGATCTGACCGCAAACCAGGCCACTGATGTGTTGCGGCGTGTCCGCCCGTCCTCACCGGTGAAACGCGCCCGCAAAGAACTCGCCCGCGAACTCGTCGCCGACGTGCGAGCCCTCGACGCCCGGCTCAAGGCCAACCGGCAGCGTATGCAGGACACCGTCGCCGATTCCGGCAGCAGCCTTCTCGACTTGGTCGGCGTCGGACCGGTGGTCGCGGCTCGGCTGCTGGGCCGCACCGGCCGCGCGTCACGGTTCCGCAGCGCAGGAGCCTTCGCAGTCCACACCGGCACCGCGCCAATAGAAATCGCCAGCGCCGGCAAGCCTCGGCATCGACTGTCCCGCCACGGCGATCGCTAGCTCAACAACGCCCTGCACACCATCGCTTGACGCAAGTGCGCATGCCGGGCACCAGAGGACGGAACTACTACGACGGCAAGATCGCCGAGGGGCAAAGGGCACAAAGCATGAGGACTTGACTCAAGGGACTCGAACGCGTACTTCACCCGCGACGGTTCGCCAGTCGATCGACTGCCAATCAAGCAGGTCGTCCTCCGGTCCGTTCACCATGACGCCCCTCGACCACCGCAGCTGTCTCGATCATGTTGTCCAACTTGCGCTTCGGTTCCGGCGTCGTTGTCGTAGTCTCTTCACAGGCTCACCCGCCCACGTCAGGACCTTTCAGGTCCGGGCAGATGCCGGCATCCGTCCGGTAAACCGAAACCATCGGCGGAGGAGTCGATCACGAATGTCTCGTTCTCTCGTCTCCTTTCGGCCGCCGACATTGGCTTCGTGGGCTATCCAGCGCCCGCTGGCCTGCCTCACGGTCAGCTTGCTGACGACGCCTATGCCGCCGGACTCCAATGGGGTTGTCACGTTCCACACGAGTGAGTTACGAACGTGTCGGGTGCCCTGTACCCACTACGACGGCGATGTTCTCCCGACCGGCTTCGAGTCTTCCGGTCGGCGTCTGCGCTTTCCAGCGACCAGTCCTTACCCCTGCTGTGGCAACCCATCTTCGGGGTTTCCGATGACGAGGCATCATCACGGGTGTACGGTTGTTCACCCTGTCGGCCTTCCCCGTGACTTGTAACTGCCGGATGGAACGGGAGCCCTCCAGCCTTCCGACCTGAGCTTCACACCCCACCGTTACCGGCGACGCGCGTCAGGCCTGGGGACAGATCCTCGAACACTGATTTGTAGCTACACCTTCGGCATCCGCCGACCTCCTCCGATGAAGCTCAGTCAACTCGTGCGACTTCGTGTCGCACCCCGATACCCCGACCTCGGACTACTACGAGAGCTCCGCCACGACCGGCCACCAGCAGTTGACAGTGAGCCTGCCCGCCGCCGGGCAGGATGCCGGAAGTGAAGGGCGATGCCCGGTCGCTTCCCACGTCACTGCCCACCGGTCGGTGGGGTCACGATCGAGCTTTTACCCCGGCAGCATCACCACGAGTACGCCGCAGACTTCCTCATGGTCTTCCGGGCCGCACGGAATGAACAACCGCGGAAGCGGACAGGCCGCCGAAGAAAGCCCACCCAGCACTGCATCGACCCGCGTCCACCAGGTTCAGGGTCGTTCTTGTCAACGCTCTTTGAACATTTCGACGAGCGTCGACACTGTCGCCTGGCCTGTCGCGAACTCTTCTGCGGCTGCCTTCTCCGCACGGTAGTGCAGCACAAGCCCCGCAGGAGTGAACTGCACGGCAAGGTGTCGTTCGGACATGACGGTCACATTCGCCTCGGGATGATACAAGAAGCCCGAGGCCTCAACGGCCGCGACGTGCTGTCGGATTGCGGTTCGGCACAATGATTGTGCAGAGGTTGAGCGTCCAGTTGCTTGACGCGTGTGATGCGCAGTGGGTGACGAATCCTTCTCTGCTGCTGGTTCGAATACTCACCGAGGTCCTGGACTGGTCGACCTCTATCGTCATAACCGATGCCCGCCCAGATCATGGAGCGCGGGGGGTGCCCGCCGCCGCTCATGCTTTCGACCGTTCTTCGGCATTGGTCGAGCAACGGACACTGCATGCAGATCTGCGTGGACCGATGCCACACAGAGGGCGACCCCCTATCCAGATCCCAGTCGTTCGGGTTGGCCGAGCATGGCGGAGATATCCGTGAGGCCTGCGGCGGAGGCGAGCTCGGGGCTCTGGCATTCACTCTCATCGGCCACCAGTCGGACTGCAGTGACATTTCGGTTCGTCCTTTCTTGCAGAGCAGTCAGCCGGGCGAGCGCGCTTGAGTCGATACATGAAGCTGGGTTTTGTCATCGAACCAGAATTGCTGTCAGCGGGGCGAGATCACATCGGTAGAATGGCAAGTGTCGCTGGGCTATGCATACGTAGGACCTAGTTGTATGAGGCAGCGGCGGTGGTGCCGCCTTCGGCGGGCTGTGTTCGACGTATTCGCGGGTGGTGGGGTCGTGGATCATGCGGGTAACGGGGGATCGTGGCCATGTGGAGGGCACGGTTGCACCGCCGGTCTCCACCGCAGTTGAGGCGATGACGGACGATGTTGCCCGACGAGGCGGGGATCAGGTTGGCCCCCAACCAGACAGGCGAACGCAGCTACGGAACGAATGCTGCCGTGGTGAGACCAGGCGATCAGGCAGGCGGCCGTGGCAACTGGTCCAATTTCGGTCTGCTCGAGCAGGCCGGCGGCTGGGGTGGCGCGCACGAGGGCGGCTATTGCCTTCTGGTTGGCAGTGAGTTCGTCGTCGAGCGCCACATCTGGTCACCGACGGCCGCAGTCAGGCTTGGCGGTACAGCTCACGCCGGGCCAGGTAGACGACTCGCCGATGCTCGCGCCGCTGTTGGAGGCGGTCGCGGTACCCCGCCTAGCGGAAGGCCCACCACGGCGCAACCCGCAGGTGCTGCTCGCCGACGAGCTAAATAGAGAGGCATGCCCGCTTTCTTGAAGGGCTCCGAGAATGGTCCGATTGGGCCCGGATGGAGTCTTGCGGGGCAGCGCCAACGACCTGCGATGGTCTTAGAGGGCATCTGAGAACTGAGTTCGGGCAGTGAGCCATATGGCATAACTGCGTTGGGGTCTGCGGGCAGGCTCAGTGGTTTATCACGACGACGTGTTGTGGGTGAGCGTGGCTGCGGACTTTCGAAGGCACTTCGCTGACACGCGCTTACGCTCCGGAAACAGGTATTGATCCGGTTCAGCCGGGAATCCCTGTCCGCGTGTCGAGCCGTTGCTGGCGGATACCGGCGGTATCGACCAGCGGCATCGCCCGTGAGATCCGTTCTTTGACCTCATCAAGCTGCAACGAAGCTGCATGATCCGATTCGGATTCCCAAATCTCGGTTGCCCATACCCCGTCCGGGTCGGTCTCGTCGAGGGCAATGACGTAGAGCCGGCATCCTGGCATAGGATCAGCGTGCTCACCTTCGGTGAGGATCTTCAGCAACTCATCTCGTTTGCCCGGCTTGGCCCCGAGTCGACTATGAAGCATAAACATGCAACCAGACATTAGTACGAGCTCGAACATCCACGCCAGAACCAGCTGGTCGCCCTGTCCCGTATCGGCAGAGCGAATGTTCGGCTGCGTCTGTCGGCTCAGGTGCGCTGGTCGGTGGTGCGGGCAAGTCGGCGGGTGAGAGTGTGTATCGAGGCTAGTGCCTCGTCAAGCAACCTTCGGTAGGTAATCAGGTTGCCGGATCTTGGAGTTGACGGCGAAGTCGCGTTTGGGTCGGGCGTGCTGGTTGTACCAGCGGATGTAGGCGCCGATCGCGGCGTCCTGTTCATCGTGGCTGCGGTGATCGGTCCCGTTCAACGCGAAGTAGCGTAGAGCCGCGAATTCGGCTTCGATCCAGTTCAACCACGATGAATAGGTCGGCAG
>NZ_JBIUCG010000036.1:0-52980 GCF_044548645.1 Nocardia sp. NPDC051929 | reverse complement strand
CCGCCCCGGCCGCGCGCGCCCCCCGCCGGGCCTCGGCGGGGGGGGGGGGGGCGCCCCCGCGGGGGGGGGGGGGGGGGGCCGCCCCGGCCCCCCCCCCCCCCCGGGCCCGGGCGCCCCCCCCCCCCCCCCCCCCCCCCCCCCCCACGCTCCAGCTCACGTATTTCCTCGTCGAGCGCCGCGTCTTCTTCGGAGATCACGGGCGGCGCGGTCGCGTCGGCGGTCTTGTCCTGCTCGACCGCCTGACTCCGCGCTGTCTTCTGCGGAGCCTGCAGCCAAGCGCGTGAACCGGGCGGCAGCATCTCGGACAAGCTCGCCATGGCGCGGCGCTGGGCCATGGTGACGGCCCCGCGGCTCTTGCCCAGAAGGCTGGCCACCGCAGCGGTCGTGCGCCCCTCGACTAGCTTGTAGCGCAGGCATTCTCGCTGCAGATCGGGGAGCCTGTCGACACGCCGGGCCAACGCTCGCCGGTTATCACCTACAGCGGCCCTGACCTCGATCGGCAGCCAGTCGGCGTGCTCCAGGGCGGCCACGATCTCGGTTGCCGTCCTACTCGCCCGCGCGGCCGACGGGTCGGGGGACTCGGCGTTGTCGATCGGTGGTTCGGGTTCGTGCTCGCTGTCGCCGAGGTCGATCGCGACGGGGTCGGCCGGCCGTGACTGTTCGTCCGGTTCGGCGGGCGGACGTTGCTCGGTGGCGACGGTCCGCGCCATCTCGCGGTCGAAGCGCGCCTGCCACTCGGCATCGGATTCACCGTTCGGCATCGGGTAGGGCGCGCCGTCGGCCAGATCAGCGATTCGCACCGACAGGCCGTCCAGGTAGGCGTCGATCAGGCCCGGCCAGACGTCGTCGTCGAGTTCGTCGGCCCCGACCTGTAGCAGCTGCCCGTCCAGAAGGAGCTTGATCAGTCCGTCCAGGGTGTCGACGTAGGCGAGCATGGATTCGTCGCGTCGGTTGGAGAATTCCCGTCGCAGTTCCGCGACTACGGCACGCCACGCGCGTGGGTCTTCCTGTTCGGGACCGACCCCGAATCGGTACGCCAGGTCGTCGCGAAGTCGTACGAGCAGGTCCAGGGTGTCGGCCAGCGTGGTGCGCGGCGGTTCCGAAGCGCCTCTGGAGGCCAGGAACTCTCTGAAGATGTGGACAACGTCCTCGTACCACGTTTGCCGCCGATTCATGGACTCGAATGCAGGCTCCGCGTCACCGATGCCATCTCGGATCGATTCGAGCTCGGCCGGTGGAAATTCCAGATTGCCCGCCAATAGCCTTGCCATCGCGGGGTCGAGGTCCGGCTCATGAAACGAATTGCTGAAATCGACCGGAATCAGTCGAACACCGTGGTCGACCCCCAGGTTCGCGCCTTCGAACCGGTCCCATGTTCGTAGCAGTCGTTCGGCCAGTACCAGTCGCCGCCAGACCGGTGTGTGTCTGAAACGGGCCATGGAGGAGCCATCTGCCGGATTATCGACAACTTCCGACGCATATTCCATCAGCAGGACGAGACCGCGCTTGTCACGCCGCAGCGTCTGCGGGGCCGGCACCCCGATAATTCTGGATATCAGGCTGCCCAGCTCCTCGGCATCCGCTTGATCGAGGTCGCGGACCGTCTTCTCGATCGCGCGGAAACCGTTGCGGTAGGTGATCAGCACCACCTGCTCCGACATCGTCGAATCGCCCGAGTCGCCCTTGAGGGTCTTGCGTCCGCGCACACCGAAAGCTTCTGCCTCCGCCAATTTGTCAGCAAAGGACCGCTCGTCGACGAGGTCCTTCATCCACGCGATCGCGTCGGGATCGGTGTAGAACTTCAGCGCTGATTCCGGCTCGGCATGGACTCCGGACACCGTCTCGACGGTAACCCGGCCATCCGGACGGACCTGTACGCGCCAGTGATCGATGGGGATCTGGTCTTGGGCTGCCATCTCCCGCAGGAAGGGATCCGCCAGATCGAGCAGATGCTGCTGACCGCGCAATGGTGAGGCAACCACGATGCGCATGGTTCCGTCCTCGCCATGGACGAGACCTACACCTCTGCCGAGTCTGCGCGCACCCGCTGCCGCCAAGAGATCCTCGGCCGCGAGCACCGCCAATGCCTCACGCACTTCGCCCACGTACTTGTGCCAGGCTTCGATCTGGGGTCTGACCTGCTGGAATCTATCATTTATCGCGGGCAGCGCCTCGTCGTCGAGGAGCACTTTGACCGCCAGCTGATCGAGGACGCGTCGGCGTAGCACAGCATCCAGCCGGCGGGCCTGGATGTCTTTCAGTCGCGCTATTCCCTCGGCGATCTGGTCTGCGTTCTTCCGGTGCAGGTCAGCGGTATCGACCCCGAGCCGATTTGCCTGGCGCAACACCTCGGCGACTACTTCGGCGGCTTCGTCCTCTGCCCGCTCCAATGCTCGGCGTGCGTTGGGCGCAAGCTCACGGGGTTCGCGCGTGTTCGGCTGCGCGGGTGCGGGACGCTCGGACTCGGTGCCATCGCCGAGGTCGATCGCGACCGGGTCGATGCGATCAGCGGTCGAGGTCGGCTGCGTATCGGAGGTAGTGGTTCGCGTCGTCGGCGTCACGTTCGCTGGTTGGATCGGCTCGACACCCGTCTCGGTCACGACCACGATGCCGCGCCGCTGCTGCGTCCAGCCGAGCTCGGTAGCGGCCGACCGCACCCGGTTCGTCGTCTCGGGATTCGTTCCGCCGCGACCGTTGAGCACGCGATCCGCCTGAGCCTTGCTCACCTGCGCCCGAGTGGCCACATCGTCGAGCGTCACTCGTCGGAGTTGGCCTCGGCTCAGCACCCGCGACACCAGCTCTGGCGGGAGTTCCCCGGCCAGCACGTGCGCGATCCGATACAGCGCGCCCTTGACGGTGCTCTGGCTGCGGCCCGTCGCTCGAGCGACTTCGGGTTGCGAGAGACCCTGCACCAGATACAGCTCGGCGTATTCCCACTCGGTGCCCGAGAGCTGCGAGTAGCACGGCCCCAGCACATCCGGGTAGTGCGCCGCGATCGCCTCGATCAGGAACATCGCCGAGCCGTCGGTCAGCAACACACCGACGGACAGCAATGTCGCCAGCCGTGGCGCGGCGGCCTGCCGCAGCGCGGCGACCCGCGCCGGCGACAAATCCAGTGCCTTCGACTTCTCCTCGATGGTCAGCTCGTCGGAGTACAACAGGGCGCCGCCTGTTCGCAGGTCCCGCGGAAGTCGATTGATGCATTCCGTCAGCACTTCCGTTGGCGCTGATCGGATGATCCGAAACGCCCTGCCGCGGCGCGGATAGTCGGCGGTGCCCTCGTGGACCGCCGGGACCGGTGACCTCTCGTCTGGATTGTCCACCACGACGCCGGGACGTCTACTTGCCCATCCGAGCCGAGCGGCCTCCGTCCGAATCCGCTGCTCCGTCTTCGGATCGGCGTGTCCGCCCGCGAGTACCCGGCGCGCCGTCCCCTCGGCCACTCCGGCCCGAATGGCGATGTCCGCCAGAGTCACTCGACGAAGTGGGCCAGCCCTCAGATAGCGCCGCACCAATGTGGGCGGTAGTTCTCTCGCCAGTATGTGGGCAATTCGTCGCAGCAGCTTGTTGACGGTCGTCTGCTGGATACCCCGGGTCCTCGATATGTCAAGTGTCGAAAGGCCCTGTGTCAGGTACTGATCGGCATACTGCTGCTGGAGACGGGTGAGTCGCGGAAAACAGGCTGCCAATATCGCCGGCTCGTGCGCGTGGACCGCCTCGACCAGCAGTAGTTCCCAATTCTCCGACAACAGCATTGCCGCCAGCAGGTCGGCGATGTCATGTTGGCGTTGTTGCACCGAGGTAGCCGGGCGGCCCAATCGTTCCGCCGTGACGGAGACGGACAGCCCCTCCAGGAGCAGCAGCGTTGCGACGTTCTGGTCTCCCTCGGAAAGGAACGGGATCAGGCGCCGCAACTCATCCTTCGACGTCCCGCGGACGAGCTGCAACTCCCTACCCCGCTGGTGGTACGGCACTCGATCGTGATCGATGCGTACAACGGGAACCGGCGAATTCGACGTCTGTTCTTCGCCATCGGCGACGATCCCGGCCCGCCCATGTCGCACACCGAGACGGCGCGCGGCCGCCCGAACCCGCTCGATCGTCTCCGGTCCGGCATCCGGATGCCCAGCGAGGATTCGTTTCACAGTTATCGTGCTGACTCCCGCTTCCCGGGCGACATCGACCTGGGTGGCCCGCCGGAGGGGTCCGCCACTCAGGTACCGCTCCACGACCTCCGGCGAGAGGGTCGAGGCCATGCGCCGTGCGATGCGGTGCAGCATGCGGCGAACTCGCTTCGGCCTCCAGGCCAGCGCCGTCGCGATTTCGGGCACTGTCCGACCCTGCCGGAAGTATGACTCGAAAACTGCCTGCTCGGCCTCGGTTACCGGCCCCGTGACCGGTTCCAGCAGATCTCGGTCGTGAGCCCAGACCGCCTCGACCAGCAGCAGCATCTCCTCATCCGTGAGTCCGCTGGGATGCGGTTCGGAGCGCCGCAGAGCGGGAGATCCGACGTGGGACAACGCCATCGACACCGTGCGAACCGCGTTGTGCAGCCGCTTCCGGATGAGGTCGTTGTTGCGCCCCGTGGCGGCCGCGATGTCGGCCACCGTCTGCCCCATGAACCAGCGGACGAAGTATTCCCGCGGTCCGGGGCGAAGGCGTCGAACTACGCTGCCGAGCAGTTCGGGTCGCTCGTGCTGGGCTGTTCGAATCACGGCCACATCCGTGGCCAGGCGTTCGTCATCCATCGCAAGCGCTTCGCCGCCCTCGGCGAGCACCGAGGCGAGGCCTTCGTTGTCGGCCGCGAGCGCGGCCAATGCCCTGATCAGCGGGCCGTGTTGCGGCATTTCCGCCGCGAACTTCCGGCCCAGCTCGGCACGTGCGCGAGCGATCAGGTTGTTCACTTCACTCGGCGCAGCCCCCAGGTGGTCGGCTACCTCCTCTGGGGAGTAGCCTTCGACCGCGGTGAGCCAGAGCACTGTGCGAAATTCTTCGGGCATCGATTCGAACGCCAGACCGATAGGGGTTTCCTCGGAGACCTCCGGTGCTCGATCGCCGCCCAGCTGGATTCGATCGAGTGCGGCCATATCGTCGGTGGGGACCTGCCGGCCGGCGCGAGCGCTGGCGGCGTACGCCCGGTGACGAACGGCCGTGCGCAGGTAGGCGCCGAAACTGAGCTCTGGCCCGTCACCTCGGCGGATCCTCACGAGCAGGTCGGCGAAGCAGTCGGCCACGATGTCCTCGGCGTCGGATCGGTCGCGGACAATCTCCATGGCGGTACCGAGACCCCATCCGTAGTACCGCTCGTACAGCTCGTCGTAAGCGCCGGGGTCGCCCGCGCGAACTGCGGCGATCCGCTCTTGATCCCAGGCACGTTCCAGGCGCCACCGCTCGGGGATGTTCGCGTCGTCCCGGGCCTCGTGCGTGTTCGGCTGCGCGGGTGCGGGGTGCTCGGACTCGGTGTCATCGCCGAGGTCGATCGCGACCGGGTCGATGCCCCCGTGGCGGCGCGCTGATTTGTCGGCTTGCGATGTCTCATCGGTGATCTCGGTCGGCGCCGCGGAATTGCGCGAGGTGGCCGCGGCGGTGCTGTCGGCGTGGCGGGCGCGGATTGCTGCTTCCAGCCCGCTGCGCCCCTCGATGCCGAACTTGGCGTAGATCGATGTGACGTACTTCCGCACCGCCCACGGCGTTACTTCGAGCTCCGTCGCGATTTCTTTGTAGTCCCTGCCTTCCACGAGTCGCGTGAACACCCGGAACTCTTGTCGGGTCGATCCGACTCGGGCGAGTTCGAGCGACCCGGCCACGTTCTGGTAGGCGATGCGTACGTTGTCAGGTATTTCTTGCTCGACGATGTGTCCCATCGCCGATGTCTCGATGATTCCTCGCACCTCGTTCGCGACGGCGGACACGAGTTCCCGTCTGGTCATGCCCGGCAGGCCGTAGCGCAGGAAATCGGGCATAGACACGGGTGCGGTAGCCATGTCGATGTCCGGGAACTCATCCATGAGCTCCTGAATTCTCTTCACCAACGTCGCGTGGACTTTCGGGTCGAGGCGCAGGTAGTCCCAGATTTCCGTCAGATCCGACATCATCTGTTCGGTGTCGATTCCCAGGTCTCGAAGTTCCTGGGTCCATTCGTCGAACGAATCGATGCGCGCGGTTGTCGGCGGTGCCTGCAGCTCCGACCGAGAGTGTGGCACGACCGCTTTCCGAGTGCTGCCTGCGTTTCGCGCGGCCTCGGTGAGGGACGCTCTGTCCTTCCAGGGTGTCCAGCCGCCTGCTCGAGGCTCCGATGCGGTGGGATCGGGCCGTGAAAGGCGCACATCGAGCGCAGCGGTTTTCGGCGGCGTCTCGCTCTGTGCGGGTCGAGACCACGGGGTGGCGCCGGGCGTCGCGGTGCCCCGAGCTGATTGCTCCGCCGGTGTGTCGGGTTCGTCGGCGTCGCCGAGATCGATGGCGACAGGATCCGGACCCCGATCAGTTGGGGGTGCGTGCTCGTCGTCGTCCGCTGCCGTGGCAATTTCGCGATCGAACCGGGCCTGCCATTGTTCGTCGGACTCACCGAGGAGAAGCGTGGGGGTGGAGTCCTGCTCCAGCTCGGTGAGCCATTGCGACAGGTTGTCCAGATAGTTGGTGACCACGTCTGGTCGACCGGCGCCGAGATCCTCAGCGGTCACGACGTTCAATTGCGCGTGCAGATGCAGTTTGACCAGCCCGTCCAAGGTGTTGACATAACGCCGGACGAGCGGATCGATATGGTCGGCATACTGCTGTTTCAGGTCGGTGACCGCACGGCGCCACTCCGACGGAGTCCAGTCGGCGCGCTCACCATCGAGTTCGAACTTGTCGGCGAGCTCATCACGCATCCGCGCCAGAATGTGCAGTACGTCAGAAGGGCCGACGTGCGGTACTCCCGGATCCACCGCGTTCTCTTCGATTTTGGCGAGGATTTCGAGAACATCCGGGTAGGAGGATTCGTGCTCCAGCCGCGTGAATTCTGATTCCGCGTCGATGATCTTTCGCCGCATTTCTTGAATCCTGGCGCGCGGGTAATTGTGCCGGACCCATGTCGGCGTGCCATTGATTGCCTTGACGAAATGGTTGACGAATCCCTCTTTCATCCAGTCGGTATCGGTGAATCCGTCTTTCGTCCACGGAATTACGAATCCGTTGCTGTTGTCGATGGGTCGCAGATGTATACCGCGCTCGAGTAGCCAATTTCCGCCCTCGTGTCGATCCCACGGGCGGATCGCGGTGTCGCCGAGGCCCTGCCGTTGCGCGGCGGGTGTGTGGAAGAATCGTGCCCACTCATCTCTGCCGCTGGCGGTGATCTTATCGGCTTCGACCCCCGGCACGTACTCGACCAAGAACACGCGATCCTTGCGGCGCAAGAATCCTGGTGGTCGTGCGCCGGCGGCTTGAAGGATGATTGTCGAAAGCTCTTCGGCGTTGGCTTGAGTCTTGTCCCTCACATGCTTCTCGATGACCCGGAAGCCGTTGTTGTAAGTGACTTTGAAAACAAAGATCGAAGTCGTGTAATCATCCGTGTAGTCCTTGAGTAATTCTGGGGGGGACTTCCTGCCGGACCGCTCCGCTTCCTCGACCTTTTCTTTGAAGGATCGTTCATCGATGAGCCCGTTCATCCACGCTGCATCCTCGTGGTTTCGATAGAAGCGGAGTCCCGTTTCCAGCTCGTCGTGAACACCCGACACGGGTTCGACTGTTACCTGGTCGTCCGCCCCGATCAATACCCGCTGGTACTCGATCGTCACGTTCTCGCGCGCTGCCCATTCCCGCAGGCCCGGTACCTGCAGATCCAGCAGGTTCTGCTGGCCGAGCAGCGGTGACGCCACCACGATCCGGCGTCCCGGCAGAACCCCGATCCCGTCGACCAACCTTCCTTGATCGTCGTGAACGGGTTGCAGGCCCTGCGCACGGAGCACCTCACGGGCGGCGAGGACCGCCGATGCGGTGCGGACCTCGGCCGCGTACCGGTGAACGTTGTCGATATGGGGCTTCAGAAAGCGGAAATGCTCGCGAACTTCGCGCATCAACTGCACTTCGGTCAGCAGCTGAGCCGACTCCGCATCGAGCACCTGTCGGCGCAGCATCGTGGCGAACCGTAGGCGCTGTCCGGCGCGAAGTTCGTTGATTGCCCGTGCGATCTCCTCGGCTTCCTCAGCGTGGAGGTGCGTGGTGTCTTTCCCGGAGTCCCGGACCGGCCGCAGTGCTTCTTCCGCCACTTCCTCCAGTTCGTGCCGGGTTGCCTCGAGCAGGCGACGTATGCTGCGAGGCAACTCGATCGGCGCACCGGCGGGAGATCCGGTCACGTCGCCCGTCCATCCCTCCGGTGCGGGGCCGGGTGCGTCAGGTTCGTCGGGGTTGCCGAGATCGATGGCGACGGTGTCCGGTCTGCGGGGTGCGCTCGGCGTGGTGTCTTCGCTCACAGGTTCGTCGAAGGCTCCCAGCCGCACGGCTTTCATCAGCATCGGAGTTCGCTTCGTCTCGCCGAGTACGGCGCCGATCCGGGCCCGGCGGCGCTTGACGGTGAGCTTGGCCACGCCCAGCACCTCGGCGATGGCCTGATCCGTGAGGCCATCGGCCATCAACTGGAGAAGTTGTCGTTGCTCGCGGTCCAGGCGGACCGTACCGGCTGGTGGTCGATTTCCGTCGTGGACGAACCCCTGCCGCTTTGCCGCCAGGACCGTCCGGATCGCGCCGGTGGTACCGAACTTCTTGGCCGCACTCTTCTGGTAGTTCGTGACCGCCTTCGGGTCGACGCCCAGCCGTCTCCCGATCTCCGCAGGGGTCAAACCCTGGTAGATCAGGTTGAGCACCTCGAGTTCCCTGCTGGTGAGCCAGGGCGAGGACGTCGTCGCGGCGGCGCTGCTGGGTCGGGCGATCCGAGGTGCGCTGCTTGCGGCCCGAACCGGTAGCCGGGCAGGGAAGTTGGCCGCGGTCGCCACCGCTGTGGCCAATTGCCGCGCTGCGACCCAGAGCGCATCGCGATCGGATTCGGTGCCGTCGGGCGAGGTAGGTGATGTGCCCGGACTCGTGGGCCAGAAGGCGCGGATCAAACGATCACGCCGGTGGCTCGGCAACCCCTCCAGGATGCGCCGCACATCCGTGGTTCGGGCTTCGGCCAGCAGCTGGACCAGGGGATCGGTTTGCTCGAGTCGCGCGCATTCGGAAACGAACTGCCGGATGCTGTACCAGGGGCCCGCGAAACTGCGGTGGTGCGAGATTTTCTCTCGCGCAATGTTATTCAACCACGATTCGATATTTCGGTTACCGAGCCGCCCGAGGCGTGCGATCGCCGTCGCGCATACCTCGTCGGCGATGTGGTGCGCTGCCTGCTGCCCGAAATCAGCAGCAAGGCGCGGAATCTCGGGCTCGAACCGTTGCCGGAGCAGGGCGGTCGCGAGTTCCGGTCGTCCGCTCGCGACATGCTGCTCGAGGACCTGCCGCAGCCGCAGTGCGGTGTCCCACGGGGTGCCGACTCGGCCGGCAGTGTTCGCCTCGTTGGTCGTGCCGTGCTGTGGGCCCGGCTGTGCCCCAGCGCGATCCGGCGAGTTCCGCGGCGAGGTGGTTCCGGGTTGTCGTGGCCCGACCGGCGTGGGATCGGCCTCGTCCGGATCGAGGTCGATCGCGACGGGGTCAGCGCCGCGATCGGCCGGGGTCGCGGGTCCGTCGTGGTCCGTCGCCGTATTCATGGGGTTGTCGATGTTCGCGGCCGACAGGAATCCCGCGGCGGCGGTGACGTCGTCGGTTGTGCCCGCTTCGATGCCTGCCCGTACCAGTGCGCGCGTGACGGCGCCGAGATCGCCCGGGGACTCGGCGAGCGACCGCCGGACGATGGCCGCGACGGGTTCGGGGTCGTCGGGGCTGATCGGTTCCCACACGCCGTCCGTCAGCGCCAGGACGACACCGTCGCCGCGTATGTCTCGGGCCTTCTCGCGCGGTTTCAGCCCGTCCAGGGAGCGGCCCAGGTTGTGGGTGAGACCCGGCCCGCCGATCGCCGAGTGTTCGGCTTCTTCACGAGTGGTGTCGTCGAAGACGTCCAGCACATCCTGGACCTTCGAGTCGTCCCTGGTCAGCTGTATCGGCGGGCCGCCGTCCAGCGGAATCCAGTACGCGCGGCTGTCGCCCACCCAGTCGATGGTGAGCCGTCCCGACTCCATCAACGCGACCACGATCGTGGTGGCGGGCGGCTCGGCCGCAGGAGACTCCGGGGGCAAAGCGAGTACCGCCTCCTGGGCGGCGGCCACGGCGCCCTCGACTACGGCCACCGGATCGATCCGGCCGTCGCGGTCGGCCCGCCGCAGCGCCGCCACCACGAAATCGTGGGCGGCTGCCTTGGCGGCGGCGGAGGCGCGGCGACCGCCCTTCGGCCGGGAGAGACCGTCGTTCACGATCAGTGCGGTGGCCTCTTCGCCACCGACATTCGCTCGGATCAGGGCGAAGGCGTCCTCGTTGTGCGCGTGCGCGCCTCGATCGCTCGCTGCCGCGACCGCACCCAGATCCTCCACCGTCAGGTTCTGCTCGACGTAGCGCCGCGGTGCGGTTTCCTCGGAGCCGCGGGGTTCCTCGACATGGTCTCCCCGTGGGTGTTCCGATCCGGACTGCGCTGCGCGGTCCTCGGGGGTTCGATCAGGCGACGCTGACTCGCCGGGACCGGGCTCGGTGGGATCGTGCTGCCGGGGCTGCGTCTGCGCGATGAAGTCGGGTTGTCCGTCCGCGCCGGGCCAGACGACGGGTGCGCCGGGTTGCGCCGCCGGGGGAGTGGTCGTCGCGCGATGCCGCGGTTCGCCCAGCATCTCCGCGATAGCGCGGACCCCGCGGTCGGCTATGCCATAGTTCTCAGCGGCTTGCGCGAGTCGTCGTTGTCGATCGGTCGCAGCGGCCAGGGCGGCGGCCGCAGTGTCGCGCATCTGGGTTGCTGCCAATAGCTCCGAGATCGCGCGGAAGTGGTCGAGCAGGAACGAGAGGCGCTCCCGGCCGATCCGTGTCGTATCCAATTGCTCCGCGAAGGTCAGCAGTTCCTCCAGCCACTGCGACATATCCCACAGCGCGTCATAGCGTCGCGTGGCCTCGGCGAGCTGTTGGCGGTCAGCGGTGTTCACGGCATCGAGCGCTGCCCCCGCGGCCACCATCTCCCCGAAGATCGTTTCGGCCACCTCGCGCAGCCGTTTTGTCTCTTCTGGCCGGAGGTGGTCCGCGGGCCGGGTCACGATAGGCGTGTCTGTTCGGGGGCCGGTCTGTGCCCACACCTCCGCGACGGCGGCGAGAGCCGATCCGAGCCGTATCTCCGCGGCGTCCTGCCGAGCCCGCAGGACGGCAGGTGTCCCTTCCCGCAGCCCCTGCTCGTAGGCGGCGTTTTCCTCGGCGGCTTCGTCCGCGCAGGCCAGCCATGCCGACATCTGATGCGCGAACTGCTCCAGCAACCGCAGCCGTTCCGCCGGGACCTGCGCATCCGGCTGGCGCCGCAAGGCCACCAGTTCATCGATCAGAGCGGGTGCTCGATTCAGCACGGAATCGTTCGAAACCTCGACTGCGCCGGAGAGTCTCGCGGCGACCGCATCACGGAGTGCCCGCAACTGCGCGGTTTCACGGGATTCCGCGTTGTCGGGCTGACGGCCTGCGGGAGGGCTTTCATCGGGACCGGTGGCTGCGTGCTCGCTCGAATTCACCGGCTGGTGGGGGTGGATCCGTGGAGCGCCGGGTGGAGGCGTGCTCGATGTCTCTGGTTCGTCGGGGTCGAGATCGATGGCGACGGGATCCGGTCCACGCGATTCCGTCGGCCGAATGCCTTCCGGCTGATCCGTCTGGTGAGCGGCATTCGCCTTGTGTTCCCGGTATTGGCCGCGGACTCGTTCGGCGTCGTCGAGGAGACCGGACTTCTCGCGATACTCCTCGACCAGCGGGAGTGCGCGGGCCTGGCGGGGGTTCAGCTTGCCTTCTCGCCCGAGTTGCAGCAGCGCCCCCAGCAACCTGTCCACCGCTGCCGCGCTCGACAGATCCGCGCGTCCGTTGCTGAGCTCGAGGAGTTGCCGCCGCAGTGCGTCGACTTCCTGCCGCAACGTCTTCAGTTTTTCCGGATCCGCGACCAGTTCCTGGGTTGTGGGCAGTGCAGCCGGATCGTGTTCGTTCGGGTTCGTCGACGCTCGTTGGGTGGAAGCCGGCTGTTCGGGCGGTTCCGGTGTGGCGGGTTCCGGCGCATTGGGTTCGTCGGGGTCGAGGGCGAGGGCGACCGGGTCGATACGGGTGCCGGGCGTGGGCTGGCGCCGACTGTCGGTGTCCGTGGGTGGGGTGGACCGGTTCTGCGTCTCGTCGTTCGCGTCGGTGGGATCGGGGTTCGAGCTGGCGGTCGAAGGGTCCAGGCCGAGTCCGGTCAGGTCGATGCCGATCGATCCGGGAGTGTTCGGATCGGATGCGGGTGTGTTCGGTGGTTGATCGGTGGGAGTGCCGGACGCCGTAGGTGGCGGCATCGGCACTTCGAACCAGATGGTTTTGCCGCCGGCGCGTTCCAGGATCACACCCCAGACCGAGGCCATTGATTCGAGCATGCCGAGGAAGAAACCGTGGGTGTCGGCGACGATCCCGGTTCCGTCCCATTCGGCGGCTTGGTCATCGGTGAAAGCGGCGGCGCTGACGGTGCCCTGGGTGGTTGCCTCTTGTCGCGCGGGTAGGCCACGGCTGGTATCGGTGATTCCGACGCGAATCGTGCTTCCGTCGATCCGGATTCGTACCCTGGCGTCGCCTTGGTCGGCGTAGCGGTAGACGTTTTGGACGAGGTCGGATACGAGTACCGTCAGGTCGTAGGGATCAGGGTGACCGGCCTGTCGCAAGCGCTGTCGTACTGCTCGCCGCGCGAGGCCCGGGCCCTGTTGCAAGGAGCCCTGCGGTATGGACAGGTCGAGAATGAGTTCGTGGGGTGGTTGCGAGGGGTCGTTGGTGTCGGCCGTTTCGAAAAGCTTGAACCAGACTTGTTTTCCGCTGTCGCGGGGCAGCGCCCATCCCCATGTTTCGGTGTGTGTGTCGAGAAGGTCGACGGCGCGCCACCCGGGGCGGTCGCCGCTCTCGCGCGCCGGCAGGGTGCGGCTGTCGTCGCCGACGTGGATCTCGATCCAGCGTTGACCTGATTGTCCGTGGATGGCAGCGGAGATTTCGGGTGTCCCGCCGCCGTCGTCGCGGGCTTGCAGCGCGAGCTCCCAGGCGATCGCGGCGGCCCGGTCGGTGTGTTCGGCGATGGGCCAGTCGGCCAGCGCCTGGTGCAGCGGTTCGACGGCCGCGGCGATGTCCTGCAGATTCAGGCATCGGGTGGCGGTGTCGACCAGGTGAAGGAGTTCGGCGGGCGCGTCCGGGCGGCGCGTGAGGGCGCGGAGGTGGTGCAGCGGGTCGCTGCTGATGCGGTCGGTCCATCCGGTTCCTGGCTGTGGCAGGCCGAGGATGTGAGCGAGTTCGTGGTCGAATTGTTCTGCCCGGTGCTGCCATTCGGCGCGCTGCTCGGGGGTGGTGGTTTCGCGGGCGAGCTCCTGAGCCTTGGCTTCATGGGCGAGGCGGTCGACCACCCAGCCGGGGAGCCGGGTGAGGTCGGCTCGGTCGACGGCGTCGCGGCGCTCGGCGTCGGTCATCGATCGCAGTTCGACATCGATATGGTCGAGTACCTGCTTGACCGCGCCGGGCAGGCTGTTCTGCAGGGCCGCAGCGACACCTGCGGGGGTATGCGTGGCGGCCGTCGCATTTTCGTCGATTACTCTTGCCGAATCCCAGCTCGACCGTTGCGTGGATAATTCGGTGATGCCGTCCCCGCCTGTCCGGGATTCCGCCGATTCCGAGTCGAGTCCGTCTGGGTCGCCGAGGTCGATGGCTACAGGGTCGGGACCGGACGCACGACCGGTGGTGGGCGAGAGTTGATCCAGGCGGCGCAGAAGCTGGTTGAGCAGGTCGATTTCAGCTTCGCTGATGCCTGAGGCGGCGGCCCTTCGTTCCTCCTCGGCCTCACGACGACCGC
Source organism: Nocardia sp. NPDC051929 (assembly GCF_044548645.1). Lineage (NCBI taxonomy): Bacteria > Bacillati > Actinomycetota > Actinomycetes > Mycobacteriales > Nocardiaceae > Nocardia > Nocardia sp. NPDC051929. The sequence continues at coordinate 38,963 of NZ_JBIUCG010000036.1, read as the reverse complement.
GCTCGAAGGCGGTTTCGCCAGGTGGTGGGTGGGCGACTGTGCTGCGTCCAGCCATATGTTGCGCATGCCCGAATGGCATTGTGCCACTCGACTGTGCGTCACTCAGCCGTACCGAGACGGGTATTCCGGCCAGGTGCTGTCCGACTTGCCGGACTGTGTTCATCACGAACGACTTGGCTGTGGCTTCATCCCGATAGCCGAGACCGGACACCATGGTCTCGAGGGACAGCCTGCGTGTGAAGACAGCGCGGATGATCTTCCGTTGCTGGTCCGTGAGCGTGCCGAGCGCTTCCTCCAGTTGGTCGAGGGTAGCTTCAGCCAGCGCCCGTGCCAGCCGGACATCCGATCTGTGTTGCTCGGCAACGAGAATCGAAGCCAGACGTCGAGCGGCGGCGACGGCCGGCCGGGCGGACGTGTCCCGCAGAATAGGTTGCCTTGCAGACAGGTTCGCCAGAGCTTGTCGCTCGGCGGATGATAGTTGTTTACTGGCCTCCGCGATCTGTCCGGGGGTGGCCTCGGCCAGCACTGCGGCAGAACCCAACTCCCCGGTCCTTGCCGCCAAGGCATTTGCCAGTGCGGAGCGGTAGGCGTTGAATCGTGCCGCACCATCGTCTCGGGGCCGGTCGCGCCCGGAAGTAGCCGGGCTGCCGACATTCAGATCGATCCCCCTGCACCGCGCCACCTCCAGCATTTCCGCCCAGTGAGCGGTTCCCAACTTCGCCGCCGCCGAATGCATGGCGGCGCCGACCTCACGGCTCGAAAGTGCCAGCATGGTGGCGATCTCGCGGTGGGAATGACCCTTCGCAACGAGTGCGAGCATGTCGATTTCGCGAGTGGCCATTTCGTAATCCGCTGTTCCAGAACGGATTCGGTCGGTGTCAGCCGCTGGATCGGGTTCCTCTCGTCCGGTTCGCGAGGCTCCGGAGGCGATGTGTGGCGAGGCGTCCGGCAGCGGCGGCGAGACTCGCTCCGCGCGTGGCATATCCGCTATCCGCAGCACACTGTTCTTTTCCTGCCGCGACAACGAACCTATGTCTCGGCCGCGATGCAGACTGTCCGCCAGCTCGAGAAACACCCAGCGCGTGGTGACACCGATCTCGTCGAGGTACCGACGGAGTTCGGTGACGGTCAATTCGGCGAGGCGGCCGTACCTGGGGTCCGATTCGGTGACGCCATCGGCGCGCAGCACTGCCAGCATCTTCGCGCGGAGCGGGTGGAACCATCTGTGCTCCAGTATTTCGCGCGCAGATTCGCGCAATCGTTGAGCGATGTCGCCGCCCGAGCTGGAGGCCGAGCGCCGGAATACATCGTCATTGATCTCCAATGCCAGTTGCACGGCGCGCGCAAGCCGTTCGCTTCGCCGGCCGCCTTTCGCTGATACTCCGAGCAGCGATAGCACGTATCCGAACGTGTCGATCCCATGCTGTTCCCTCAGTTCGGCCGGGTTTGCGGGAGGAGCCGCTTCGACCGTATCGGTGCCGGGCAGGATGCCGGCACGGATAGCCACTGCTACTGTCTGCGGCCGGTTGTGGGTGCCGAGTTTCTCGCGAATACGGGCGAGCGCCTTGTCGACCGCGCTCGACGAAATCTGGAGATCCTCCGCGATATCGGCGTTCGTGTCGCCGTTCGCGACCCGCGTGAGCAGATCGGTTTCGGCGGTGGTCAACTCGGGACCTTCCACAGCGGTTCGGGTGGTCCCCGGCAGGAGTCCGGAGCGGATGGCGACGGCTATCATCGCCGCCCGGTTGTGCACGCGGAGTTTTCGGCAGACCCGCATCAGGTAGTCGTCCACGGTGAGCGGGGAAAGGCCCAGCGTCTGCGCGATATCTTTGCTGGTCTCACCGGTCGCGATCCGAGTGACCACGTTGGTTTCGTAATCGGCCAGCCATATTCGGCCGGTGCCCGGAACGGCGTCGGCAGGGTCGGCGAGCGGGAGGCCGCCGGTTCTTGCCGCGGCAGCCACGATTCCAGGACGGTTGCGAGCGCCCAGTTTCCGGCCGACTCGACCCACCAACTGGTCCACGCTTCTCGGAGAGATCTCGAGGTCTTGAGCGATGTCGTCGCTGGTGTCTCCGTTCGCGATCCGCCCGAGTACGTGGATTTCGCGACTGGTCAGTTGGAGATCTTCGCGACCGGGTGTCTCGCCGTCGGCGCGGGGACTGCCGGGGAGTATGCCTGTGCTCAGTGCGATGTACACCGCTTCCGCCCGGGTACGGGCACCGAGTTTCTGGCGAACCTGGGCCGCGTAGATGCTCACGGTCCCCGGGGACAGCCCCAGCTCCTCCGCGATCTCAGGGCTCGTCATATCCGCAGCCATCAACCGGAGCACTGTGAACTGGCGGTTTGTGAGCCCACTATCCGTCTGCTGTGACGAGTCGGTCGCATGCGTTTCGGCGTCTGTTATCACCTGCTCGCCGGCGTCGACCAATCTGTTCAGCGCGCCTCTTTGCACCAAGCTGATCGCTGCACCACGCCGCATCCCGTCCACCGCCTCGGTGACGTGTTTGCGCTGCGTGGCATTCAGCCCGAACCAGCCGTCTACTAGGCCTCGCACGATGCCGTCCAGCCATTCGCTGGGATTCGTGCCCACATCGGCACGCCATCGGTGCGCCTCCGCGATCCGAAAGGCCATGCGGTTGAGCTCCTGTGCCACCTGCAGGAGCGGCCGCAAGTCGCGGCCGACTGGCGAGGCCGGAAGCCCGAGTCGGGCAAGCGCTTCCCGGAGTGAGGCCCGGCCGTATCGCTCGCGCAGCTCGTTGAACGCCGTTGCATCCCCCTGCCGCGCGCGCTGCAAAGCGGTGTCCGGCTCGTCGGAATCGCCGAGGTCGATCGCGACAGGATCGATGCGGGTGCCGGATGTCGCCTCACGGTCACTGGCCGATTGCTGTTCGCTGGCCGCTTGTGATTGCTCTGCCTGTTGCGCCGCCTGCACGGTGGGACGCAGGCCGTCGGTATGCAGCTTGATTTCCGCGCGCGCGATGTACCCGTTCACCGTGTTGCGGGACAACCCGAGCCTGGCCGCGATCTGTCCGGAAGTCAGGCCCTCGGCGAGTAGCGCGAGTACTTCCCTTTCCCTGCCGGTGAGTGCGGTGGGGTGCTGCTCCGCGAGGGCGGAACGGAACGCCTGGACGGTGTCCGCGGGGACCGTGCCCGTGATGGGGGTATACGGCAAGTCCGCCACCACCAGTCGCAGAGTCTGGAGCTGCTGAGGTGACAGATCGGTGCGCTTCGGGGACGACGGCACGGTGCCGTCGGGAAAACCGCTCGATTGTGCGTTCGTGGGCATACGGACGGGCCCCTCGAATCCCACCCGCTCGGCCAGTCGGACGAGCAGCCGGTTCGACTGGTCCGGCGTCATCCCGAGCACGGCGGCGAGGGAATCTTCGGTGATGCCGTCGGCGATCAGGCGCAGGACGTGGAATTCGCTCTCCGACAGTGCGATCGCGTCGACCGTCCCCATCGGCCCGTCCGGGTGATACCAGAACCCGATCTCGTCGGCCGCACTGCGCACCAGCCGCATGTCATCGTGCGTGCCCGAGCCTTTCACCACATCACGGACCGTGGCCTTGGCCGCACCCGCTGCCTCGGCCAATGTGTCGCGAGGCGGCTGCGGCTTGATCCGCGCGGGGACGAACTCGTCGCCGATCCAGCGCGCCGGACGAACGCGACGCGTCACGAAGTTCGGATCGGTGAGGGCCGCGATGTCCGCGCGGTCCGGCGGTACACCCAACCGGTGAGCCGCGGCCAGGACGCGTTGCGTAGTCTCGCCGTGCCACGGCTGCTTGACGCCGAATCGTCCGTTGAACACGCTGCTGACATACGACTCGCCCACACCCGCCAGCCGGGCGATATCGGCTCGTGTCGGTTTCTGCTCGGTTTGGCTCGGGCGCAGGGTGAGGTAGCGCTCCGCCAGACGGCGCGTCTGTGGCGCGACGGTCTCGTCGGCGGCCAGCACTTCGGCGTGCGTGCGGGTCAGTTCGTCGTCGGCGACGCCCACCTGCTGCGCCAGCTGGCTGCGCAGCGTGTGGATCTGGACCGGATCCAGCGGGACTGCCGCCAGCGGTTCGAGAGTGGCACACAGGAAGGTCTCACTCGCGGCGACAAGGTGTTCCACCTCCGGCGAGTCCGTCAGGCTCGTGATCCAGTACAGCTCGGCCAGCACCTCGCCCGTGGTCATCGGCCGGGGCGGGCTCAGGTCTTGCAACCCCAGCAGTGCCCGCAACTCTTGGTCGAGGGTCCGACGCCGATTGTCGAAACCGTTCTGGTCCAGTGGATCAGCCTCAGGGTCGGCCGCATCCAGCGGTCCGGATTCTTCGTCGTCGCGCCGCTCCAGCTCCGCAAGCGCGCCCTCGTGAGTGGCCGCTTCCTGATCCGCGTGCAGTTCGAGCTGGGACCGGATCCATCGACTCAGTTCCTGACCGTCGATGCCGGTCGCGGCGGTGGGCATGGCTCGTGTCTGTTCCGCGACGAGGGTGAGGGCGAGGCGTACAGCTCCCCGCGTCACCGCAGCGGGTGGCAGCCGGAGTTGCTCGGCCAGCGCGCTCTGGGCCGGGTCCGAGGCCACTTCGGCGGGCTGGGCCGATGGTGACTCGCCGGATCGGTCGATGTCGGCGGGGATGGACGAGGCCTCGTGGGAGTCGGGTGTCGACTCTCGGTCGGTATCCGTCGCCGTTGCCCGCCGCAGCGCGTCCGTGACGCGTGCCTGCAACTCCTGGTCCGGGGCGTCCGCGCGATCGTCGACGGCGATACCGCTGTGCAGTGCCCAGGCGACCAGCCCGGCGGTGTCGTCGATACCGAGTTTGGTGCGTAGGCCGCGCCGGATGTATTTCACCAACGGCACCGAGAGGCCCAGCTCTGCCGAAATAGCCGGGTTCGTGAACCGCCGGGCCACTAGGCGCAGGACACTGGTCTCCTGCGGTGTCAGACCGACGTCGGCCGTCGGTTCGGGTATCGGTTCCGGGTGTTCGGCCGACCATGCCCGCTGCGCCGCCATCAGTAGCACGGCCCGATCAGGGGTTCCGAGCTTCACCGCGATGCTGTCGAGTTCGTTGATCACGGTGGCGTGTGATCCGCCCAACGTGCGAGCGATCGCTTTGAGTGACAGGCCTTGCGCGGCCAGCCGCAGCACCTCGGGTTCACGCCCTGTCAGTTCGGACGGGTGGGTGGCGATCCGAGATCGGAAGGCGCGCAACGTGGCCCAGGACACCGCTGCCGGATCACGGCTCGTGCCCGGCAGCGACTCGGCCAGCGCCTCGAGCCTCTCGTGCTGCGATGACGGTTCTCGTCGCTGCGCCGACACCCGGATCCTGCCGCGCGTACCGATCTTGTCGGCCAGTTGCACCAGCAAGGGATCCAACTGGCTCCGCGGCATGCCGAGTGCGGTTGCGAGGGCCTCGGGTGGCGCTCCCTTGGTGACCAGATGGAGCAGGAGCGCCTCGACTTCGCTCAGTTCGACGGTCCGCGCCTCTGCGGGAGGCGACTGGAGGCTACGCGCCCGGTCTGCGAGTTCCTCGTGATCCGAGGTGCCCAGCTTGGCCTGGATTTGGACCCGATAGCCCCGTGCCGTAGCTGCCGTAACTCCCAGCTGGTCACCGATCGCCTGATCTGTGAGATCGGCCGCAACCAGGTCGAGAACCTCGCGTTCGCGCGGAGACAGGTCGACGTGCTTCCGCGTTGCCGCGGAGTGGGGATCGCCGGGCTGGAACGCCCCCTGCCGCTGTGCCGCCAGCAGCCCGGGCAGCCTGCCCTCGACACCCAACCGGCCGGGGAGCGCGGCCATGAACGTCCGCACCCGATACCGCGTCGTCGCCAGCTCGGTAGCGATTTCACGATTGTCCAGGCCGTTCGCCGCCAGCTGGAGGATGGCGACCTCGTCCGGAGAGAATTCGACGTCGACGTGCGGGCCGGATGGTTCGTCCAGCCATCCCTCCCGATCTGCCGCGAGGACCGCGGGAATCACACTCGGGCAGCGGAGTTTGGCGCACGCATGCCGGGCGTAACTCTGGACGGTTTTGTGCGAGATCCCCATCAGCGGACCGATTTCGGGGTATGACAGGCCGCGCGCACTCAGGCGCAACACCTCGAGCTCCCGGGGGGTCAGCCCGCCTCTGTCGGGGATCGCAGCGTCGGATTCGGTCCGATCTGGTTCCGCAACCACCTGTGCGGGAGATTCTCCGGCTGCCCGGACGCGAGCGACTGCCGAGGCGAATTTGCGAATCGGAGCCCACAGCAGAGGGTCCATGTCCTCGCCGGGAGCCGGTAGCACCGCTGCGGCCGTCCGGTCCGACTGGCCCGGCCAGAACTGGCGCAGTACCCGCTGCTGGTTCGGTTCGAGCCCGGCCTCGCGGAGAGCGCGCCGCAGATCCTCGGGGTCGGCATCGGCCAGGGCGCGGGCTACCGCATCGCTCCGTTCGATCGACGGGCCGGCGACGTAGATCGCCAAGATCTGCCGCCGGAAACTGTCGAAAGCAGCACGCCTGGACGCCTGGACTGAGCGAGGCAAGTTCGGGACGGGCCGTGTCGGGTCCGGCTGCGCATCGTCGGGGGCGCCGAGGTGGATCGGGGCCGGGACAGCTGCCTGCGCGTGGGACCGACTGTGCTGCTGCCAGAACTCAGGTGGGAATGCCGACCTGTCGTCAGGTCGCCCGGTCGCCGCACGCGATGAATGGCTCTGAGGCGTTCGCGTTTCGGGCGTCTGTGCGGTGCGGTCCGGGGTCGGCGCGACCGTGGCGCGGTGCTCCGCCTGGAGCCGGGCCAACTCGTCGAGCACGAAACCGGTGTCGGGATTCAGGTATGCGATTTGCTGTTCCGCGTAGTCGGCGCGAGCGGTGGGGGACATAGCGCGCCATTTCGCGGCCAGGGATGCGGACGGGCCGTTCGAGGCGATGCTCGTGCCGGATTCCGACGCAGTCGGGACCGGACCGCGATAGTCCGCCTGCACCAAAGCATTGCGCTGTTCGGCTTCCCGCAACACCTGGAAATACGGAATGTCGCGAAGCAGGGCTTGCAGGACGTAGGCGGGATGTGTGCGATCGGCCGGTGCGGTCCTGCCGAACGCATTGTTCGCCTCGGCCAGGGCTTCCGCCGGATTGAATACCGCGAGGTCACCCATTTTGGGCTCGTAGGTGCCCATTTCCGTACCCTGTGGCTCTTCGCCCGCAAGTCTTCGGTTGTCTTCCTCTGCCTCCTTCAGCTTTTTCCTGCTGCTGCTGTACGAATCGAGCTGCCCCAGCCAATCGTCGAAATCGAGGTCCGGTGCCAGCATGCCGGCCTTCTTGAACTCGGCGAAATGCGTGTACAGGAATCCGAATGCCCGGGCCTCTTTGGAGTCTTCGTAGTCCTTCCCCTGGACCGCTCCGTCTCGTAGGTGGGCAATCGGCTTTTTGTCGTAGAGCCCCTTCCGTGCGGCTCGATCCTGTAGATGGCCCATCTCGTGACTGACGGCGTCGTACGCGGGATCGCCGGTCGGGGCCATCAGGTGGCCTCTCTGCACCGCCTTCCGCATGGTGTTCCGGAATCTCTCCGGGTCACCGAAGAGGTTCTCGTTCAAGACCATGAAGGTCGGGGCGTCCTTTTCGATGCCTTGGGGAGTCCAGATACAGGCACCGGTATTGCCGACCATGGGGGCGACCAGTATGACGTCGAGCTTGATCTCCTGCCCTGCCGCGAAACCGTCGACAATCGCATTCCTGATCGACAGAGCTGTGTCGACGGAGATTTCCGGTTTGTCCAGTCCGAGTACCTCGATGTCGAACTTCTCGAACAATTTCCGGGCGATGGCCTGCTTGGTTTTTCGATCGGCCTCGGCCGTCCTCGCGGAGTTCGCACGGTCGCGATTCTCGGCCGAGGGTTCCCGTTGCCGGGCCGTCGAATCGGCCGCCCGCACTGCGATCTCCTGCGCGACCCACCCGAAGAGGGTGACCTGAGCGTCGGTGAGGTCGTCGCTGCGGGATCTGGGATCGAGCGCTTCGCTGACGAGTCGGCGTACGGCGGGATTCAGGTGATTAAGGCTGTCGAGCCACGTGTTTCGCGCTTGGCTGAGCAGCCAGTCGCCGATGTCGATGCCCGGGGGGACTTGCCAGCCACCGGCGTCGGCGGCGCCGAGCGTGGCCCGGGCGACGGCGTGCGCCAGGAGCTGGATCCGCGTGGGTGGGGTACCGTGCTCCGAATCCCCGCTGAGTACGGCACACATGGCCTGGGCGGTGGCTGGGCCGAAATGGCGGTCCAAGGCCTGCGCGGCGGACCGATCGCCCTGCTGCGCCCGCTGCAGTGTCTCGGTGCGGTCGCCGGTAGGCAGCTGGTCGAACGGGACGGTGGTGCCCGCAGCGGCCGCCAGTTCCGGCTGGGCGGTCGGCACCTGCGCAATCAACTGGGCGACGGCTGCGGTGTGCGCGTCCTCGAGCCGGTGTCCTTGCTGCAGCACCGTCCCGGCGTCGGTGACGAGTTGACGCTGCGCCGGATCGAGTTGATTCAGGCTGGTGTGCAAAAGATTTCGTGCGGTCTCGCGCACGTGGTCGGCGACGTCGGTGCCGATGGGGATCCCGTGCGACTCGACCTGATCGAATGTCGCGTCGCGGACGGCCTGCGCGACCGGCAGCAACGGTGCGGCCGCCTGTCCGCCGGGTGCGTCCAGCACCCGCAGGAGGTGGCGGAGGGTGCTGTCGCCGTGCTCGTCACGCAGGTTGGCTGCGACCGGTGGGTTACCGGAAGCCAGGTTGGATGCTGCCCCGGCGGCGAGGCCTGCGGCGGTCGGGACGGGGGTGCCGTTGTGGGTGGCGGCAGGCGCGTGCGAGGTCGCATGTGGACCGGTCGCATGCGGAGCCGCGGTCCCCGCGGATCGGGGAGGGGGTTGCTGGGGTTGCTGGGTCGCGGTGCCATGTGCGTCCGTGGGTGGGGCGTTGGCTTGGTTGGCGCTCGCGTACTTGGAGGCGAGCTGATTCTGCTCGACGGCGTCCTTCATCGCCGGGACGGCATGCTTCCACAGGTCGGACTCTGCGTTTCGCAGCGCCGTTTCGGTCCTGTTCAGTTCGATGCGCGTCGCCTCGGTGTTGAGGGCTTCGTGCTGTTCCTGGGCGGCCCGGTGGGCCTTGACGGCTTCCGTGTACTGGACGACCTGCTGCGTGACGCCGTGGTCGGTGACCCTGCCGAGAAAGTCCTCGGGGGAGACGTAGTGCACCGCCGAACCCGGGGTGCCACCGTGCTCCCGGTCGTCGCCGGATCCGCCACGGGCGCCACGACCGTCGACCTGGTCGTTCACCCGCTCGGAGTACGACGGCCCGCCGCTGACCTTGACGTCGACACCGCCGAGATCGATCACCTCCTGCGACGGTGTCGGGTCGGCGCCGCGGCCTCCGTCCTTGTTGGTGATATAGATGGTGCCCTTGTCCCCGAATTCCTCGATCTTCTGCCTGACCAGGGCCTCGGCGTCGGCATTGCTACCGCCGTGCTCGGCGTAGAAATCCGCATCGACCACCTCGAACTTCAGCTCGAATGCCTCGCCGTGTTCTTCCTTCGCCGCTGTGCGGAGCAGGTCGATCAGTCCGATCCGCCCGGCATCCGGGTCGCCCCGGATTTCGCCGTTGTCCATGCACACGACCCACTGCGCACGGCCCGTTTGCTCCCCGTCGACAACATGTGCGTCCCTGACGATGTCGCGGGCCAGCTGAGCAAGTTTCGAATGCGTGTTCTCGTAGAACTTCGGCGGTTCCACGACCCGTTGCGATGTATAGAATGTCGGAAGCTCCGGCACCGGCCCCACGCCGTACAGGTCGTAGGTGATGCCCTCGACGCCCTTCATGGTCCCGGACAAACCAGACGGCTCGAACAGCAATTTGCTGCCGATCAACTGCTGATCCGACATGCGCAGCGAATGTTCCTGATTCGCCCGGACCGGCAGCCCTTCCTTGAGGTCGACGAACTGACCGACGTCCTGCCAGCGCACCTCGGTCGACTTCGTCCTGTCCCACATCGCCTTGTCGTTGGTTTCGTGAGCGAGGATGCCGATCTTCGCGCCCTCGCCTTCGTCCGCCCGGGTGATGTAGTGCGTGCCCTTCTCCAGCCCCCAGCGGGCGTTGGCGGCATCGGCGTACAGCTTCAGCTCCGAGGCGGTGACCGGTCCACCCGCCACCCTCTCCAGCTTGGCGACCGCTGCCGGGGTCGTTTCCGCGGCCCACATTCCCCGGGTGTTCTCCGGCCTCTTGAAATCCGCTGCCGTCAAGCCGTGTTCGCGCTCTGCTGTCGTCAGCCGATCCCAGATCCCCTGCAGTTCGGCGACCACCTCGGGTGGGGCCTCCTCCGCCGCCCCGGGGGAAAGTACGCATTCGGAGTTGCCGTCGAAGATGGTGTCGAATTCGTCGATGGTGAGCTTGCCCGCCGGGAAAGGGTCGTACCGGAGGTCCAGGCCGTGGTCGGATGCCGCGGCATCCAGCCTCTCCTTGATCAGATCGATCGACGGTTTCGTGTTGAGGAAGTCCCGCAGTGCCGTCACCTCTTGGGGCGACATGCCACTGGCCGCGAGCTCGTTCATCATCGAATCCGCGACCTTCAACGCCCGGAACAGGTAGTCCTCCTTCGTGCCCACGATGATCCGGCTACGGCCGGGCACCGGATCCGGCAACGGACCGTCCTGATCCATCCGGACCACATCGATCCCGATATCCGCCTCCGGCCGCGCCACGAACGCCTCGAACTCAGCGGCCAGCTCACCGGCGAGCAGGTCACTGCTGGTCCATGCATGTGCGGTGCCGTGATCGATGGCATCGGCCAGCTTCTTCATCGTCATCACGATGGTCTTGCCCTCGCCTGTCTTCATATCGACCGGGCCGTGCTTCAGCAGCAGAAACGCTGCAACCTGTGTCTCTCGCACCAGCCGATGCCGGTCGTCGCCCCGGCGAATCCACTCGGTCATCGCCGCGATGCGCTCCTCGATGGATCCCCGCACGATCGCGTCGATCAACGACTCCGGTGCGGCGTTCGCCATCGGGCTCGTACCGTCAGCCGTGCTGCCCGGCTCTCGCAACGCCCCGTTGGCGCGACCGGCATCCAAGGCCGCGCGAACTCGCTCCTGCGCAACGACGTCGAACACAGCGTCGCGATCGGTGAGCACCCCAGCCTTGTAGTCGTTCATCAGCGAAACGCCCGCGTTGTCCGAGATTTCGACGAGGTCACGGGCTCTGGCATGAGCTGCGGCGTCATGCTGGGCTACCGCCGCCTCGTACGCATCCCGGCACTCGGCCAACCTCGCCCGAGCCTGGCGGAGTTGTTCCTGAGCGGCCCGCGCGGCTTCGACGGCCACTCGATCCTCCGCCGTGCCCCGCCCGAACAGATCGCGTATCTCGTCGCCGAAGCCGACGCGGGTGGCCCGCTCATGCTGCTCCGCCACCCGTACGGCCTTCTCCTGCCGTTGCAGCTCGGCATGGGCGGCCCGCTCGCGCTCGGCCGCCACTTCGACACGCTGCCGGTGGTGTTCGCGCACCAGCTCGTTCTGCTGCCGCTCGGCCGCATTACGCTGCTCTACCTCGGCTCTCGCCCTCGCACGCGCGTCCGCGGCAGGGTCTTCGTTGCGAGCGGTGGGCGGAGCATCCGAATCTCCCTGTGCGCGAGCGGATTCGGACTCGGGTGGTGGCGCCTCCGTGTCGTCGGGGATATCGGATCTAGTCTTCGCTTGCTGCTCACTCGCACTGTCGTCGGCCGCTCGACCGCCAGGGATATCGTCTCCGCTGGTATCGGACTCGCCGGGCTTCGGTTTCGATGGTCCCGCCTCGTCGACTACATCGGGATGACCTTTGGCCTGTTGCCCTTTCGCGCTGTCGTCGGCCGGGAGTGCGTGCTCCGGTGCGTTCGCCTCGTCCGGATGCGTGGCTCGCGCGGTCTCGTCGCCTGTGGTGCCGTCAGCCGTGCGACCGTGCTCCGACTCCGGTTCGGCGGCCGAGGGTGGTGTGTTCCGGTTGTCATTGTCGGTGGCGTGAGCGGTTGCCGACCCTGAGGGGGCATGGCCGTCCTCGGCCGGCCCGCGCGCTCCTCGGACCGGTTCGACGGCGGGAGGGCGCTCCGCGGCAGCAGCCTTCGGGGCCGACACACGTGGCGGCCGATTGCCTCCGGCAGCACCCGGCGAACCGGCAGCGGGTGTGCCGGGCTGGGCGCCTGCGGCAGGTCGCGCCGGGCCGCCCAACGGCTGCGCGGTCTGCCGCTGCTGCCCGCCCGCGTCCACGAACCTGTCCCCGCCGGGGGAGCGCGGACCGGAATCACCGCGTTGTGGAGCGGGCGACTGGTCGATGGTGATCGTCATACTCGGGGACACGTCGTGGTCCGAAGACAGGCCGTCGGCCGATTCCTTGTGCGCTGCCGGTACCAGCTCGGGCACGGCCGGCTCGGGATCGGTGGCCACGCCAGGAACCCGTTGTGCCCCTCGGCGCTCGGTCGCAGGCACGGTCGTGCTCTGTTGCGCCGATGCGTCGTGCGGGTCGGCCGTGACGGTGCGCGGAGCGGCTTCCTCGTCCGCTGCGACACCTCGTTGCCGTGCCGATGACGATGGCCCGGCCGCCGGATCGTCGCCTCGGGCATCCGCGACGGCGCGCCCTCTCCCGGCCGGCCCCTCGCCCGCCGTGTCCCGGCCGCCGGGATGCGGTCGGGCCGTGGCGGCGGCGTTGTCCGGCACCGCGGCGTGCTCCGGCGAATGCGGTGCCGCCGGCGATTTCTCGGAGCCGACCCGGTTGCCGTGAGCCGACCCGGGCGCGACGTCTGCCGGTCGAGCACTGTCTTCGCCGGTGTCCGCGGGGTGTGGTCGCCCCGAGTGGTCCGGCCCGGCTGCAGGGCGATCATGTTCGGTGGTCTGCCGTGCTGTGCCCGCGTTCTCGGCGGTGCTGTTATTCGAGTCGTGCGGTGCTGGAGGCAGTTCCCCGTCGACAGGAGCTTCAGCGGCGCCCACGGTGTCGGAATCCGGTCGTCCGGCGGGAGCGTTCCGTGACCCGGGCGCCTCCGCCGATGTCGGATCCGTCCCGATGCTCGGCACGCCGACCGGGTTGATGGTGGACGCGATGGCGGCCGCGGGGAAGGTGACGGTCTTGACGGGATTGACGTTGTCGATCAGGGCGCCGGGCATGCCCGCGGGTGCTTCCCAGTCCATGCTGTTGTTCGGCACGGAGAACGGCTGCTCCGGACGCGGCTTGTACTCTTTCGGCGGCGACACATCGGGTTGTTGATTGCCTCCGTCAGCTTTCGGCCTTGTCCCTGCGGGGGCCGGATCAGCAGGTGTGGCAACAGCGTCGGAGGGCGGCTTGACAGACTTGACCGGGTTGAGGTTGTCGGGCGACACATTCGGCACATTCGCGGGCTGCCAGTCGGCATTGTTCAACGGGAGTGTGGGACGGGCTGGTGCGTCCGCGGTTGCCCCGGCTTGGCGCAGCAGCGCCACAAGATTGTCGATCTGTTGTTGCTGATGGGTGTGGGAGGGGTTGTTCGGATCGAAGTCAGCGGTGACGATGCCATGCGAGCGCAGTGCGTCGACGAGCGAACCAGGCGACGGCTCGGCCCTGGTGACCTCCGGTGCGGCAGCGGGGTCGGCAGTCGTGTCGGGAAGTGGTGCCCGGCTGCGCATCCCCTGTGCCGCGAAGGCTGCCGCGCCGATGAATCCGCTACCCATACCGGGGATCAGGCCCTCGGTGAAGGCCTTGCGGCTGAACGGCTGGTCGGACAGCACAAGCGAGACGGCGGTGCCGCCGAGAGCGCCGACGGCTCCGGCTCCGGCGCCGACCATGGTGGTGCCGGCGAGCTGCAGGGCCACCCGCCCCGCGGTGCTGTTGGCGTTCGCGCCGATGGTGGCGACCTTCGGCCCCGCCCAGAGTCCGAACAGCATGCCGAGGGCGCCACCGACACCGCCGGCGGCCGTTGCCACGCCGATGGATTTCCAATCCATCTGTTCGCGGTCGCCCTTGGCAACCTGGATCGCCTGGGCGCCGGCTTGGGTGCCGCCGCCCAGCGCTACTCCCATCACGACTCCGTTGCGCAGCAGCACCATCGAGCCGCGTTCCGCCGCCAGTTCCGCACCGCGTCCGGAAAGGAACGCCACGAACCTCATCCACGCGCGCTGCGCCGCGGTCCGGGTCGCCATCTGTGCAATGGCGGCCTGGATCGGACCACCGGCCGCGAACATCAGGGCGCACCGGGCCAGCTGGATGGCCAGGATCACGGCCATGCTGATGATGACCATCTTCTGCAGCTCGGTGGCGTTGGCGCTCTCGTAGAGCTGTCTGGCGAGGCTGTCGCAATTGGTGGCCTGCTGTCGGAAGCGCTCGGCCGTGCGCCGGTGCTTGTCGGCGATCGCGGCGACGGTCTCGCCGTGTGAGCCCTCGGGCGGCTTTGCCTTGGCTTCGTGGTATTCAGCCTGCTCACGACACCATTCGGCCTTATCCGACCAAGCGTCGGCGGCGCGTCGTTCCGCGTCCTCGTCGCCCAGAGGGAAGTGCCCGGCGACACACATCACTACGACCGGGGGGAGCCAGGCCGGCAACCGCAGCGTCATGTGGGCACGCGTTCATCGATGCGTGTCCGGCAAGCGGCTCCGGGAACGCTACTGCCGCCGCCATCGCACGGTCGCACCCGAATCCCGTGTCCTTCCGCCTGCGGGAGGTTCCTCTCCGGTCGTCGGCAGGTACGCAGCATCATCTGCACTACGCGGCCCCGTATTATCTCGGGGAACCTTCGTTGTCCCTGCGGAAGAAAGCGCGAATCTCGTTGAGGCTGGGGGCGCCCGGGGAGATATCGGGCAGGTCGGGCAGGTCGTCGAGCTCGTCGTCGATGGGTGCGGCGAGCGCCTCGGCCTGCTGCTTCGCCCGGTGCGCCGCGGCCAGGGTGACCTCCACGATCGCCCTGCTCAACTGCTCCGGTGTCTGGCGCATCGCCGCGGCCGTGAGGCGCAGGTCCGTCAGCACGCCGGCGGCGTCCACCGTCACCTCTACCGATTGGTCGGGAGAACTCGCCTGCGTGCGAGCATTCTCCAGTTCTCGGAACACATCGGCGAGCCGACCCTGCTGACGTTCGAAGGAGTCGAGGAGATGTTCGAGCTGGTTGCGCATGCCGTTGTTGGCCGAGCGCAGGCCTTCGCGCTCCCATCGATCCATGCCACGACCTTCCGACTCGAATTCCTCAGCGGACAGCGACGACCGCGGACCTCCGAACGTGCCCATAATGATGACCGACAGGTGCGTGGTTCACCGCTGGTGGGAAGGGAGAAAGAACCAGACGCCGTCCGCCCGGGCCGAGGCGGGTCTCATCGCCGGTCCGGCACCGCCGCACGCGACATCGTCACCAGCAGCCGACCCAGCACCTTCTGCGGGCCGTTGGCCTCGTCGTCACTCGATTCGACCGCGGCGAATCCCTCGGCCAGCGCCCTGCCCGGAACGAATAGACCCTGCTCGAAACAGTCGTCGCCGAGCTGCGCCCGCCACCGCTTGTAGCCGGCGACCACCCGGCTCAGCGTCTGGCCTCGGGGGTCGTCGATCCGCACGTATTCGGTGATGAGCGCGCGTTGCGCCTCCTTGTGCGCCCGGAACCCGCCGATGAGGTCGATCGCGGCGCCGAGTTCCCGCAGGATCGCGGCATACATCGGTCGCCGTGGAGGACCGGATCGGGTCGTCGCCCGGGAACGGCCGGCCAACGTCCGAGGATCGATCACAGCAGCGTGAGCCAGTACGATCCACGGCGCCACCTCACCGGATCGCTTTGCCGTGCTGCGATCCTCGACGGAAGACAGCGAATCCGTCACATCCCGGATCTCGACTCCGCGCAGCACGACCGGCATCCGCGGGAGGACGGTGTCGACAGCATCGGCGATGTCCTGGACCGTTGCCGCGGCGATACCCGCCGCGTCGAATCCGACGATTTCGATGTTGTGCCGAGCGGCCATCTCCCGAGCGATCCGCATGGCCTCGGCATCGGTTGCTCGGTGAGCCCGCACGCCTGCGGGTTTCGGGGCCCGCTTCCGCCCGAGACGAGCCGGCTCCGGCTTCTTGCCCGCGGGCGGGCGGTGCGGGGTGCGCGGAGGAGATATCCGAGGCGGGGTTTCGTTCGCCGGCGCGGCCGAGGGGCTCGGAGCCTTTGCCCAAGGGGTGCCCGACCCGTTCCGCGTCCACGGCGTACCCGCCGGCGGCTTGCCGGCGTCCTTGCGGCCGCCCGGCATCGTCTGTGGACCCGCCTGCTGCCTCGTCGGTGTATCCGCCGGCGCTCCCTGCCGCTCTGCGCCGTTACCGGGCGTCGTCGGCGATCCGGTCTCGGCCGCCGGGGGTTGGTCACCGGATTTGTCCTGCGATTCGGTTTCTGGAGGATTGGTCGTCGAATCGTCCTGCTGTCCGGATTCCGGAGGTTGCTGTCCGGACTCTGCGGGCTGCTGGCCAGGATTCGCGGGCTGCTGACCGGGTGTCGGGGGTTGCTGGCCGGATGTCGGTGGTTGCTGTGTATCGACGCGGTCGTTCGGGGTGTCCGGCTGCGGACGGGCGGAGTCTCCGTTCGCCGTGCGATCGAACGTGCCCGGCGACCGTACGGAATCATCTGTGGGACTGAGAGATTCGCTAGACGTCGTCTGCGGAATGGGTCCTGCCGACCGGTTCTGGCTCGGTGCGTTCGTGTACGGGATGCCATCGTCGGCCGAGTTTCGGATGTTCCGCCTGCCGTCGTGGTCCCGGTCCTCGAACGCATCGGCCGCATCCTTCATCGCGGAACTCATCGCCCGTATGTCCGCGACGAGGTCGTCGAACCCCTCCAACGTACGGTCGGCACCGGGCTTGTAGGTGTGGGCGAACGTCTCGCCGGCTTCGTCGTCACCCCAGAACTCACCCTCGTCGGCGAGTGCCGCCTTCAGCTCGTTCGCCACCCGTTCGGCGTCCTCGGCCGCCTGCCGCAACTCCGCCGCCGATTCGCGCAGCTGGGCGAGGTCGACCGACAGTGATTCGGCCACGCGACCCCCTAGGTCGATATCGAGACGGCCCGGCCGTCTTCGGCTGCTGAACGGGACGTCGCGCATCGGCGAACCGCCACGCGCTGGGCCGACCCGAGCCGAAGCATAAGCGACGGTCGCTGGTGTTCCCGTCGGCGGGAACGTGGTGGCCAGCGCTGCGTGCATGAGGCTGGAACCACGGCTCCGACGATCGCCACACCACCACCCTGCTCACCGAAGCCGCCCACACCGTAGGCCTCCGCTTCCTCGACCACGTGGTCATCGCGGGGGAGAGGTGGACGAGCGCACCGAAGTTCGCTTGACCTTCTCACTGTGTGAAGGCTTTCACTGGCTGTCGGAGGTGGTCCCCATCAATTCGACACACAGAAATACACAGCACACCCGGCTGCTCGACGCATTGGCGGCCGCGAATTCGTCGACGCGGCTGCAGGCGGCGCTGGCGGTAGGCACGCATCCCGAACCCGGTTTCGTCGACGCGCTGATAGAACGGTGCGCTATCGAGCCGGACTTCTTCGTGCGGGACATGCTCACGTGGGCGCTGACGCGGCTGCCATCGGCGATCACGGTTCCGGAACTTCGCGCGGAGCTGGGTTCCGAACGTCCTCAGGCTCGCAGTCAAGCGCTGCACACGTTGTCCAAGATCGGGGCCGGCCGCCACGCTCGCCACACTGTCACCGCTAGGGTGATTCGGCGGTGCGGCTACGCCTGACTCGAGCGCTCGCCGAGATGCCGGGCACCATCGCGCTCAACACCCTGCGGCCACTGACCCGCGACGACGATCGCGCCGTGGCCGCTCTCGCCTCGGCCCTCGCGGCAACGCTCGAATTTCGCCCCGACCATAAAGGCACGCTTCCTTAACTCGCGAAGCGCGCCAACCCCCGCGAGTGGCACATGGCTGTGGCAAACGTCGAGTAGAGCTCTCGCTGGTGTGCCACTCGTCGTCATCGCGGAGCCCGATCGCGTTCGAGTCGGCTGGCTGTGATTCGTTCGGTGGCTAGTGCCGAGGCTTGGTCGAGGTTGCCGCCGGTCAATCGGGCCAGGATGTCCTTCAAGGTTTTGATTTCGCCGGAACCGCCCCAGTGTCCTTCGGGAATCTCGGTGGGAAAGACCCAGATGCGGCCGGGGTCACGAGGCCACGCGCCGTCTTCGGCGTCGAGGATGGCCTCGGTGATCTCCCGGACGACACCGGCCCGCTGGATCGCGTCGAGTTGTCCCTCCGGTACGGACGGCACCACTTTGTACCGTGGGGCTTCCGCGGGCGCGCCGCCGACGAACACGGCGGCTGGCCGGTGCAGAAAGGCCCACGACACGGAGCGTGTGATCGGGTCCGACGGGTCGAAACCCTCATGCCGGATGAGGATTTCGGTGATTCGGTTCAGCAGGGCTGCTTCGCGCTCGGGAGTGAAGGTGCCCGCAGGGATGTAGACATCGAGCATGGGCATGCCGACCGTCTCCTAGGTTTAGTTATGGAACTCAGATGGCGGCACCGTATGACCCTGGATATAAAAAGTCAACTCAGATGGGTATCGTGGCCGCATGACGTCCGCACCGCGCATCGACCCCGTCAACTGCTCAGTGGCACGTGCGCTGTCGGTGATCGGAGAACGCTGGTCGCTACTGATCGTGCGGGAGGCGCTCGACGGCGCGCGACGGTTCAGCGAGTTCCGCGACCGCTTGGGCATAGCCAGCAATCTGCTCTCGGCCCGGCTCGACAGCCTCGTCGAAGCCGACGTGCTGGAAAAAATTCCTTATCGGGAACCAGGGACTCGCCAGCGCTACGAGTACCGCCTCACCCAGCGCGGCTTGGATCTGCGACCGACCTTGATCGCCTTACTCGAATGGGGCGACAAATATCTGGCAGATCCGCAGGGCCCCTCGGTAGTGGTCCGCCACCAGACCGAAAGCGGCGAGGAATGCCAGAAGCCGGTCCGCGTCGTCCTCGAATGCGCCGGTGGCCACACCCATTTGCCACCCTCGACGATCCGCCGCACACCCGGACCTGGGGCGCATCTCGTGAACCCGGTCTGACCTCGGCTGAGGATGCCAGTGACCGCCGATGGAAGCAGTCCGCCTCACAAACGGCGAAGGCCGCCTCTATCGCATCGATGGAGGCGGCCTTCGGTTCGGCTGGGTCCGTGAAATCAGCGGGTGAACAGGAGCGCTCGCTTGACTTCCTGAATCGCCTTGGTGACCTCGATGCCGCGGGGGCAGGCGTCGGTGCAGTTGAAGGTGGTGCGGCAGCGCCAGACGCCTTCGACGTCGTTGAGGATGTCGAGGCGTTCGCGGGCGGCTTCGTCGCGGCTGTCGAAGATGAAGCGGTGGGCGTTCACGATCGCGGCCGGGCCGAAGTAGCTGCCGTCGCTCCAGTACACGGGGCAGGAGGTGGTGCAGCAGGCGCACAGGATGCACTTGGTGGTGTCGTCGAACCGGGCGCGGTCGGCCTGGCTCTGGATGCGTTCGCGGGTGGGCTCGTTGCCCGAGGTGATCAGGTAGGGCTTCACCGCGCGGAACGCGTCGAAGAACGGCTCCATGTTCACCACGAGGTCCTTCTCCACGGGCAGGCCGCGGATCGGCTCGACGGTGACGGTGATCGACTTGCCGTTCTTGGGCAGCATGTCCTTCATCAGCACCTTGCAGGCCAGCCGGTTTTGGTTGCTGATCTCGGCTTCCTGTCGGTGAATCCGCGTAATCTTGCTGCCACAAGGAGCTAAGTACTCTGCGCCAGCGACGGTCTGGCGCGGTAGAGACTGCACGAGGAGGCAGGGTGGATCCCCTCATCAAGGGGCTTTTCAAGGAATTTCGCGAGACGCAGGAACTGCTTGACATGCGCGAATCCGATGCATTCGAGTTATTCGTCGCGACGCTGCTACTGCGTGACGACCTCCTGGATCAGATCGACATGACTGATTTGCTACTTGATCCCGGTACACTCGGCATTGATCTTGCTCTCCTTGAGGTCAATGGTGAGCTTGTTGCTGGTCCGACTGAAGTATCCGCCGTATGCGACAGCAAACGCAGTCTTGAAGTCACTTTGACTCTGATGCAAGTCAAAACATCGACGAGTGTAAATACATCGGAAATACTCAACTTCGGTGATGCAATCAAAAAGGTTCTTTCCAATGAAGTCCCAGCGCACCATCCGAAACTATCAGCAATCTCCGAGGCGCTATTTGCGATCTACGACGGCTATGCTTCAAGGCTTAAGGATCGACCGCGAGTAAATCTTGCTTACGTTACAACAGCTAATGACGACGCCCTTTCTGACGGTGTGGTGCAGGACAGGGTTGCAACGGTGCAGAAAGAAGTTCGCAGCCTGAGTTACGTGGGCGAATTAGTATTCGAAGTATACGGCGCGGCCAGTATATATGAAGCATCTAGGAGAAAGCTGCACGCCAACGAATCGGATATTGTGCTGGAGAAGGCGGTCAATCTACCGCAGATGCCTGGAATCAACCAAGCGATCCTCGGTGTCATCTCGATAAGGGAGCTTCTAAAGCTTATTGAGAATGAGAACGGGTCGCTTAATGAGCGGGTCTTTTATGACAACGTGCGCGGATTCAAAGGCGAGGAAAATGCGGTTAACCAGCAGATCATTGAGACGCTTGGTTCGCCATCGAGGTCACTTTTGCCCGTGCTCAACAATGGCGTAACAGTGGTCGCTAGGTCGTACGCTCCCAAGCCCGGTGATGCTGTCTCGCTTACTGGCTACCAAGTTGTGAACGGGTGCCAGACCAGCCATTGCATATTTCTTGCAAAGGAGCAGTTGGCCGCAGTCGCGGATTCGGTTTTTGTACCCATGAGGCTTGTGGTGACCGACGATGAAGATGTTGCGACTCGGATAATTCGAGCTACGAATTCGCAAACTGCAGTAAATGACAGCGACCTCATTGCTCTAACAAAATTTCAGAAGCGATTGGAGGATTTCTATTCGCAGGATCCGATGAACGCCGGACTTACCTACGAAAGACGTGCTGGTCAGTTCTACTATCGCGACGTCACCCGCACCAGGATTGTCACGATCAGTGAGCAGATGCGGGCCGTTGCTGCGACATTTCTTGATCTTCCGCATCTGGCTGCCAGGTACCCTGCGCATTTGTACGCTGAAGTTGGCGACTCGATCTTCGATGATAGTCATCGTTTGGCTCCTTACCTCGCTTCCGCCTTCGCCGCGTATCGGTTAGAGACTGCCTTCAGAACAACTTTGGAGCCGGAATTCAAGCCAATCCGATATCATATATTGACTGCTTACAAGTACGATTTGTTCGGCGGAAATTCTGCGAGTTTGAATAAGCGATCGATTGACGATCAAAGTCAGCAGATCGTGGATACGCTACGTCAACCCGACTATGTGGCGATTTTTCGCGAGACTGCCCACAAGATCATCCGCTCGGCGGGTGGTCAGCTGCCCACTGCTGATCGCCTGAAGCGTCAGCCCTTCACGCAGGAGATGATTAGTCACTTCATGCGGGGTCGCTAGACGTTGTTGCATAGTCACCTGGCAAGCATCGAGGTGTATGTGCATGTGAGCGAAGGCCTCCCGTGAACTCAGTAGAAGGCATTCGGTTACCGGCTAGCACGGGGCGCCAGCGGTTGGACAGAAGCGCTCGGTTGACTTCTTGGATGGCCGAAGTTCCTGGATGTCGGCGAAGAGTCGGAAGGTCGGCCATGTCGTGACGTCGTAGCCGCCGTAGGCATGCGCGAAAGACAGGTAGTCAGCTTCGGAGACTCTACGCGGTAACAAGTCATGGGTGTGTTGCCTGTGGATGGTCGTCTGCGTATACGGTCGAACCGTGGCCCGGACGCAGTGGACAATCCACGATGAGCACGTCGTGGACGAGAATCGCCATATCAAGTTGTCGACCGTCGATGTCGAGCTACCCGATGGAGTGAAGTTCACCCAGTATGTGGCACGGATGCCGAGGTGTGCGATGACGTTGGTGCTCAACGAAAGACGCGAGGCACTGCTCATGTACCGCCACCGCTTCATCATCGACCGCTGGGTATGGGAGCTACCGGGCGGCTATGTGGATCATGCCGAGGACGTCGCCGCCGCTGCGGCGCGGGAGGTCGAAGAAGAGACGGGTTGGCGTCCACGGTCAATGGAACGGCTGGTTACCTATCAGCCTGCGATTGGCACCTTGGATCAGCCGCAGGAGGTTTACCTTGCGCGCGGTGCCGACCTGACCCACACCGAACCAGATATCAACGAGGCCGAGGACATCCGATGGATTCCGCTTGAGGAAGCGGCCGCGATGATTGACCGCGGCGAGATTGTCGGCGCGGCGACAGTGGTGGCGGTGTACCGGGCGCTCAGTCTGCCCGCCTAGCGATCGAGAGCACCTGCTGTCGGAATTTGCTGACTTCCGGGAGCGTGGCGTACGGAGCGAGTCGATGGCGAAGTTCTCGCAGGTATGCAAGCGTCCGCTGTGATTCCAGGCCGTTGGCGATCTCAAGGGCCTCGGTGCCGATCCGTACTGCTTCTCGCGGGTCATCATCGGCGTGGGCGGATGCCAGAAGACACAGGTTGAACGCGCGCCCTCGGACGTAGCCGTCTGACATGTTCAATGATCGTTCGGCGAAATGGGCCGTACGGGCAGTGTCGCCGAGGTCACGGAAGCAGTGTGCGGTCTTGGCGGACAAATAGGCATCATCGAAGTACTCGAGCCAGGGAGGGCGGGTGCTTTCAGCGCGGGCGAAGGCTCGTTCCGCCGCATTGAGGGAACCGGCGCATGAGAAACTGTCTGCGCGCGCCGCGTGACCATGTGCCTCGATCACGTGGCATTCGGATTCCAGAGCCGCCAGTCCAGCGGTGCGCGCTGAGATACGCGCCGCTCGAGCGAGATCGATCGCGTCGCCCGGTCGGCCGACATAGATGGCTTGATGGCTCATCGCGGCGAGGATCTCAGCGCCGAGTCCGGCGTCTCCTGCGGCGCGGGTCATCCGCAAAGCTTGGATCAGATAGCGCTGTGCGAGGCCGTGCTCTTCCAAGTCATACGCGGCCCATCCTGCAAGCTTGGTGAGTTCAGCAGTGGTAGCGAACAACTGACGCCCAATCGGCTCGGTGTAGCTGCCACGCAGTAGTGGCGCTACCGAACTGTGGAGATATTGAACGATAGTCGAGCGAACCTTGCCGCCACCGACACGATTGTCCAAGTCGCGGAAAGCGGCGTTCATCTTTCGCACCGCATCGATATCGGACTGGCCGATCCGGCGAATACCTGAGCAAGAAATCGGATGTTCCGGCGCGGGCATGGTCAGCCATCGCATCGACGCGGCCGGATAGACCGCCGCAGCGTATGACGCTCCTATCAAGAAACGTCGTCGCTCCACATCACTCCTCCATAGCGCGGTCGCGGCAGCTGTTGCCTCCGACAGGCTCAACGAAAATTCCAATCCGAGGTCGGCAGTGCTCGCCCCGCCGGACATTCCACAGTCGGAGGGGATTACACGACGGCCCACTACTTCGGTGAGTACTTCGGCCACCAGTTCCGGCCCCGGCGGTTTCGGCTGCTCACCGGCCAGCCACCGACTTACTGCGGTGTGGTCGTAGCGAAGTGTGACCCCGACCGCGCTCCCATGCTCGACTACGCGGCGTGCGAGACCTTTTCGACTCAGACCGGCTTCCTCCAACAGTTCCGCGAGGTGCCAGTTCGGCTGCTTGGGCTGACGTCCCATGTCCGAGAGTGTGTCACGGAAAACAGCACGGACGCCATGATCACGCCCGCGTTCACACACCCATTGCACACACCCGCCCGAGTTGCGCGTCTTACCAATGACGGGATGTGCACGGTCTCCTGGAACTGTCCGGCGGCGTTCGGCTTTGTCCACGTCGCACCACAGTGCCCACAACACTCGAGGTCAGTCATGCACCCTTTTGTCCCTATTTTGGTCGTCACGATCCTCGCCACTGTCGCCGCCTTTTGTCTGGGTTTGCGTTACCTCGAACGAGAGAATCAACCCTCTGCTGCAAGGGAACGAATCAGGGATGTCTTACCTAGTGTCTCCGTTGCGGAAGCGCACAGGATTATGCAGCAGTATCGCGATTGCCCGGCCGAAACCTGTGACATCAAGCGGCTTGCCTACTGGACATTGGTCGACGCCGGACACATCACGCCGTCGCTGCGGGCGGAACGGATCGCTCGATGACCATTACCTCGGCGGACGTCGAACAGTGGCGTCATTTCCATCGCAACTGTTACGTGGAGGGCGCTTTTCGTTCCCTCGACCAAGCTAGGTTCGTCCTCAACGCTCATTCGGGGCACGGCCCGAACTGCCTGCAATATCTCGCTGCATCGGCGTACAGCAGCGGCTTGGCGGACGAGGCGCTGGCATGACCCGCATCGGTTGGCTGCGTTGGGATGACGGTACCTGGGCTGCGGTCGACGAGTACGGAATCCCGCATCCGATCGGTGCCGACGACTCAGAAGCTGTCGACGACTGCGACGCAACAGCGGATTGCCTGCCACTTCGAGTGCTAGCAGAAGATGAGTGCCGACAGTCTCCTGCGAACGAGCGGCCGTGACGAATGCGGTCCGCTCCAGGAAAGGCGAAGGCCGCCTTCACCGGGTGGTGAAAGCGGCCTTCGGTTTCGGCTGAGCCGTGAAATCAGCGGGTGAACAGGAGCGCTCGCTTGACTTCCTGAATCGCCTTGGTGACCTCGATGCCGCGGGGGCAGGCGTCGGTGCAGTTGAAGGTGGTGCGGCAGCGCCAGACGCCTTCGACGTCGTTGAGGATGTCGAGGCGTTCGCGGGCGGCTTCGTCGCGGCTGTCGAAGATGAAGCGGTGGGCGTTCACGATCGCGGCCGGGCCGAAGTAGCTGCCGTCGCTCCAGTACACGGGGCAGGAGGTGGTGCAGCAGGCGCACAGGATGCACTTGGTGGTGTCGTCGAACCGGGCGCGGTCGGCCTGGCTCTGGATGCGTTCGCGGGTGGGCTCGTTGCCCGAGGTGATCAGGTAGGGCTTCACCGCGCGGAACGCGTCGAAGAACGGCTCCATGTTCACCACGAGGTCCTTCTCCACGGGCAGGCCGCGGATCGGCTCGACGGTGACGGTGATCGACTTGCCGTTCTTGGGCAGCATGTCCTTCATCAGCACCTTGCAGGCCAGCCGGTTGACGCCGTTGATCCGCATGGCGTCGGAACCGCAGACGCCGTGCGCGCAGGACCGGCGGAAGGTGAGCGTGCCGTCCAAGTAGGACTTGATGTAGATCAGCAGGTTCAGGAAGCGGTCGGTCGGCAGCGCGGGCACCTGGAAGGACTCCCAGTGCGCGCCCTTGTCGTCCTCCGGATTGAACCGGGCCACCTTGACGGTGATCATCACGGAGCCCTCGGGGACCGGAGCGGGCGTCTGCGAAGAGGGTGCTTCGGCAACAGCAGTCATCAGTACTTACGCTCCATCGGCTCGTAACGGGTCTGCACCACCGGCTTGAAGTCCAGGCGGATGTCCGAAAGGAGCTCCGAGCCCTCCTTGTAGGCCATCGTGTGGCGCATGAAGTTCACGTCGTCGCGGTCCGGGTAGTCCTCGCGGGCGTGGCCGCCGCGCGATTCCTTCCGGTTCAGCGCGCCGACCACGGTGACCTCGGCCAGCTCGAGCAGGAAGCCGAGCTCGACGGCCTCGAGCAGGTCGCTGTTGTAGCGCTTGCCCTTGTCCTGCACGGTGATCCGCGCGTAACGCTCCTTGAGCGCGTGGATGTCGGTGAGCGCCTGCTTGAGCGTGTCCTCGGTGCGGAACACCGAGGCGTTGTTGTCCATCGACCGCTGCAGCTCGGTGCGGATGTCGGCGACCCGCTCGTCGCCGTGCTCGCTCAGCAGCTGGGTCAGCCAGTCCTGCACCATCTGCGCCGGGTTCTCCGGCAGCTCGACGAACTCGCTGCGCTGCGCGTGCTCCGCGGCGGCGATGCCAGCGCGGCGGCCGAACACGTTGATGTCCAGCAGCGAGTTGGTGCCCAGACGGTTGGCGCCGTGCACCGAGACGCACGCGCACTCGCCCGCGGCGTAGAGGCCGGGGACGACGTCGCTGTTGTTGCGCAGCACCTCGCCGCGGATGCGGGTCGGGATGCCGCCCATCACGTAGTGACAGGTCGGGAACACCGGCACCAGTTCCTTCACCGGGTCCACACCCAGGTAGGTACGGGAGAACTCGGTGATGTCGGGCAGCTTCTCCTCGAGCACGTCCTCGCCGAGGTGGGTCACGTCGATGTAGACGTAGTCCTTGTTCGGGCCCGCGCCGCGACCCTCCAGCACCTCGAGCACCATCGAGCGGGCGACGATGTCACGCGGCGCGAGGTCCTTGATGGTGGGGGCGTAGCGCTCCATGAACCGCTCGCCGTCGGCGTTGCGCAGGATGCCGCCCTCGCCGCGGACGGCCTCGGAGATCAGGATGCCGAGTCCGGCCAGGCCCGTCGGGTGGAACTGGTGGAACTCCATGTCCTCCAGCGGCAGGCCCTTGCGGAACACGATCGCCATGCCGTCGCCGGTCAGGGTGTGCGCGTTCGAGGTGGTCTTGTACATCCGGCCCGAACCGCCGGTGGCGAACACGATCGACTTGGCGTGGAAGACGTGGATGTCGCCGGTGGCCAGCTCGTAGGCGACCACGCCGGTCGCGACCGGGCCGCGATCGGTGTCGGTGAGCACCAGGTCCAGCACGTAGAACTCGTTGAAGAACTCCACGTCGTGCTTGACGCAGTTCTGGTACAGCGTCTGCAGGATCATGTGGCCGGTGCGGTCGGCGGCGTAGCACGCGCGGCGAACCGGGGCCTTGCCGTGATCGCGAGTGTGCCCGCCGAAGCGCCGCTGGTCGATCTTGCCCTCGGGCGTCCGGTTGAACGGCAGGCCCATCTTCTCGAGGTCGAGCACCGCGTCGATGGCCTCTTTGGCCATGATCTCCGCGGCGTCCTGGTCGACCAGGTAGTCACCACCCTTGACGGTGTCGAAGGTGTGCCATTCCCAGTTGTCCTCTTCGACGTTGGCCAGCGCGGCGCACATGCCGCCCTGGGCCGCGCCGGTGTGGCTGCGGGTGGGGTACAGCTTGGTCAGCACCGCCGTCCGAGCACGCGGGCCGGCCTCGATCGCGGCGCGCATGCCCGCGCCGCCCGCGCCGACGATGACGACGTCGTAGCGGTGCTCCTGGACAGGACGAGATTCACTCATGCGAGGGGGCCTGTTCCTAACTGATGTTGGGGTCGAAGGTGAAGATGACGTAGGTGCCCACGCCCATGATCAGGATCATCGAGACGGCCAGCAGGGTCTTGAGCCAGAAGCGGGTCGAGTCCTTGCGGGAGTAGTCGTCGATTACCGTGCGCAGGCCGTTGCCGCCGTGCAGCTGCGCCAGCCACAGCATGGTCAGGTCCCAGAACTGCCAGAACGGGCTGGACCAGCGGCCTGCGACGAAGGCGAAGTTGAGTCGCTTCACGCCGCCGTCGAGCAGCAGCATGATCGCCATGTGGCCGAGTACAAGCACGATCAGCAGCAGGCCGGAGAAACGCATGAACAGCCAGGCGTACTTCTCGAAGTTGTTGTTCGAGCGCGCGCGCGGCGAACGCGGCAGGTCCAGGCTGGCCGGACGGTCGTAAGACTTTCCGATGACAGGTGCGCTCATTTTCAGTGCTCCGTGAACAGGTAGAAGAACTGGCGCCCGATCGCGGGAACGGCCAGCAGGAACCAGATCGCGAGAATGATCCAGAGCATCAGGCGCTGGTACTTCGGGCCCTTGGACCAGAAGTCCACCAGGATCACGCGGACGCCGTTGAGCGCGTGGAACAGGACGACGACGACCAGGCCCATCTCCATCAACGCCACGATGGGCGTCTTGTAGGTCTCGATCGCTTCGTTGTAGGTGTCCGGGCTCACGCGCACCAGGGCGGTGTCCAGCACGTGGACGAAGAGGAAGAAGAAGATGGTGACGCCGGTGATCCGGTGCAGCGCCCACGACCACATTCCGGGGTCGCCTCGGTACAGCGTCTTCCGCTTCGGCTGGGCCGGAGCTTCAATCGTGGTCATAGAGTGCGGTGCCTCCAACGTCGTTGATGGACCCGGTTTCAGATCCGACGCCGACGGCGTGGCGGGCGAATGCCCAGGTGGCTGTACTCCGGCCCGTCGCAGGGAACCTGAACCGATCTGTTCTGGACTCTAATCCTCCAGCAATCCCGGAACTAATTCGGCGTACCGTGCGTTGCGCGACACCGGATCGGGTTAGGCTTACCTTTCTTGATGGGTGCGGGGTTCCGTCGTGGTCCTTGCGCGGCCGTGATCGGCTCGGTCCCGAAGGGGTTCTCTGTGTCGGAAATCGACTGGAAATTATTGCGCGACAACGCTTTTCAAGTCATGCACAACGCCTACGCGCCGTACTCGCGGTTTCCGGTCGGCGCCGCGGCTCTCAGTGTCGATGGCCGAACAGTGAGCGGTTGCAATGTGGAAAATGTCTCATACGGTTTGGGCCTGTGTGCCGAATGTGTACTCATCGGTAACTTGATTTCGGGGGGTGGGGGGCGTCTTCGGGCCATCTCCGTCACCGATTCTCGCGGCGAAATCCTGATGCCCTGCGGGCGCTGCCGCCAACTGCTCCACGAGCACGGTGGAGGCGATCTCTTGGTGGATCACAAGGCCGGGCCGGTGCCGTTGCGCACACTGTTGCCGGATGCGTTCGGCCCGGACGACCTGGACGCCGGGCAGGTATAGGCCGGATCCGTGAATCGGCGGACGACCTCGACTCGGCGCGCACAGCCGAGGCGGCGCGCGCGGTTCCGTCCCATCGGCGAGAACCCGGGTGTGCGTCGGCCCATGCCAAACTGTCGACCGTGACGGCACTGGACGCGGTTTCGATCATCACGACCAAGCGCGACGGCGGTGAGCTGTCGGACGCGCAGATCGACTGGGTGGTCGACGGCTTCACCCGCGGCGCGGTGGCCGACGAGCAGATGTCGGCGCTGGCCATGGCGATCGTCTGGCGCGGGATGACGCGGCGCGAGACGGCGCGGTGGACCGCCGCGATGATCGCGTCCGGGCGGCGCATGGACCTCACCGGTCTGCCGCGCCCGACCGTGGACAAGCACTCGACCGGCGGCGTGGGTGACAAGATCACGCTGCCGCTGGCGCCGCTGGTCGCGGCGTGCGGCGCGGCGGTGCCGCAGTTGTCCGGGCGCGGTCTCGGTCACACCGGCGGCACCCTGGACAAGCTGGAATCCATCCCCGGCTGGCAGGCGGACGTGCCCGCGTCGCGGATGCGAGATCTCCTGACCGATCCGGCCATCGGCGCGGTGATCTGCGCGGCAGGCGCCGACCTCGCGCCCGCGGACCGACGGCTCTACGCTTTGCGCGACGTCACCGGCACGGTCGAATCGATCCCGCTGATCGCCAGCTCCATCATGAGCAAGAAGATCGCCGAGGGCACCGCGGCGCTGTTGCTGGACGTCAAGGTCGGCTCCGGCGCGTTCCTGAAGACCCTCGCCGGGGCGCGCGAGCTGGCGACCGCGATGGTCGAACTCGGCGACGACGCGGGTGTGCGGACGGTCGCGCTGCTCACCGCCATGGACACCCCGCTCGGCCGCACCGCGGGCAATGCCATGGAAGTCGCCGAATCGGTGGAGGTGCTCGCGGGCGGTGGTCCCGCCGACGTCGTCGAGCTGACCATCGCCTTGGCTCGCGAGATGGTCGCGCTGGCCGGGCTGGACACCGACCCCGCGGACGCGCTGGCCGACGGCAGGGCGATGGATCACTGGCGGACGATGATTCGCGCCCAGGGCGGCGACCCGGACGCGAAGCTGCCCACCGCGAAACACACCGAGACCGTGCGCTGCGACGCCGACGGCGTCCTGACCAGGCTCGATGCGCTGGGTGTCGGCATCGCCGCCTGGCGTCTGGGGGCGGGCCGGGCGCGTCAGGGCGATCCTGTTCAGTTCGGCGCGGGCATCGAAATGCACGCCAAGCCGGGCGATACCGTGACAGCGGGACAGCCGCTGCTCACTCTGCACACCGATACTCCCGAGGCGTTCCCCGGCGCGATGGAAGCTCTGCGCGACGCCGTCACCATCGGAACCGATGCCGTGCCCATTCCGGGCCAGCTGGTTCTCGATCGGATCACGTCCTGAGCTGTCCGCGGTGTCCCCTCGGGACTGACCAATGGGCGGTCGAGGGGTCGTTCCGTCTCGTGGGCTCAGGGTCGCACCTCGGCGGGAATGTCGATGCTCGTCTCGGCGCCCACACCGGTCCAGCGGCTCACCTGCTTGCTTGCTCCACACGTCCTGTCCCGGCCGGGCCTCCGCCGTACTCGACCGTTCGGCCTCTCTAAGAGGCTCGACCGTTCGGCCTCTGTAAGGGGTGAGCATCACCAGGCTCCCGATCCGGAATCAGCGCACATACGCGCTTGCGGTCCACGGTCCCTGCGTCGGTGGCCGGTCCGAGGGGCTGCGGTACTCCGGCCTGTAGTGGGCCGCACACGTGACGCGCGGGTGACGCAGAACCGGTCGGTGTCCGGCTGTGGACCGGGCAGCATCCGGCGGGCAACGAGATGGTTGTTACGGCCGAAGTCGGCTGCCGTTTCGGCCCGCTGCGGCTACCGTCGATACATGACTGGACCGATGCCTCTGACCCTCGCCTCGATCCGCCAAGCGCCGAAAGCGCTGCTGCACGACCACCTCGACGGTGGCCTGCGGCCCGCGACGGTGCTCGACCTCGCCGCCCAGTGCGGCTACGAGGATCTACCCGCCGACGACGAGGCGTCGCTGGCGGCCTGGTTCCGCGACGCGGCCGACAGCGGATCGCTGGAACGGTACCTGGAGACCTTCGCGCACACCGTCGCCGTGATGCAGACCCCCGAGGGCCTGCGCCGGGTCGCCCGCGAATGCGCCGAGGACCTCGCCGCCGACGGCGTGGTGTACGCGGAGGTGCGTTTCGCCCCCGAACAACACTTGGAGCGCGGTCTCACGCTGGACGAGGTGGTCGAGCACACGCTGACCGGCTTCCGCGAAGGCGAGGCGGCCGCCGCCGAGGACGGGCACCCGATCGTGGTGACCTGTCTGCTCACGGCGATGCGGCACGCCGCGCGCTCGCGGGAGATCGCGGAGCTGGCGGTGCGCTTCCGCGATCGCGGAGTGGGCGGTTTCGACATCGCCGGCGCGGAGGCCGGTTACCCGCCGAGCAGGCACCTGGACGCGTTCGAATACATGCGCGCCAACAGCGCGCACTTCACCATCCACGCGGGCGAGGCCTTCGGTCTGCCGTCCATCCACGAGGCGCTCGCGTTCTGCGGCTGCGACCGGCTCGGCCACGGCGTGCGGATCACCGACGACATCACCGTGCCCGGCGCGGTCGAGGACGCACAGCTCGGGCTGGTCGCCAACTATGTCCGCGACTTGCGCATCCCGCTGGAGCTGTGTCCGTCGTCGAACGTGCAGACCGGCGCGGTGCCCTCGCTGGACAAGCACCCCTTCGACCTGCTGGCCCGCCTGCGTTTCCGCGTCACGGTCAACACCGACAACCGGCTGATGAGCGATACCAGCATGAGCCAGGAGATGCTCAAGCTGGTCGAGACGTTCGGCTACGGCTGGAGCGACCTGGAACGGTTCACCATCAACGCCATGAAGTCGGCGTTCATCCCGTTTCCCGAGCGGTTGCGGATCATCGACGACATCATCAAGCCCGGATACGCGGTCCTCATCGGGTAGCGCTGTTCATAGGACGGATTGCGGGCGCGCACGAGGGTAGGCGGCGCCGGATCACCGCGCGGCAGCGAGGTTCCGCAGTCGGCAACCGGTTCGCTAGCGTGGCGACTATGGCGACTTTGCGCATCCCCCGCCGGTTCAACGGACCGCCCGACTCCGGCAACGGTGGCTACGTGGCCGGTCTGCTCGCCGACCGGCGCCCCGAGCCGGCCGTCACCGTGGTACTGCGGAGTCCGCCGCCCTTGGAGACGCCGCTCGACGTGCGGGACGAACGGCTCTACGACGGGGACAAGCTGATCGCCGAGTCGAAGGGCGGTGAACTCGAACGCGACGCACCGCGTCATGTCGCGTTCGACGACGCGGTGGAGGCGACACGCAGCTACACGAGCATCGAGATGTTCGCTTCCTGCTTCGTCTGTGGCAGCTGCCGGGCGGACGGTCTGCGCATCGAACCCGGCAGGCTCGATGAGAACCGAGTGGCCGCGCCGTGGGTGCCCGACGCCACCGTGCCGCTGGGGCCGCCGCTGCTGTGGGCCGCGATGGACTGCCCTGGCGGCTGGTCGCTGCCCGGCATGCTCGAACGTCCCGCGCTGCTCGGCTCGATGACCGCCACGGTGCACGGCATCCCGCACGTCGACGAGCGCTGCGTCGTGGTGGGCGAGTTCCACGGCGAGCAGGGCCGCAAATGCTTCGCCTCGACCGCGGTCTACAGCGCCGACGGACGCCTGCTCGGGCAGGCCGAGCAGGTCTGGATCCGCTTGACCTGATTACTGCTTGTCGAGCCGGGACTCCAGGTTGCGTTCCAGTTCCCGCCAGGCCTGGGACTCGGCGGCGAACGGCGGGTTGGGCGCCAGCCGGGTGGGGTCCGGGTTCAGCAGGTAGGAGACATACCAGCCCAGCGGGGTGGACTGGGCCAGGGCTTGTTCCACCGTGTCGTCGTCGGCGTAGTCGGCGGCGTCGGTGAACAGTTCGACCGCCAGGTCCAGCTGCTCGATGTCGACCGCCTCCGGGCCTTCGGCCAGGTCCTCGGCCAAGCCGGGCAGCACGTAGACGTTCTCGTCGGTGACCTCGACCTCCAGCGAGCCGTCCACCGCCGCGGTCTGCACATCGGCGAAGGTGCTCACGCGGGACAGATCGTGCTCGTGGTCGTCGGCGAGGTAGCGGGCCAGCGCCCGTTCGGAGGAGAACACGGTGATCGAGCCCTTGGAGCCGAGGAAGATCGGCTCGTCGTCGAGGTAACAGCGCAGCGTGAAGACACTGCCCTCGGACGTGATGATCTTGACCGGGTCGATGCCGACCTCGTGCCAGAACGACTCGTCCTCGTCCTCGTCCTCGTCGTCTTCCTCTTCGTCGAGGTCGACGGGCTCGAACTCCTCGTCCTCGTCGCTGTCGGCCGCGTCGTCGGCGTCGACCACGTTCTCCTCGGCGGCCAGCAGTTCGGCCTCGGCGACCGCGACCGCCTCGGCGTCGACCTCGGGCGTCCGCACCACGGAGTCGATGGCGTCCAGAACGTCGTCCCAGCCCTTGGCGATGGCCGCGCCGATCTGGTCCCACAGCTCCTCGCCGTCGCGACCGACGAACGCGCTCACGCCGCCGGGCAGCGCGCCGAGCACCGGATGCGAGCCGAAGAACTTGGTCACCGTCTCCAGTTCGCACACCTCGCCGATGTTGCGGACCATGCCGAGCGTGTCCTCCAGCTCGGCGACGGTGTCGACGTCGGGCTCGCCCGCCGCCAGCTCCGGCACCGCGACCAGGTCGAAGGAGAAGTTCTCCTCCGGCTCCAGTTCGACCGCCGACAGACCCGCGATGACCTTCCAGGCCGGATGGTCCACCAGGTCGTTGTCGGCGTTGGTGCGGATGAATGCGGCCAGCTCCGCCACGGACTCGAAACCGTAGAGGGCGTCCTCGTGACCGAGGAACGCCTCCCACTCGTCGTCACCGTCTCGCCAGCGCGGTGCCCACAAGGTGACGAGATCGCCGTCGGTCAGGCCGAGCTCGATCGGGACGATGTCTCCAGAAGCCATGTGCGGAAGCCTATCGACCTTCCGCGTCAGGCACTATCCGGCCCGCCCCCATTCGTCCCCGCGGGCGGCTCCGCCGCGGGGACGAACGACTCGTTCAGTGTCGCAACGACCTTGGACCGCTGTGCGCCGGCGTCCTCGGCGGCCTGTCTGCACGCCCAGACGATCAACTGTCCGACCTCCGCGGGCGGCAGCGAGGTGACCGATTCCGCCAAGGTCAGGCCGACCAGCGCGCCATCGCTGTTCACCTCGACGCTCACCGCGCCGTCCTCCGAGGTGAACCGCCCTCGTACCTGCTTCAGTCCGTACAGCGCGGCTTCCAGCGCCTCCAGTTTCTGGGTGGCCGACGTGACCAGGGCGTCCATTTCCGCACTCATACCGGCCTCATCCAGCTCGTCGGTCCCGTGTCCGCGTCGTCGATCCGGTCCAGCTCGTCCACCGCCTGCTGGCGGGTGGGCAGGCCGAGCCGGTCGAGGATGTCCGAGGGCATGCCCGCCTCGGCGAGCAGTTCGCGCCGCCGCGCCCGCGCCGCGATGGCGGAACGCTGGGTGAGCCGCAGGATCTCGTTCGCGAGCGACTGTGCGCCGTAGCGGTATTCGCTGCGCTCGAACTTGATCTCCACCGGCATGCCCTGGTCGGTGGCGCGCACCGAGATGGTGCCCGACCGGTTGCTGCTGGCCGCGACCGTGACATTCGGGACTTGGGGTCGGGTCATGCCGTCGGCCTGTAGAAGCCGTGGAAGTCCATGCCTGAGTTCTCCGTTCGAATCGAGCTGATCTGGACCGGGTCACCCGCCTCGACGAACTGCCCGTTGCCGATCACCATGGCCACGTGGCCGTCCCAGATCGCGAGGTCGCCTGGCATCAGGTCACCGGCCGACACCGGTGTGGCCCCGTTGCCCTGGTCGGCCGCGAGCCGGGGCAGGTCGACGCCCGCCTCGCCGTAGGCGTATTTGGTGAGCCCGCTGCAGTCCAATCCGGCGCCCGGGCTGTTGCCGCCCCAGACGTAAGGCGTGCCGACGGCGCCGATCGCCGACCGGACCGCTGTGGCGGCCTGTTCGTTGGGGGCCTCCACGACGCTGCCGTCGGGCAGCGTGATCTTCACGCCCTTGCCGTCGTCGGGCGCCCCCGACGAACCGGTGTCCGGCCGGGGCGTACCCGACGACGTGCCGGGTGTGCCACTGGAACTGCGCGAGGACAGCGACTGCAGCGGTGTGGCCATCACGGTGCTCAGTAACGACCCCGCACCGTTGAGCACGCCGGACGCGGCGGACGCTGCCTGCTGCACGCCGGCGGCGGGCACACCGGCGAGCGACGTGGTGGGCGGCGGCGGGGTCAGGTCGTTCATCGACGCGGTGTGCGTCTGCAATTCGTTCTGCACCCGGCCGACGACGTTGAGCGCCTGGTTGAGGTGGTCGATCGCCGAGCCGACGAGCACCGTCAGACCCTCCGGCGTCGCCAGGACCGGACCCATGCTCGCCGCGGTGTTCACAAACGACTGCGCGATGTCGGTGAGTTCCTTCTGACCTGTCTCGACCTCGCCCGCGGCCTGGTTCACGACCGTGGCCATGTCGTTGCCGCGATCGGAGATGGTGGCGGCGGTGGTCTGCACGCGCAGCGCTTTCGCGGTGGCCGCGTCGGCGGCGCGGCCGTCCCACGCGGCGTTCATCTCGTTGATGCTGTCGCGGCCCATCTGATGGATCTGGTCGACCACGGTCGAGGTGCTGCGCAGCGCGTCGGTGGGACCGCCCGCGGGCAGCACACCGCTGCCGAAGCTGGCGAGCAGGTCCAGGATCGGCTGGGCCAGTGCGTTGACATCGATCACGCGCTCACTCCAGCTCGGTGGCCGCGCTCCGCAGCGCTCCGGCGTGGGCGGCGTCGGTTTCGGTGAGGACGGCCGCGGACCCGGTGGCCGCGCCGCCCATGCTGGTCAGCACCGCCGACAGCTGCCCGATCGAGGCCACGTGCCCGGCGTGCGCCGCGGCGTAGGCCGCCATGAAGTCACCGCCGATCAACCCCATGATCGGGCCGAGCAACGCGGGCTCGGCCGCCGCCGCGCTCACCCCCGCCGCCGCCATCTCACCGGCCATGACGTGCGCGGTCGCACCGTAGGCCGCGATGCCTTCGGTGTCCGCCGACATCTTTCGCATCAGAGCTTCCCCCATCTGTTGTTCCCAGGCAGAGTACGTCATCCACTTGGTTCGACGCGCGCTGTTCCGTTTCGGTTCCGCCGCTTCGGAAAAAAGTCCGGTGGCGTCCGGCGGGGCGTCCGCGACCGACCTTATCGTTCCCTCATGCGCACCCACACCGTGGACCATCCACTCGTCGCCGCCCTGATCACCACCATGCGGGACGAGCGAACACCGAATCCGGCTTTCCGTGCCGCACTGCGTGATCTGACCGGAATACTGATCTACGAGGCGCTGCGCGACGCGGAGGTGGAGCGCTTCGAGATCGTCACCCCGGTCGCTCCCACCGAAGGCGTCCGGCTGGCCCACCCGCCGCTGCTGGTTCCGGTGCTGCGCGCCGGACTCGGCATGGTCGACGCGGCCGCCGAGCTGATCCCGGACGCCAGAATCGGATTCGTCGGTCTCGCCCGCGACGAGGACACGCACCTGCCGGTGCCCTACATGGAATCACTGCCCGCGGATCTGGCCGGGCTGCCGGTCTTCGTGCTCGACCCGATGCTGGCCACGGGCGGCTCGATGCGGCACACCCTGGAGCTGCTCGCGGCACGCGGCGCCACCGACATCACCGCGGTGTGCGTCGTCGCTGCTCCGGAAGGAATTGCGACCCTGGCGGATTCGGGACTGCCGGTGCGGCTGGTCACCGCCGTCGTCGACGCGGGCCTGAACGAGAACGCCTATATCGTGCCCGGTCTCGGCGACGCGGGCGACAGGCAATTCGGCCCGCGCTGAATCTCTGCGGGTCAGAATTTCCGGCAGAAGTCGCGCAGCGCCGAGAGGCGTTCGCGTGCGGCGGCTCGCGCGGCCGGAAGATCGGCGCGCGAGCCGACCGGTTCGACCACCTCCAGATAGCACTTGAGCTTCGGCTCGGTGCCGGAAGGGCGCACGACCACGCGGGACGAAACACCCTGGAAGATCAGCGCGTCGGTGCGCATCCGGCCACGTACGCGGAGCTGATCGGTGTACTCCACCGGCTCGCCCGCGATCTCGTGCGGCGGATCCGTCCGCAACCGCTCGACCGCGGCGGCGGCCGCCGCGGCCGAGGCGAGTCGCAACGACACCTGATCGCCCGCGTGCAGGCCGAATTCCACCGCGTAGTCGTCGAGTTCGTCGTTCAGGTCGCGGCCCGCGGCCTTCAACCGGGCCACCAGGTCGGCGGCCAGCACGGCCGCGGAGATGCCGTCCTTGTCCCGGACCGCCGCCGGGTCGACGCAGTGGCCGATCGCCTCCTCGTAGGCGTACACCAAGCCGTCGCCCGCCCGAGCCAGCCATTTGAATCCCGTGAGCGTTTCCGCGTAGCGGCCGCCGCGCGCGGGCGCCAGCTTCGACAGCAGCCGCGAGGACACGATGGTCGTCGCCACCAGCGCATCATCCGGGGCGGTGCGCAGCACGCAGTCGCCGAGGAGCACGCCGGTCTCGTCGCCGCGCAGCATCCGCCAGCCACCGTCCGGCCGCGGGACGCCGACCGCGCACCGGTCGGCGTCCGGATCGAGCGCGATCGCCACGTCGGCGCCGACTCGTGCCGCCGTCGCGAGCAGCAGATCGGTCGCGCCGGGTTCCTCCGGGTTCGGGAACGCGACGGTGGGGAAGTCGGGGTCCGGCCGGAACTGGTCATCGACCACATGGACATCGGGAAAACCCGCCGCGCGGAGCGCTTCGACAGCGAGTTCGCCGCCGACGCCGTGCAGCGGAGTGAGCGCGATCCGGATTCCGGCGCGCGCGCCGGATCCGCCGATCCGGGCGGGCAGTGCGGCGACGCGGTGGAGATAACGCCGCACGAGGTCGTCGTCGGCGGGAGTGACCGGCACGCGGTCGATCGGCTCGGCGACCGCCTCGATGCAGCGCTCGATCTCGGCGTCGGCCGGGGCGATCAACTGCGACCCGCCGTCGAGGTAGACCTTGTAGCCGTTGTCGGTGGCCGGATTGTGCGAGGCGGTGATCTGCACGCCCGCGACCGCGCCCAACTCACGCACCGCGTACGCGACCACAGGCGTGGGCAGCGGACGCGGCAGCAGCGTCACCGGGAAGCCCGCGGCGGCGAAGATCTCCGCGGTCGCCGTGGCGAACTCGGCGGAACCATGCCTGGCGTCGCGGCCGACGACCACCGCGCCGCCCCCGAGGCAGCGATCACGCAACCACGCCACGAGGCCGGCGGTCGCCCGGCTCACCGTGGTGACATTCATGCCGTCGGGGCCGTCGCGCAGCGGCCCGCGCAGGCCTGCCGTGCCGAAGCGCAGCATCTACACCCGTTCCAGCACGCCGCGCAGCAGTTTGCCGAGGCGGGGCGCGGCGGCGTGGCCTTCGGCGAGCACCTCGGCATGGGACAGATGCGCGCCCGTGACCCCCGCGGCCAAGTTGGTGACCAGCGAGATGCCCAGCAGCCGCGCACCGAGCGCGCGGCAGGCGATGGCCTCGAGCACGGTGGACATGCCGACCAGATCAGCGCCGATGGTGCGCAACATCCTGATCTCGGCGGGCGTCTCGTACTGCGGCCCGGTGAGCCCCGCGTAGACGCCCTCGGCCAGGCTCGGGTCGATCTCCCTGGCCAGCGCCCGCAACTCCGGATCCCAGGCGTCGACCAGGTCGACGAAGGTCGCGCCTGCCAGCGGCGTGCGGCCGGTCAAGTTCAGATGGTCGCTGATCAGCACCGGCTCACCCACCCGGAGACCCGAGCGGATACCGCCCGCGGCGTTGGTCAGCACGATGATCTCCGCGCCCGCGGCCACGGCCGCCGACACCGGGTGCACCACATCGGCGGGCTGATACCCCTCGTAGAGATGCTGGCGTCCCATCAACAGCAGCACAGCGTTGTCGTCCACCTGGACGGAATGGATCATGCCGACATGGCCCTGCGCGGTCGGCTTCCCGAAACCGGGCAGCTCCGGCATCGACACCGACGCCCGCGGCGCCCCGATCTCCGCTGCCGCGTCCTGCCAGCCGGACCCCAGTACCACCGCGACCCGGTGGCGTGACACTCCCGTACGTTCGGCGATCGCCTCGGCGGCCTGTTCGGCAAGCATGATCGTCACGATAGTGGATTTCAGCGCCTGCGGCGCTGGGTGTTGGCGGGCCGGGTGTTGGGGGGGGGGGGGGGGGCCCCGCCGGGCGGGGTGGAGAGCACACCGCGGCCCGCCCCCCCCCCCCCCCGCGCCG
>NZ_JBIUCG010000035.1:0-54772 GCF_044548645.1 Nocardia sp. NPDC051929 | reverse complement strand
AACTGTGGTGTGGCGGGACAACCGAGCCGGCAAGGCAGCCAGCAGCTGGACCGCGGCTCGTCCGGCCAGTTCCCTCACGACTGCCCGCACCTGACCGGTCAGCCGGGTGGTGCGCCGCTGGTACCGTTCGAGCAGGCCGGGAACCTGCTCACGAAAGGTCCCCCAGCAGTGCGGCGTCGGACGGACCAGCCGCCGAACCCGCACCCGCAGCACCACCAGGCGGCCATCGACCGGCAGATCGGCGACGGTCCGACGATGATAGCTGTGGAGCTTCGCCGACGCCGCGCCGCAGCGCGAGCACACCGCAGGGCCTGGCGCCGTCCTGGCCCGAACAACGACCCTCGAACCGTCATCGACAACGTCGTCGATCACCAGCGCTGACAAACCCGAGAACGATAGTCCAACAGCAATATTCACCACGCTCACCAAGGCATCGTGCCGTCAGACCATCACGCTGAGCCACCGGAAGTGAGCCAGAGCCGAAATTGAGACAGAGCCGTTGTATTTACAGTCCCTAATGGGCGACCAGGATGGAGTAGGAAAGTTCTGTCAAGCATAGGTGATCGGTTCTTTCACTTCACCGATCGGCGAATAGGGTGGGTCTGCCCACGCTCGCCTACGAAGACCAGGGTACGGGCCCACGATTCGGATCGAAGCCGTTGAAGTCGGCCAGTTGCCGGTTCGACCGCTGCAAGACCTGAAGCAGAATCGGGTTGTGTTGATTGTGGTAGTAGTTCGTGGCCGCGTCTTGGTGCCGGAGCGCTAGTTGCCGTCCGATGTGTTGGCGAGTATCGCGCCCGGCGTTGCGCCACTCGTCTGGAGTGATGGTTCTGAGCTGGCTTTCATGGTCTGGACGGTCCAAAATGTTCATGATCCGCTGCACGAACTGGTGATCTACTGCGTTCGGGTTCATGGGCGCGGTGGAGTGCCGCACGAAACTGTCCGCGGCGACCACGGCTTGCGCCGCGAAGGCCGGCAGCGCGGCGGCGTCTTGGTGGTTCTCCACCGCGTACCCTGCGGCGAGCGCTTTCTGTAAGGGCGCGAAGCCGTTGGGGTCGTAGTTCTTCATGGTGGCCTTCTGCACGGCCAGCGCACGCTGGGCATCGATCACCTGCTGATCGCTCGCACCCGTCGCCAGCAGAATCGGAGCGATCATCGAGTCCGGGACCTTGCTGTCGCCCAGACCGTCCAGAACATTTTGGACACCGAGCGCGGAGTTGATTCCGCCATCTATTCCGTTCAACCGCCCGGTAACCTTGACTCGCCAGTTCCGGCGGCCAGCATCGTTGTACTCCTGCGATTGCCGCGCCATCGGGGAGGCTGCGATGTTGTTGAGATCCATCCGCTTCTTCCTGCGCGACAGCGGGTTCAACGGGCCCACCGTCGCCCCGAGAAGCCACGCGGTCGCAGGCGAGGCATTGATCGTGTTCAGCATGCTCATCCCGGATATCAGCCCGGCGTGCAGCGAATCGCCAGCGCGAGCATTACCCATGCCTAGTGCCGATCCACCGCCACCTGCACCGCCGGAGCGTGCTCCAGACCCCTGCACGGCGAGCGCGAACCGGTTGGCGATCCAGTCGTTGCCCCTGCCCAGACTGCGGCTGAGACGCTTGAGCTGGGCGGTGGCGACGATCTCGACGGTGCCCGCGATGACTATCACCGCCATGGTCTGCCCTTTCGCCTGCGCGAACAGATTGCCCATGAACAGCACATAAATGCCGAGGAAGATGGTGTACGCGGTCATCCTGGCGGCCGCGACAAAGCCGTCGACGAGATTGCGGATTAGGAAGGTCTGCGTCGGTCCGTAGACGAATCCGCCTGCGGCGAAGCCGAATATCGACATGAACCCGTGATAGATCGTATCCAGTGCGGCCTTGATGACCCTGATCCCGAGCATCACTGCGAACGCCAATAGGGTGCCGCCGCAGATCAACAACATCAGTCCGGTACCGGCCTGCCCCATGCTCGGGTTCTGCGCTTTGGCGTAGGCGGCGTAATCACCGCAGCGTTGCATGCCCTTACGAACGCGATCGTCATCGCCTTCGGCCATCCCTGCGGACCAGGCGGCTCGGCAGGCCGGTTGCTCGTCGACCACATGTCCGAAATTCCACACCTGCACCGGGCGGCGGGCGAAGTTGTCCGCCAGAGCCTCCTGCATGGTCGTCACCATTTGATTCGGATTCGGATTTGTGTCGCCGTTCAATCCGGCTGCGACCGAAATTCCCAAATCCCGCCCCTTGGCGAGCAATCCGTTAGAAGACAGCACATCGCCGAGCGGTTCGGCCAGGAACACTGGGCCCAGGATCGCCACCCCGAGCATCGTCACGATCTGTAGCACCGCCTTGGCGTGATATCCACGCAGCAAGAACCAGGCAACACAGAACGCGCCGATGGTAGCCGCGGTGGTCAGCAGCATGGGCGTCGCGATCTGAACGGTCAGCCGGTCCGCAACCCCAGTCAGCGCCGAGCCGAACATATTCAGCCATTCAAAGCTCAATGCATTGCCGATCAACCAGATCGCGGTGGTTACGATCGCGATGTAACCGATGAATTCGAAACCGAGGACGGACCAGAGAATGGTGGAGCTCGGGTTCAGCACACCGCCATGGTCGGTCGCGAACGCATAGCTCGCCAGCGGCACGCCATAGGAGTCTCGGATATGCATCCAGCTGATCCCGTCGATTTCGGAGACACCGCTGCCTGTCGTCGCGGCCTGGTACTGGGCACTGGCCACCGCACCGAGGAGTCCGGGAAGGACGAACAGCGCGAGGATTACGATCAGTAGTCGGCCGACGGGCCGCCGCCAACGGCTGGTACAGAACCGACGCGACAACATGACGGGACGCCGACAGTCGTCCCGCGGATCCTCCTCGGATCTCCACCTCGGCCGGATCATGAGAGCGGTGGGGACGATGAAATGGACTCGCGCTCGCTGGTTCTCGCGGTCGATAGGTGGTCGATATTCTGGAACACCCTCGGCGCGAGGTCGGCGATTTCGGAGGGGTAGTCGCGAAGCTGGGGTGTCACATTCGTGAGTTCGGTCAAGGTGCCTGCGAGCTGGTCCCGGTACTGCCCGAGTGCCCCGGAAGTGTTGGCGAGGAAGGTGGTCAGCTGCGTATGGTCGAGTGTCACCTGTAAGCCGGAGATTGTTCGGGGAGCAGTGCGAAGATCTGAGTCAGCCAGTCGCTGAAATCGCGGATAGCCCGGTCGTTCGCGGAGAGGATGGCGGTGGTGAGTTCGCTGAGCCGGAGGATGACTTTTCATACCGCGTCCTTGTCCTCGCCGCCGACCTTCAGCGCGGCCGACAGCGCTCCGAGGGTGCCGCAGATCTTCGCGCCGTTGTTTTCGAGCATGGGCTAGAGCACCCACCCCGACATCGGGCCGAGCCTCGCGGCGCCTCCCTGCGGTTTCCACGCTGCAGCGAACTGATCGATAGTCTTGATCGCAGTGTCGGACTCGACCCAGGTGATGGTCCGTGCCATAGCGTCTTTCGGTATATTCACGCGCGGCTCGATCGACAGGCGCATCTCGATGAGTGTGCCTGTCGGCGTGACCTTCTGGACTTTCCCGACTTCGAGTCCGAGGACATGAGCGGGGAGTTGCCTTCGTAGATGCCGGTGATGATGTCGGAATCCGCAGCGATTTGCGCGGTATCGCCCAACGCGTCGTTCGCCGCATTTGGTGCAAGCCAGCAGTTGTCCACAGTGAGTGCCGCCGCGTTGATCGCGAGTGTCTTGACCAGCCTGAACATGGTCACTGAACTGGACTGTCCTCCGCAGCAGCAACCCGGCGGATCCCGCGCATATTTCGGCATACTGGCAGCACCCGGTCCGGGGCATAATAATTCCACCTCGAATACTGGTCGATTATCGGAGGGTCGTGGCGGAAGTTGGTCCGCCGAGCCGGGTGGTGTCTATATCCGGAACGGCACTACCGCAAGGTTCGATAATGGCATCACGGCGCCTAGATATCCACCATTGGCAAAAGTGCCTAGTTTCTATACTACAGCAGACCTTTGCTAAAATTGCTGTGCCAGAAATCGGCTACTGGTAATAACCATTCCGCAGCAGGGGAGCTCTCGCTGCGCTGCTCAACGGAGCAGTGCACGAAGCCGCCCCGCCTCCTTGCTCACCGATCTATTCGCCAGAAATTGGCAGCGGGTGTTTGACTGGCATCCAGGCTCGCAAACTTCATGATGGGCAGCCGACATTGAAATAGTTTCTCGGAGCTCCACATAGATTTAGTATACGCGAACAAGTCGATGTCCCTCATCCGTGGAGATGAACAGCATACGTACGTAGTTTAGCGTCGCATTCCAAGCTTGTAAATATGTGTGACAAGCAGGAGTTTGAGTCCGTATATCTCCGCTATGAGTACGTTCGTTCTCGCACTCATCCGCACTCCGTGATGTAATCGGTGTGTTAGTCGCGCCTTTTGGGCTGTGTAACTGGTGGCGTGGGCGGCAGGTCGACCATCGTTGGATGGAGGTGAGGGCGGACCGGTAGGTAATGAGGTGTGCCGGAAGGCACGGAGTTCGCCGGGGATGAGCGGGATGAGTTCGCTGCCAACACTTTCAGGGCGATGGCTGCGGTGACGCGAGGTAGGTGTGGACGAGCGCGGCCAGGGTGATGTGCCGGTACCAGGCGTCGTAGCGGCGGACCTGAAAAGCGGCGTTCGACCGTATCTTCAGCCAACCGGTCACCAGTCCCCGAGCGGGAAACATGGAAAGCTGAGCGAGCAGATGGTTGTGATCCGGCGGTAGTACTCGATCACGGTCGTTCGCCCCGACCGGGGAGGCATGCCCCAAGGCGGGTCGTCAGTCCTTCTGCTTAACGTCGCCCTGCACGGGATGGAAGCAGCAGGGGGAGTTCGCTACCGCAGCTCGGGACTCATGCCGCCGAGTCGGTGGAGGGTTCTCCCGCGCTGGTCAGATATGCCGACGACTCTGTCGCTCTGTGTCATTCGCGAACAGGACGAACAGGTCAAAGCGCGGCTCGCTCCCTGGGTGGAGCCGAGAGGGCTGGTGTTCAAGGAGGACAAGACGCGAATCGTGCACGTCGATATCGGCTTCGATTTCCTCGGATTCAATGTCCGCCGTTATGGCGGCATGCTGTTGACCGAGCCGAGTTATGCTGCTATGAAACGGATTCGGGGAACAGCTACGCACCGAGACGAAGGCTCTGCACGGGTCGGACGTAAGTGCAGTGCCGGACAAGATCGACCCGAGCGTACGGGGGTGGTCGGATTTATTACCGGACGGTGGTGTCCAGCACGGCATTCGTCGCGCTGGACGACTACATGTGGCAGCTCACCTACAAGTGCGCCAAAGCACGGCCATCAGAATAAGTCGAGGTACTGGGCCGTTAACTGGTACTTCGGCCGGTTCAGCCAGTCCAGGCAGGACCGGTGGGTTTTCGGCGACCGGGATACCGGCGCTCACCTGCGCCAGTTCGCCTGGACGACGAACGTCCGACACCGAATAGTCACGGGCGCATCGCCTCCGGACGACCCGGCCCTGACCGAGTACTGGTCCGAACGGCGACGCAAAGCGACACCACCGCTACTCGACGCGTTCAGCCTGCGGATTCTCAAGCTGCAGGACGGGCGCTGCCCGCTCTGTGGGAGCTTGCTGCTCACCAGCACCCGCTTGTCCTTGACCCGCCGATGCACCCGGTCCATCAGGACCGCATGGTCGATCGGCTGCGCAGCGAGGTCGTCGAACCGGCGGCCGGGATCGGCCGCCGCCCAACGGTGAAGCTTGGCCTGCATTCCCGATACCCGCCGGCGCGGCCCCACAGGGCCGCCCGGCGCGGCGTCACCGTTCGGTGGCGCATCTTCGGCATTCCAGTCTCCGCCCCTTCTCGAAAACCGATGTTACCCCTCGCCATGTGACCGGCTCTCCCGGCCTCGGACTACTACGGCGGCTC
This sequence comes from Nocardia sp. NPDC051929, assembly GCF_044548645.1. Taxonomy (NCBI): domain Bacteria; kingdom Bacillati; phylum Actinomycetota; class Actinomycetes; order Mycobacteriales; family Nocardiaceae; genus Nocardia; species Nocardia sp. NPDC051929. Next base: position 48,845 of record NZ_JBIUCG010000035.1, on the reverse strand, counting down.
CGCCCCGCCTGGCCCGTTCGACCGTCGGTACGTCTATTCCTGATGGTATCACTCTCACCTCCATGCGAATCACAGCGCCTCACAACGCACCGAAAATGAGCCATAGCGGACCGTTCACGCTGCACCAACTCCGACATTCCAAGCTCACCCACGCCGCCGAGGACGGGGCCGTCGACACCGATGCTGATGCGCATGAGCGGGCACACCTCGGTCCGGTTCCTCGGCAAGTACCCACGCCCCTAGGCGGAAGCGCTGATCTGGTGGCAGTCCCAAACCGACCCCGCGGCACGGAGGCGGCGCTGAGCGGTTGTGGCCTGGGGGTCCCCACGCGGTCAGCGGGGCGCCGTTAAGGGCGGGCTCTGGGCTTCCCATATTTGGAGAATTGGAAATTGTGTTGTGGCGAAATATCCTTCAGAGGCCGGGTGGACGACATGTCACGGCATCAGGTTATCCCCCGTTCGATTCGTAGAATAGTCGGCCAGGGTCCGCCTGAGGCTGCGTTTCTAATGCTGAAATGCGGGGGTTGTATCAGGAGGTATCACCATGGGAAATCTTCCCCAGCTCGCCATGACCAACTCGGAGCAGCTGCCAGAGGGGGTGAGTCCCGCGCTGCGTGCCGCGCTCGAGCGTCGCCTGAATCGGAGTGATCGAGGCCGCTCGTTCAACTCCTTCATAGGTTCCGGTAAGTAACCGGTTGCGATAAGCGTCGACTACTCGGTGGGCTCGGTGAGCTGAGTCCACCGGGATAGTTCACACTGCCCAAGAGAGTGAGAAATGGGATCAGTTTCGCTATCGTTGAGTCCTTTTCGGGAGCGAGCTCCGTGGCCTGCGATTGGGTTAGATGTTGCCGAATTACGTCGCGGCGGTTGGAAACCGCTGCCATTCACGGAGTTCATCATCAAGATCCATAGCCGGTGCAACTTGGCGTGTGACTACTGTTATATCTACGAAATGGCAGACCAGAGTTGGCGCGAGCAGCCGAAAACAATGTCTCGACAAGTTTTCGACGACACATGCCGAATGATCGGTGAACATGCTCGCATCTTCAGGTTGCCCGCTGTCGATATCGTATTACACGGCGGTGAACCGTTACTTGTCGGACATCGGGACCTGGGGCATTTCGCCCGACGAGCGCGAGAGCTGATCGAGCCGTCCACTGAGGTGCGAGTTGGAATGCAAACCAACGGTGTTCTGCTCGATGAAGAATTCCTTCGCATTTGTGATAGATGGGGCATCCAGATTGGAGTCAGTATTGACGGTGACGAAGAGGCGAACGATCGACACCGCCGCGATCGGCGAGGTTCGGGAAGCTACTCCCGGGTCGCCGAGGGATTGGCGAAGCTGACTACCGACGATTGGCGTCACCTATTCTCCGGACTACTGTGCACGATCGATACTCACAACGACCCGGTACAGACCTATGAGGCGCTCGCGAAGTTCGATCCGCCAGCCGTTGACTTCCTAATGCCACATGGCAATTGGGTGACACCGCCGCCCGCGTCAGGTATCTACGACAACACCACACCCTACGCCGACTGGCTGATCAAAATATTCGACCGATGGTACAGAGCGCCGGTACTGGAAACTAAAGTACGTCTCTTCGAAGACATCATTGACCTCCTGCTCGGCGGTGTCGCGGTATCGGAGACTGTAGGACTGGCACCGATTCGACTCGCCGTGATCGAGACGAACGGCATCCTGGAGCAGGTCGACGAATTGAAGTCGGCATTTGCGAGAGCGACCGAACTCCATACAAAAGGCGAGGGCAACCCGCTCGATCTGGCTCTATCGGAGCCGTCGATCGTCGCTCGCCAGATCGGTGCTGCCGCGTTGAGCGACACCTGCCTTTCTTGCCCGGTGCAGCCCGTGTGCGGTGGTGGACACTACGTCCACCGCTATCGCGAGGACACCGGATTCCGTAACCCGTCGGTGTACTGCGCCGATCTGAAAAAGTTGATCGAGCACATCGAATCGGCCGTCCGTGCGGATCTCAGGTTTTCCGACACTACGGGGCGTGATGAATAGCTCTGGGCTGCACACCAACCGGAACTTCATCCTGCTGTGGTCCGGTAGCGCGACGTCGCTGGTGGGATTCCACGGTGTCCGGATCGCCTACCCGCTGCTAGTTCTCGCCGATACCGGCTCGCCGATGGCGGCAGGGTGGATCGGGTTAGCCCTGAACCTGCCCGGGCTGATCTTTCAACTGCCCGCCGGAGCGGTCGCGGACAGTTCCCACCACATACACACGCTGATCCGATGCCAGTACATCGGTTTGGCCGCGACCGGCGTCGCGGCCATCTCGGCCGCGGCGCACCTGCCCCGTCTGTGGCTGATACTGCTTGCCACCGCGTTCATCGAGGGCAGCGTCTATGTCTTCGGCGGTCTGTGCGAACTCGGCGCGATCCGCGATGTGGTGTCAACCGGCCAGCGCCCCACCGCGTTCTCCTTCCTCGAAGCCGAACAACCGATCGCAATCCTGATCGGGCGAGCCACCGGTGCAGCGGTCTACGGTGTGACCCGCTGGCTACCGTTCCTCGCCAACGCCGCCTCGTACCTGTGCTGCTTAGTCACACTGAGAGTAATCCGCTCGAACGTGCCCGCACCCGAACCAGTCTGCGCTGAGACAGGCGGCCGCGCCAATATCCTCGACGGTATACGCGTTGTGTGGACCCAACCGTTCCTGCGAACATCGACGTTGATCAGCGGGTTGTCGAACATCGTCATCCAGGTCGTGCTGTTGTTGATCCTGGTAGAACTACACAGCAACCGATACCCCGCATGGACTACCGGGCTGGTACTCGGCGCGGCAGGGATCGGTGGAATTCTCGGTGCGGCGGCCGCATCGTGGCTCACCGCACGCATTTCTCCTCGACGCCTCTACCGGGCATCGCTGTGGGCATGGACCGTCCTGCTTGTCCCGATGGCGCTGAGTACCAACCCTTCTGTGTTGGCAGCATGTTGGTGCGGAATCGGTGGGGTAGGCGTACTTACCAATGTGGCGTTGACGATCTACCGGGTCGAGGCGATACCCGAACACACGCTCTTGCGCGCTGTCGCGGCGATGGCACTTGTGTGTGAGGGCGCGGTCGCACTCGGCGCACTGACCGCAGGCTACCTGCTCACCGCAGCCGGGATCACCCCCACACGATGGACGGTGCTCGGCGCGATGTGCACACTCGCCGCCTACGCCAGCACTCACACCGCAACAGCCAGCAAAGACGATCGTCGGTGTCGGCCGAGGGCCTCACACTGAGGTTTTCCCGCTTCCTTGGAGGTGATGATGTTCCCCCGGTTTCGGGGACTGTAAATACAACGGTCGGGTGGCCCGGGGTATCTCAACCCCGGGCTCCCACAGATCCGTGGTGACAGTCTCCCGTCATACGGCTCTTGTTGGCCTGGTCATCCGGCGACCGGTTTCACCCAGGCCCAGTGCGCGAAGTACCGCGGCGCGTGGTGCGCCGCTGGTAGCGCTCCAGTACCCCGGGCACCTGCTCACGAAAGGTGTTGCGACAGCCTATGGGTGGGCACACCAGCCGCCGCACCTGCACTCGCACGCGCACTGCACGACCGTCGAGCGGCAGGTCGACGACGGTGCGCTGATGGTAGCTGTGCACCTTGCCCGAAACAGCACCGCAGCCCGGGCAGGCCGCCGGGCCATCGGGGGTCCGGGCGCGTATCCCGATCCAGGAGCCCTCGTCGCTCACCTCCTCCACCAACAGTGGTGGCAACTCCGAAAAAATTAGGCTTACAGACACATTCACATCACCCACGGCACTTCGTGCCTCACACCAGCAATCACCACCGAAATTGAGACAGAGCCGCGATTCACGGCTTTATCAGTGCTGTAGATGGCGGAGGCGGGTGGGTCGTTCTCGGGCTTCGAGTTGGATGCGTTTAATGAGTTCTTGTGGGACCAGGGTGATGATGTCGTACCGCGTGGTGAGTGTGAGTTTGCGGAGGATGATGGAGACTTGTGTGTCGACGGTGCGGATGGAGCTGCCGCGGCGTGCGGCGATTGCGCTGTTGGCCCAGCCGGCGGCGACGAGTACGGCGATCTCGCGTTCGGCGGGTGAGAGGTCTTGCCAGCGCGAGGTCGCCGCGCGCCGGTCGGTGGTGGTGGCGTGGAGCAGGTCGTCGGCGGATCGGGTGCCCAGCATCAATGCGTGCAGGTCCGGCGAATCCACGCTCAGTTGCGCGCCGAGTTCCATTGCGGCGGCGAACCCATCCGCCCCGATTATTGATGTGACGAGTTCGGTAACGCGTTTGGTCTGCGCGGCGACGGTGGCTATGTTTTCGACGGTGATACCCATCGACCGGCACGATTCGGCCACGGCGCCTTGCAGGAGCGCGATTTCTGTGGCGGCGGTCTCCCAGTCGTCGCGGTGGGCGTCTTCTCGGGCGATGCGGTCGGCGAGGACACGGGCGAGTGCTGCGACACCGAAGCGGAATATCCAGCTGGTCGTCCACGGATCGATGCCCGCTCTATACCGCTTCAGCACGGTGCGACCGACCTTCAATGCTTCATGCGGATCACCATGCAACAGCAGCGCGAGCATCCACGCCAACCGCGCCCAGGGATTCACCCAATCAGCGTTCTCCGATTCCGATTCCAAGACCCGATCAAGGTGCCGCCGGGCGACTTCCAGCGCGTGCTGTCCATCACCGGTGAGAGAACACGCCAGCGACTCGAACATGTCACTACGCCGCTGGCCCGCGAGGTCACCGGCCTCAGCAAATTTCTTTCGCGCACGAGCCAATACAGACGGCGCGTGGGGATCCGAACCGCGCAGCATGAGTTCGACACCCCAGAAGAATTCCAATTCTGCCGGCAGGCCGATGTCAGACCCTGGAGTATCACGCCAACCACGGGCCAGTCGCGAATCCGGCACACAGGTAGCCACACAATCATCCAACAACTTTGCCGCGTAGTCGTATTGCCCGTGCCACAACGCGAAGTGGCCGACATCCGCGAGCGCCGCGACCCGCAACCGCGTCGGTATCACCTCGATACCGCCAGCAGCTTCCACAGCGCGTTCGATCAACGCAGGCATCGCACGACCCGCATGGGAAATCACGAACGGAGCCCGCAACGAGATAAACGCACTCGCGGTCTCGACACCGATAACAGCTTCAGCAGGTGTGGTGAGGCCGGATTCGATACCGAGAAGAATATTGTCCCAAGCACCACGCGCCCACTCCAGCCAGTCACGCTGCCCAGGCCCCGACCAAATCGCTCGCCCAGACACGACCCTGTCCCGATAATACCGCCGCAGCCGTGCCAGCAACTCCGCCTCGCTCGGCCCCCCACCACGCAGCCGCAGCTGGCCGGAGACGAACACACGCACACTTTCGAGCAGAAAATACCGCACCGTGGCGGACGCGATATTCACCGACACCAGCGACCGCTCCACCAACCTCTCCAGCAAGGACTCGATCTCCTCCGCCGGCAGGTACTCATCCGCACACACCGCCACGATGGCATCCGGTTCGGCGCCGCCGCTTCGCGTCACATCGTCATGCACCTCGAAACCCGCCGCGAACACCGACATACGGTCGAGCAACAACTGCTCAGCGCCCGAACACAAATCATAGGACCAGGCAATCACATCACGAACACCACCATGACGCTCTTCAACTCCCATCTTAGCCCCGTGCGACCACTGCATACGCCTGTCATCGGAATCACCACTCAACTCCCGACGCACCACCCCCAACGGGCGATGCCGCAACCGCGCCGCAGCCAACCGGATAAACAACGGATTATTGTCGCTATGCCGACAAATCTCCTCGGTCACAGCCAACTGCTCAGGATCATCCGAAACCGGCCGACCGATGATCTTCGCCCGCCGCCGAAACAACTCCACGGCATTGGACACCGTCAACGGCCGAACAGTCAGAATATGCTCATCGACCCACCCCACCGGTTCCCGGCTCGTCGCGATAACCGTCAGCCCAGGTACCGCCTGCAGCAAACCCACGATAAGAGGCCCCACCGCATCCAGTACATGCTCGCAATTATCCATCACCAGCACCGCCCCACGCCCCCGCGGCCGATCATCACCAGCCAACACCCCCTCCACACACTTCCGCACCGACCGACCCGAAACATCCACCACCCCGGTCGACCGCATCACCTCCTCAGCGATCACATCGACATGCGCGCCACGCACCAAGCGAGCCAACCCAACCCAATAGACCGGATTCGGACGACGCCCGTGCCGGCGCAACGCCTCGACCACCAGCCTCGTCTTACCAATACCACCAGGCCCAACAAGCGTGACCAACCTCGCCGTCTCACACCGCAACCAATCATCAATCTGCCGCAACTCCACGTGCCGCCCCACAAACTCACTGGTCAAAGCAGGCGCACCCGCACCATCCAGCTCCACAGCAGAACCAACACCCAAATGATCCCAAGCACACGAAGGCGCCCCACCTTCGGCGTGAACCGACCACATACGAGCGGGCTCGGAACAATCTGTTTTGGAGGTCATACATCCTTCTTTCGCCGTCGCAGACCTAAATGAATTCAAGCCAGCGCTGGCAAGGGCCAGGAGGGCCATTCCGGCTAGAATGGGGGCGAAACCGGACAGGGATGGGTGATGTGGCAAACCGTGCCGATATGCGATTGCATGAGGCGGTCATACCGCCCCTCGTGCTGACCGGGGTTGTGGAGATCGGACAGCGTGAAGGGCTGTCCACCGTGTCTTGGTTCGCGGGTACGGGCCTCGATCCCAATCTGCTGGTGACCTCCCCGGAGTTGAAGGTGTCGTACCAGCAAGCCGCGACGATCCTGCGCCGGGCCGTGCGTGCGATGCCGGATAGGCCATTGGGCATGCAGGTTGGGATGCGCGACGTACTATTGACGTTCGGCATGCTGGGTATGGCGATGCGCTCGTGCGTCACTACCGCTGACGCGATGGCGGTTGGACTGGAACTGCACCAAGCCTCTGGCAGTCTGGTCGATCTCGAAGCCGAACTGTTCGATCATGAAGTCGCGCTCCGTCTGCGCGAGCGCGCGCCCGAGCCACGTCTGATCGCGTTCCTCTGTGAAGAGGTCCTGTGCAGCACAGTCGTCTTCCTACGCACCATGCTGGGCGCGGGCTGGTCGCCCACGAGGATCGAACTCTCCTATACCGCACCGAAGTACGCGCACGACTATCGCAGGTTCTTCCACTGCCCGGTCTGGTTCGGCGCCGACGCCAATCGGTTGGTCTTTCCCGTCGCCGACCTGGATCGGCCGTTCCCCACCCCCAACGATCCCATTCGCGCCGTCGCGATCGACGCGTGCCGCCGACTGCTGGACATCGACAGCACTCGCCCTGACGTCGTCATGGCCGTGGAATCGCTGCTCGATCACAATCTGCGGCATCCCATGACCATGGCCGAAATCGCTCAGCGCCTGCACATCACTGAACGCACGTTGCGCAGGCAACTCGCCAGTGCTGGAGAACGATTCCACAGTTTGCGTGACCGTGTGCGCGCGCGGCGAGCGACGTATCTGCTGCATGAGTCGACGCTGACGATCGAGGCGATCGCCCGGGAGGTAGGTTTCGGCGACGCCCGAGGGTTCCGCCGAGCCTATATCCGCTGGACCGGGCACCCACCACGTAAAGAAAGAGACTAGAACCCGGCATTGCGGTTGATTCCTCGAGTTCACCTCGAGCGAAAATGATAATTGATCCGACACCCAGTGGCCCGCAGACCGCCTGTAAAAGCTCCACTAGAAATAAAAACACCGCGAGCAATCGAGCCGGCGCGCTCCGGCCCGCGATGATAGGGCGTGACAAATCTTTTCATATGGTGGGTCGATTACCTGGCCTCGTGACGAGGGCGAATATCGGGCTCCCGTCGCCCGATGCTCAGGAAATTGACGCGCAATTCTCTAGGTGCGAGTGACGCCCCGAGCAGTTCGCACTCGCCCTTGTGCTGCCGAGGAAGTCGGCATGTAAAGCACGTTCGGGCCCGGAACACATGGCCTCCGGTGATCGAGGTGTCAGGAGATGTTGTCGAAACTTGTGGGTGAGGAGTTGGCAGATTTGCGTGCGTTACTGACCGGCCGCTTCTGAGGTGCGTTTGACCGAGATCAGGGGTGCGTGAATCCCGGCTTCTCGTAGTGGGACTGGCGTTTCTCCCAGCTCGCCAAATGTTTTGAATCCGTACCGCTGATAGTGCTTGACCGCTGTGGTGCCGGCGACGACTTGGGCGTAGACATCGACGTCTCCCAGCCGGTTGAGCGCCGCGTGAATCAGGTCTCGACCGACTCCGGTGCCATGCCAATTCGGGTGTACGTACCAAGCATTCACCTCTCCGGCGCCATCGCCGCGTGTGGAGACCCAGATGAATCCTGCGACCGTATTGTCGGAGGTACGTGCCACCAACAGTCCCGGCTCGCCCGAGGTGGCCAGTCGGGACCAGTCCGCGATCTTCCGCGGTCCCAGATCGCCCAGCAGGAAGTCATCGAGGTGCTCTGCAGCCCCAGGGAGATCACGGTAAGCGACTCTTGATGCCAGCACATGCGCACGGGCGATGCCGGGGCCGTCGTTTGTGTGCACGGGCCCGACGGTTGCGAGCCCGGTTTCGTCCAGGCTCGTGTTCAAATATTTTGTTGGCAGTCGATCGGGGATATTGGCGATCGCCGGCCGAGAAGGTGCACCGGCAGAGAGCGTCGGCCGTGCTGCTCCGGGCTCTGCTGTGTTGGTGATCATCTCCGCGGCCCGGATATCGGCCTCGTTGTTGGTCTTTGCCACCTGTTCGGCTGCTGCGCTGAGACGCTTGATGGATTTCGCGTCAACCCTCGCTCTCCTAGTCAACATATCGGTCAGAGCCGTTTGGATTTGCCTGAGTAGCTGGATGGCTCTGTTTTCCAATGACCAACTCGATTTCGTTGATACGGCACGATTTCGCTGTGGGAAGTGCTGGTGAGGCGACTACGGTTTCGTTTGCCTCGGCCGACCGAGATGTGACGATGTCCGTCCTTCCCAGGATTGCTCAGCAAGCGTGATGAAGGTCTCGAGGGCGGCACCACGCAGCAGGTCGGCCCACGGTTCGTGCGATTTCGCGGAACCCGTCGCTGCTGGCGATGAGTTCCTTGCGGCCGTCCGCACGCACGCCGGTCATCACCAGCGGGCGCAGTTTCTCCTGTTCCGGGCGGACCTTCACGTGGATACCGTCTACCCACGAATACATGTAGTTTACGTTCGAAAAGTCCGGGACAGCAGAGCCTTTCGTCTCCTCCTGCCATTGCGAGGTGAGCCGGTTGATTGCCGAGGCCGACAGGCCCGATCCGGTGGCCAGGAACTGCTGCAGTGCCGGTGCGAAGTCGCCGGTGGACAGCCCGTGCAGATACGGCAGCGGCAGCACCTCGCTGATCTACGGTGAACACCGGCACCAAGCGGGCAGGATCGCCGAGGAGAACCGTTTGCGCTCACCGGTATCCGAGGGATTGTTCGACGATCCAGCGTCCGGCGGTCACCTTGTCGCAGGTGCTGCGGCGGGGGTGTAACCGGTGATACGTCGTTGCCGCAGTTGGATGTAGATGCTGGGGTAGTCGTGGCCCTTGTCCGCGATCAGGGTGTTGACCGTGTCGCTGCTGCGGTCACCGAAGGCTCTTATCGCCCTGTTGGGTAGCGCATTGTCCACCTGTTATCGCGGGCGGTTCCGCATACGGTAGCGGCGATCAGGGGTGGCAGCGGCGGCGGTCATGGCCCGTGGACGTTGAGTAGCCGCGTGTATGCCGAGCACGGCGAAACTGAGTAATACTTCAGTTGCCAGAACTCGCTCGATCAGCCCGGCGATACCATGTTCGGCGCCGTCGGCGGTCGGTGTGAAGGTGGCGAAGAAGGCGACTATGAGTAGCAGTGTCAGTGGCCCTGCGAGTTGGAGCCAGGCCCCGATCGCGCGCCACTGTGGGTGGTGACGTAGGTAACTGCCGGCGAGTGGGAAGCCGATGACCGGCACCCCCGCCGCGAGGAGAAATCCGAGGGTGTGAGGAATAACGAATCGCAGGGTGAAGACGCCGTCGATGATCATGCCAACCCCCGCAGCGGAGAGTAAGGCGATCGACCAGGCTCGTTTGCTAGATGTGCGATCGGGAATGGCGCGGAAAACGCCGAGCACGCCGATGATCAGCAACGTGCCCGAAAGGACGAATGCGGTATTCATCCAGGGGGCTGTAGTGCCGATACCCAACCCGCTGACGGGTTGGGTGACGGGAGAGTAGTGAGTGTAAGTGTGGTCGAACAGGGTGTATCCCGTGCTCAGGAATCCCAGCACGATCCAGGCCACAGTGAACAGAATCGGGCCGGCGACGGCTGCCAATGGCAGTATCCGCTGTCGGGGCGCGGTTGCAGTCGGGTCGGTCGACGGCTGGGGCAGTGTGGACATGTCTCGCTCTCCAACTTCGAGGTTCCGGATCGGCGCTAGGTCGGTGTGTTCGGTCTCAGCGGGCAGCTTGTCGGTCGTCCCAGTGGATGTGGTGGTGATAGATGTCGCCGAAGGCTTTGCTGCGGACCGTCATTCGCAGGAGGTGCGGCATCATCGCGTCCCGGATCGCGGCGGCGACGGGGCCGGCGGCCTTGCTGCTGTTGACGCGAGCGGCCCATCGGACGATCGCCTGCACGCGGGGTTTGCGCTCGGCCTCGAATCGGGCGAGCGCCGCCGGAACGTTGTGGTTGTCGCGCAAGCATTGGGCAAGCACGACGGCGTCCTCGATTGACAGTGAGGCGCCTTGCCCCGAGGTGGGAGACGGGGCGTGGGCCGCATCGCCGATGACCACGATTCGCCCGCGGTGCCAATGCCGTAGCTTCGGCACAGTGTGGATTGCCGTCAGTGTGCCGATCTCGGGACTGGCTTCGATCAGCGACAACGCCGGTCCGCGATCGTCGGCGAACAGTTCGTTCAGCCGTGTGCGGCGCTCGTGTTCGGTCTCGGCGGCCACCGTGCGCCGATCGAGTTCGCGACGGTGCGGCACATTGGCGAACCACCAGGTGACACCGTCGAGGGCCGTGGCGTATCCGAAGAACCCGCGGCGACCGAAGATCATCTCGTAACTGCCGTCGGTGACAGTGATTCCGGCGTGTTGCGCGTATCCGCCTGTGGTGAGCAGGCCCGAGTACACCGGGTTCGGCGCGGCGGGATCGATGATTCCCCGCACCGTCGAATGCACCCCGTCGGCACCGATCAGCACGTCCGCAATCGCTTCGGTGCCATCGGCGAACCGTGCCCGTACCTCGGTGCCGATCTGCTCCGTCTGGACCAGTCGCTTGCCGTATTCGATCCGGATGCCGCGGGCTGCCGCTTCCCGATTCAAGCCCACGTACAGGTCGGCCCTCCGCAGCGTGCGGGAGACGGTGCCGTCGCGCAGCGGGAGCCCTGTGCTGCTGTAGCCGAGGAGTTTGCCTGCGCTGTTGCGCAACGCGATACCGGGGGTGGGGAAGCCCAGATCCATGGCGACGTGTGCGGCATCAAGAGTCCGCAATGCGTCGATGCCGTTGCTGCCCAACGTCAGGAACGCTCCAATCCCTTCCGCGCTGTCGCGGTGCGCCTCGTAAACCACCGCCTCGATGCCCGCCTTCTGCAATGCAATCGCGGTTGCTGCACCAGCGATACCGCCACCGGCCACGATGGCCGTCCGTGCGCCTGTCATCGAACTCCCCGTCTATTAGTTCATCCCAACTAGCCAATACAAACCAGTTGATATCGACTAATACTAGACGACTGTGGGTAGTCGATGTCAACTACTGTGGTCCCCAATATGGAGAGGCACGCTTCGGTCGGAAGGAGACAGGTTCATGGCGCATCGGCGGAAGGTGTCCAACCCGCTGGGACTGGTGGTCATGGCGTGGTTGCTGAACGGACCCGCGCACCCGTACGAGCTGGCTCGACGGCTCGAAGAAACTCGAGCCGACCGGCACGTCAAATACACCCGCGGGTCCCTGTACATGGTCATCGACCAGTTGACCCGCGCGGAATTCATCGCTGAACAGGGCACCGTCCGTGACAGCCGATGGCCGGAGCGGACCGTCTACGCGCTTACTGAGGCCGGCCGCGCGGAATACCTCGACTGGATGCGTATGCTGCTGGCGCACCCGCAGAACGAGTACCCCCGATTCGGGGTTGCCCTGTCGCTGCTGGCCGGCCTGCCACCCGCCGAGGCAGCCGACCTGCTGACCACCCGGCAAGACGCCCTGGCCGCCACCCTCGCGGAACTGCGTGCCGAGGGCACGACCGCTCGAGCCAACGGGCTGCCCTGGATATTCCTGATCGAGGACGACTACCAGATAGCGATCCTCGAGGCCGAACACGCCTTCGTCGGCAGGCTCATCCAGTCCTTGTCGGACCCCGACTACCAGGCACTGTGGAAGCAATCGCGGGACGACTCCGCCATCGACAGCACGAACCGGCAATGAGCGCGGAACCGGTTCCTCGTCGAATACCAGCTGAACCCGATGGCCCTGCTCCGATTGTCCAACGGCGCAGGCCCGACCCAGGTTGCCACGACGGCCGCCCGCCAGATCTCTTCTCTGCCGGGCCGGGTGGCAAGGCAGCGCCGACGAGCAGCACCGGCGCACAAGCCGACGACAGGGAGTAGAAGTTTGTCCACCAGCGACCGAAGGCATGCTTCTGCTTGCGCCGCACTATGTCAGACAGAACGCTCGCAGCACCCGATGACATGCGGCAAAGAGCAGACCGTTGCTGAGCAGCAACAGCCGCTGGGTACCGTCTTCGGCGACTCGATGCACACAGCAATGACCGGGGCTGGTCAGGAAATGGTTGGCCGACATTCGACATCGGCGCGGCGCCCGACGCAGACCGACGGCAGGTCGTGGTTGTTCACCGTAGTTCGTAGAGTTCGTAGTCCAGTCGGCTGCGGTCTGCCTTGAAGATGCCTTTGCCGGCAGCTTGTATGTCGTTGAGCCAGTCGTAGCGGGGGTCGGCGGTGTCGGACGAAGCAACGATCGCGGTCGAGAGCTGTTGAGGGATGAGGCGTATCGGCCGAAGTAGCGGATGATTAGCAGCGCGCCGTCGTGGGTTTCGATGCTGAGACGGACATCGGACAAACCAAGTCCCCTGGCGGACATGGTGAACCGGTCCGCGCTGCTGGTGCCGATCAGTCGGCCGGAGAGCCGACTGGTCAGCTGGGCGGCGGCGATCTCGGCGATCGAGGCTTAGAGCTCCCAACAGGTTCTGTTGAGTGGCGGTGACTCTCGTTGCGGTGCAGTATGTTTCGCTGTAGCGGCGCCGTGGGTCGTGGATGACGAGTTGTGGGCAGTGATCGAACCGCTACTGCCGGTGCGGGCACCGGGGACGCCGGGGCCGGCGCGGATGGACGACCGACTGGTGTTCCAGGGGATTCCTGTTCGTGCTGTTCACCGGGATCGGGTGGGAAGACCTGCCCCAAGAACTCGGCTTCGGGTCCGGCATGACCTGCTGGCGACGAGTGCGGGACTGGCAAGCGGCCGGGGTGTTCGAGGCGATGCATCAGGCGATGCTCACCCACTGCCATACCGCCGGGTTGATCGACTTCGGCCGGGTCATCGCCGATGCCTCGCACGTGCGGGCGAAAAAAGGGGCGCCGCGACCGGTCCGAGCCCAGTCGACCGCCGCAAAACCGGCTCGAAACACCACATCCTGACCTGCGGAAACGGGCTACCTCTCGCGGTCACGCTGTCTGGTGCCAACGTCAACGACCACCTGATGCTGCCAGAGTTGCTCGACCGGGTCCGGCCGCTGCGCGGCCGAGCGGGTCGGCCACGCCACCGGATCAAGGCACTGATCGCGGACAAGGGCTACGCCTATTCGCGCGTGTATGCCGACCTGCGGCAACGTCGTATCACCAGCTACATCCCCCGTCGCGGCACCCGCGACAGGGTGACGGGGCGATGGATCGTCGAGCAGTCCCTGGCCCTGCTGCACCAGTACCGGCGCCAGGCGACCCGCTGGGAACGACGCACCGACATCCATCAAGGACTCCTCTACCTCGCCGCCGCCCTCATCTGCTGGCGAAGACTCCGCAACCGAACCCGATAGGTTGCTCTTAGATGACTTCGAAATCGGGGCCTCGCTTTCTGTCTCGGGTTGAGCTTGGCGCGGCGGTGAGAGGGAGTGCCCGAGCAGGAACGCGCAGTAGCGACGTGAGTATCGCTGCCAGACACGCAAGCGACCGGCTGGCAGTAGTGGCGATGCCTCTGCAATGGGGAGCGGAGCGCTGTTCTGCATACGTATGTCCACCCTAATCACGGATGTGAGACACGATCGTACCCGCAGACAATTGTGTTGCATTTGTGGAAGTCTGCTTATCTACGGCTATCGGCGAATGCAGGTTCATGAACCCAGCACCTCAAAAAGCGTGATAGCATGATTGCATCCAACCGGGGGCGGTTGTTCATCTGCGGTGTCCGACCCGAGTAAACCCGCCCAGCGCACGGCTTAAGGGCCACGCCGGAGTCTGACGAATCTGCAAATAAGGATGCGCACTCCTACTCGGTGCAAGTGCTATTTCGGCTCCCCCTCTGCCGCGCGCGGTCAGCTCTAGTGGCTGATGCCCGGATTGTAAGAACCTTCACCGTCTACATGTCCCGACCTAGGATTACCGTGACAGAACCAGCACCCGCCGATGATGACGGTTTTTATGCCTACATTCCAATTGGTCCGCGCACCTCGCCTGGAAAAATACTGCGGGTACGCACCATTCGCGTGCCGCAACTCCAGCGTGTGAAGCGTGCGTGGCAAGTGGTGTATTCTACTCGCACTAGTCTCGGTGAACCCGTTCCCGCCTCCGGCATCGTCATCACTCCGAGTTCCAAAAGTTTGAACTCATTGCTAGCGTATTGTCCCGCATTCCACGGCCTCGGCGGCCGTTGCGCGCCGTCGCAGCTGCTGGCGGACGGGAGCGAACCGGAAGCCGGTTTTGTCTCGATGGCACTCGAACGCGGCTGGACTGTGGGTGTGCCCGATGGGCTGTGCCTAGGAGTGACAGGTCTGGGACCGCATCATTTCCTCGCCGGGCGTGCGGCCGCTCACACGGTGCTCGACCTCGTGCGCGCAGCGCAGGATCTACTGCTACTGGAGTCTTCGGTCACAAGCTGCGCTTTCTGGGGTTACGGCGTGGGCGGCCGAACGGCAGTTTGGGCTGCCGAACAACAACCGCGATACGCCCCAGAATTGCACCTGTCCGGCGTCGCCGCGGGAGCAGTCATCGCCAACCTGAGTAGCCTTCTACCACGACTGGACGGCGGCATCTGGTCGGGACTTGGTTTGGCTGGGCTAATTGGACTTAGTCGTGCCTATACCCAGATTCCTCTCAACCAGATCCTTAATCAGACCGGCCAATGGGAGGTGCAGCGGGCGGGGAGCCTGAATGCCGCCACAATCCTCGTCTCCTACAACGCCCCTCTAGGGCACTGGTGCAATCGCCCTGACCCGTGGAACGACCCCAGATGGTACCACATTCTGGCCAATGAGACCGCCGGCCGTGAATTTGTTCGTGCGCCCGTTCACCTCTATCACGGCACGGAAGACTCAATCGTTCCGGCATCTATGGGACAAGAACTTTACGCCAAATACAACTCTCTAGGAGTTGATGTCAATTGGCACTGTTATCCTGCCAGCCACTCCGGCGCCGCCACAATTGGGGCGGCCGAATCTATCGACCGTCTCACCGACTAACTTGCATTCTGGCCACCACGTCGGGCTCCGCGTTTCTGCCACGTAAAGCTGAGATCTCGTCGCCGGGGTCGACGGCCCGGCATGAATTCTCCCTTCTCGGACATAGATATCGCCGGACTCAGGGGGGCTGATATCTAATGGCAAGTGAGTTCTCCGGTGCCCCGCAAGCGGCAAGGTGTTTTTCTCCACACGTAGCTAGTTGTTTCTGCGCCCATATACCGCTTCAGCGACAACACCGACGCTGTCAAGCCGTGCTCATCACGCAACGGCTGCCAGATCGTCTGCCTGGTCACACCTGCCTTGGTCATTGCCACGATGAACTCGCAAGGCTGCCCGATCTCCGGCCACGTTGTCTGCCGCACCTCGAATCGGCAATCTGCGGGAATCACTGCCGCACCAGCTCGCTCCACTCCACGGGCGAGCGCTGCGGCCCGTCCGGCGACAACCCGGCCGCGATCGCCGGGTTCACATACTTTTTCACTGTCTTGCAGTCCAGCCCGAGGCTGGCCGCGATCTGGCTCTGCGAACGACCCGCATGCCAGTGAACCAAGATCTCGACGATATCGACCACGTCTAACGTTCTCCTCGCCAATACGGGCTCCCATCACCATCGAGCGATGGGAGCAGCCAACTCCTGCGAGGACCACACCAGCCGCGACGGCCTTCCCGCTGGGGGATTACGTGAACGCAGCCCTGCCCGAATACGTGAACGGAAAACGGCTACCTGCGGATTTTCGTAAACGCTGACACGTCATCGGATCCGTCGAGCTGTCTAACGGTCCGCCTCAGCAAAAGTTCGTCGCCAAGCTCAATCGACTGCTCGCGCTCGTCGTCGCGGCGACGGAGGAGAACAAAGTTTCTGGTCAATAAGTTCGAGGGTGCGGTGCTATGCATCTTCGGTGCGCCGATTGCTCTCCCGGACAATGCGGCACCGGCGCTGCGGGCGGGCCTGGCGCATCCGGGACGAGGTCATCGCCACCGGCGGACTCGTTATCGGAATCGGTGTGGCGCGCGGACCGGGTGTTTACCGGTGATGTCGCTCCGATACCCGTATGGGGTACACGGTGATCGGCCATGTGGTCAATGAGCGGCGCGGTTGACCACCGAGGCGAAAGAGGTGCCGCGCCGAATTCTGATGAGCGGGCCCGGTCGTAGAGGCCACAGCCGCGCATGAGCGCGCCAAATGTACGCTCTACGACCATCTTCTACTGTGCGGCTTGCCCGAGGCTCCGATTGCTGGACCGATGTTGAGACCTCCGGCGGCACGGCGCCCGAGACCGCCCCAGCCGATGCCCGGACCGCCGTCAGCGCGATCACCGACGTGTGCACCGCGACGACCAAATCTCCGTCCCAGAATTGAGTGGGGCCTCGGCATCCAGCTTCGCGGCCATCACCTGGCCGCGCTCGATGTGCTCGTCCACTGCGGTGCCGATTTCCCGACCCGAGAGGCCATCGGCCGCCGGATCCGCACAGGTCAATGGGACCGCGGTGATCTCGGGCTGTCCGAGTACCGGGGCTCAGTCGCCGCTGCGGGTACGGAAGACAAGCGCGTCGACCATGTGGCCCGCCGCAGGGCCCGCCCAGGCTACTGCCGATCCGGATCTTGATATCGTCGAAAACAATTCAAGACGCACGCAAAACCGACGACAATGAGTCAGTGCAACTTCTTTTCGTGGAGCCACTTCATCTGGGTGGGTACGAGACTTCGGATTACTCGTTTTGTGTGGGATCGTTTTGTGTGGATCGCTCAACTGCTGAGGAACGCTAATTAGTCCATGGGCCTATATTGGTGCCCGCGAGCCGAAGATCGACATACATGGCCCTATTCTTTCGCCGCATCGCTTCCTTTCGGATATTTGGTTCGTCCGGGGAGTGGTAATACCGTTCTGCCGTTTCGGCGAGATCTCTGGAAAGCCTATAGGCAATGTATCTGCGGGTGTCTTCATCGGCTTTCGCAAACCTTTCTGGTGTTACCACGCGCTGGAAATCATCGAACGTCGCATAGGTTCGCCGCACGGTATCCCAGATCAACGGATCGGTTTCCCAGTTCGCATCACTGCGATTGCGCACGGGTCGGGGAGTGAGGCGGTAGAACATTGCCGCCGATTCAGCGAATTGAGCATTGTGGGCGTTTCGCTCGACGATGCCGAACTGTCGAGAATTTTCGGCCAGGTCCAAGGCGGCGGCAACTCGTTTCAGCGGGCCATATTCCATCGGGTTGTCCTCGGCGGACTGCATGGTCCGAGCATGGGCCTCGGCCGCCCATCTGCGTATTTCTCTGGGAAAACGTGCGACAGCGAGGGCGCCCATGACGTCGGCGCGGTCGGCGCCGAGATTGAGGATAGTAGTCATCGCTGCCGCGGCGGCGCGGGCGTGGGTGCCGTCGAAGTCGCGCACGGCAGCTCTGGCGGCCGCATCGTGCGCATTCTTTCCCAAGGTGAGTCGTCCCATCCAGCCTGCTGCGGCCCCCTGTGGAACGGTTCCTCTAAGTAATTCATAATTCAGGTAGTTCATTTCTTGCATGCGCTTCGAGAAGTGCGTCAACGGTGATGAGCGACGGAACACAAAGGATGCCAAGGGGTTCGCATTGAATTCGGCGACATCACGCAAAGCTGTTCCCATGACGTGGCCCGGTGACAGCGAGTAGCGCAGGCTTGCCTCGCCGATCCCGCTGGATGGGCCGCTGGCCGGTGCCGGTTTCCCCTCGAGCGCCGCACGAATCTTCTCTGCGGTCCCGCGCTGGCCGCCGAGCAGGTGAAGATCGAGACGTCGCAGGAGTATGAAGCCCGCGATCAGCACAATCCCCCCGACGAAGATCGCGGCCATGCCGCTGTCCGGTGCCGATCGGAATACATGGTCGAGCACAAGGGTGTAGCAACCGAGGTACGTGGTGTAGACAACCAGTGCCAGGGCATCACCGACCGTGTCGACAAGGTTGCGTACCAGGAATTCCTGGGTGGGGCCGTATATGAATCCGCCGGCTGCGAAACCGAAAATGGCGAGGATCGCGTGGTAGATCGATGACAGTGCGGCGAGGAATATTTTGATAGAAAGGTAGGACATGAACAGCAGGAGAATGGTCCCGAAAATCAGAAGTATCAAGCCGGTGCCGACCTGCCCTAGGCTCGGATTCATGATCTTGGTGTGGGCAAAGGCGTCGCCACAGTCACGCATCCCGTTCGTGACCTGCGCTTCACTGCCCGCCAGTATTCCCGACGACCAGGCCGTTCGGCACCGAGGTGAATCGTCGATCACATGACCGAAATTCCATACCTGCAGCGGATGTCGAGCGAAATTGTCGGCCAAGGTGGTGTCCAGGTCGGCGACAATGGATCTAGGATCCGGGCGGGAGTCGCCGTTGAGCCCCGCCGCCACCGAGATCCCGACATCGCGTCCTTGGGCCAGCAGGCCGTTCGGCGACAAAACAGCGGCCAGCGGATGCGCCAGATAGCCGACCCCAGTCACGGCGACCACCAGCATGGCCACGACCTGCAGTACAGCCTTGGCATGGTATCCGCGGACGATGAACCACGCTACGAAGAAGGCGCCGATCGATGCCGCCACGGCCAGCATGATGGGGGTGGCGATCTGATTCCGCAGGCCGTCCGCAAGTGCATTCAACGGTGTGCTGAGCCAATCGAGCCAGCGAAAGCTCACCACGAAGCCGGTCAGCCAGATCGCACTGATTACGACGACCATGAATACTGTAAACAGGAGTCCTAGCACGACCGCGATCGAAGTCTCGAGGGGGTTGAGAATGCTGCTGTCGGTGGCGAACAGGTAGTTGGACAACGGAATTCCCGAGGAGTCACGGATATCCGTCCAGGCGAGTCCGTCGATCGCTGACGTGCTCCGGCTGCTGGTATTCGTGTCCGATCGCCCGGCGGCGGCACTACCCGAGAGAGGCCAGATCAAAGCCAGAAACAGCAAGTTGATGAGTACACCGGCGGTGACTCGCCTGGGACGGGTGGCGGCGATCCACACCCGACATCGCCCGACTGCGGCCCGCGGCGACCAGCGCATCGGATCCCATGCGTGGAACAGGCCGGAGTCGGGATCAAGTCTCGGCAAGTGCTGTCGCATGTGGCTTCACCTCGCGCGAACCGGGAATGTCAGGTTACATTTTGGTTACGTCGCCGTTGACTACACCATTAAACGGGCCGTTACTTATCGGCGCAATACATCGCGGGATAACGACATTTATAGCTGTGGGTCAGGTGGCTGTGGCGGCTTGATTTGGGCACACCAGCGTCGTGACCGGCTACCTCGCTTCCCGATGTCCGTGGTGACAGCCTGCGGATTCCTCCCGGAGAACGGTCGCTGGCAGCTGCTGCGGTGTTGCCTAACCGGTAATGCAATACCCCTCTACATGCGGGGGCGGCCGGTGTCCTGGCATTTGTTCGGCTTCGTGGGCGAACGGATCCGAAATACACCGCGAATAAGATCGTCAACCAGGACAAAGACGCCTATCCCACCTCCAAGTGGGCTCGCGCTCTGTCGTCGCCCGCCTGGCTGGACTTCTCGGAGGCTCGCCGACGTGCCGCTGCCGTGAGTCACCCGTCCCGCACGGCCTCGGCAGCTGTCCCCATGTCGATTTCCCGGATGCCACCCGCATGCAACTGCCAGTTCGTCCCGTGGGGTACGGGACTCCACGCAGGTGTGTTGGCGCACGTGTTGGGCACGTACCAGCGGAATCCGGAGTGGAACTCCGGCCTTGCCGTTTTGGATCGCCCCGGCCCCACGGCGGCTGGGAAGGCGCGCAATCGGGGAACTGGGTGGCGGAGTTATGGCAGTTTGCCGCATTCGCTGACTTCTCGATTACTTCGGCACGCATGGCGTGCAGACTGATTTGCCACCGCCGGGACGGGGTGCGCAGCTCGGCGGTGCCTGCCGTCCGGTCCCGGCAGTCATGCGTGCAGATCTGCCGAGCGCAACCCTCGGCATGGCCGGAAACTCGATTCGTACTGTGATGAGCAAATCATCAGTTACCCGCCTTAAGGCTTCTTGCTAGCCGACCGATTGACAACTGCGCGACGGCGGCCTCCTGCGGCTGCGCCGGACCGATGTCGGGCTTTACGAATGTTCGTGACTAATCGCGGGCCCTGCCCGCGTCTTCGTGACCGCGGTGGCTGTGGATACCGGCAGTTGGAAGTGAGGGAGCGATCAGTGTGCGACCGCCGGTGGGACTTCCCCCGACCCACGCATCAGCAAACGGGTTGAGATGACCTCGTGTTGTGGTGGGTGATGTGCGCCGTCCAGTCGGCTGAAAAGAATCTCGGCAGCGGTACGGCCGACCGCGGCAGGATTCTGGACGACGGCGGTAAGCGCGGGGTGCAACAGTTCGGCGAGGGGTAGATCGTCGAAGCCCACTACGGCGATGTCGGATTGCAATCCGAGCTTCTGTTGCGCGCGTAGCAGCCCCACAGTCACGAGGTTCTGCGCACTGAACAGTGCGGTCGGGCGGTCCTTGCGGTGTAACAGGTCGGCGGCTGCGGCCTCTGCCGCCGCGGCGGAGTGAAGGTCGGCGCAGATGAGGGCAGGGTCGAGGGTGATGCCAGCGCGGGCTAGGCCCTCCACATAACCGGCATAGCGCTCGGCGGCGGTCCAGATAGTTCGCAAGTCACCGAGATATGCGATCCGGCGGTGTCCGTGTGCGGCCAGATGTTCCACCGCCTTGCGTGCGCCGTCGCGGTTATCGACTGTGACACTGTCGACTTCGGTGGTGGCAGGCTTGCGGTCGACGAAGACGATGGGCGTGCCGCGGCGATGCTCGTGCAGCAGCATGCCGTGGTCGCTACCGGCCGGCACCACGATGAGGCCGTCCACACGGCGTGACAACAGTGCGTTGAGCAGCTCCCGTTGGCGGACGGGATCCTCATCACTGCTCACCGCGAATACCAATGTGCCACGTTCGTGGGCGAAATCCTCCACCGCCCGGTGCAATGCCGCGGCATACGGATTGGCGACATCCATGAGCACCAAGCCGATCGCGGCGGTCTTCTGGCCGTGCCTGCGCAGCGTGCTGGCCGCCAGGTTGTGCCGATAGTCGAGCATGGCGGCGGCTGAACTGACCCGTGCGGCCAGTTCGGCGGAAACGCCGCCCTCTCCCCGAATCACGCGAGAGACCGTCTTGATGCTTACCCCGGCGAGGGCGGCCACCTCGCGCATAGTGGCGCCCCGGCGCTTCGTTCGGTCGCGGTCGTCGGGCAGCGACAACGTTGTCAATTGTCGTGACCTCCTTCTTGCATCAGGTGCCTCACATGATTATCCCATGCCAGTCAGATGGCCGAGAAGTACTCTGGACGTCAAACGAGCTACGCCCTATGGTATTTGACAACGTTGTCTAAGCGTCTCTGCAGGAGAACATCGATGTCTTCCCGTGTCACTTCGGCCCGCGTCCTCCGGGTCGTGGCAGCCTGTCTGGCCGTCTCCGCCCTCGTAATCGCCGCCGGTGGCTGCGGCAAGGGATCCTCCGGCGGCAACGAGCGATTCCGAGTCGGTTTGATCACCAAGACCGACACCAACCCGTTCTTCGTCAAGATGAAGGAGGGCGCGCAGAAGGCCGCCGACGCTGCAGGGATCGAGCTGATCACCGCCGCAGGCAAATTCGACGGCGACAACGCCAGCCAGGTGACCGCCGTCGAGAACATGGTGAACGCGGGTGTCAAGGGCATCATGATCACCGCCAGCGACGCCAAGGCGATCGTGCCCTCGATCGAGAAGGCACGCGCCAAGGGGGTCGAGGTGATCGCGCTGGACACCCCGACTGATCCGCAGAGCGCGGTCGATGCGCTATTCGCCACCAACAACTTCACCGCTGGCGTCCTGATAGGCAAGTATGTCAAAGCGGTCGAGGGCGACAAGCCGGTGAAGATAGCCATGATCGATCTGAGCCCCGGCGTGACCGTTGGGGTGTTGCGGCACAACGGTTTTCTTTCCGGTTACGGCGCCGCCCAGACGACTCAGGACATGACTCGAGACATCATCGCCTCGAATGTGGTGTGTGCGCAGCCCGCCCATGGTGATCAAGCAAAGGCGCAAACCGCGATGGAGACATGCTTGCAAAAGGATCCAGACATCAACGTGGTCTACACCATCAACGAACCCTCCGCGCTGGGCGCGTACACCGCGCTGAAGACCGCTGGCAAGGAGAACAATGTACTGATCGTCTCCATCGACGGCGGCTGCGCCGGCGTGCGAGCGGTGAAGGACGGCAAGATCGCGGCCACCTCTCAGCAGTACCCACTGAAGATGGCGGGCGATGGTGTGCAGGCGATCGTAGACCACGCCAGGAACGGCAAGAATACCTCCGGCTACACCGACACCGGCGTCACCCTGATCACCGGTAAGCCGCAGGTCGGCGTCGATTCGAGAGATGTCCAGTACGGCCTGGACAACTGCTGGGGATAGCTACGTCCCGGCTTATTTAGAGAGCATCGGAGCAGGAAATCACATGACCGCAACAATCACCTCTCAGTCGCAACTGGAGCCCAATCCGTCGGTGCTCGCACGTGTACTGGCCTTTTCGAATTTCGGCCCGATCGCCGCGATAATCATCGCGGGCGTGTTCTTCGGCGCAGAGTCCGACCGGTTCTTGACCGGCGGCAACTTCTCGCTGATCATCCAGCAAGTAATGGTGGTCGGCACGTTGGCGATCGGCCAGACACTGATCATCCTGACCGCTGGCATCGATCTGTCCAACGGCGCGGTGATGGCACTGGGCAATATCGCCATGACCAAGCTGGCCATAAATAGCGGGATGCCGCCGATCCTGGCGATCTTGCTCGGGCTTCTGATCACCGCTGGATTTGGTTTGCTCAACGGCACCCTTGTGAGCTTTGTGAAGCTTCCGCCGTTCATCGTGACGCTCGGCACCTACGGTATCGCCTTCGCGTTGACCCATCTCTATTCGCAGGAGCAGACCATCTCGGGCCTGCCGGGCCAGCTGACCTTCTTCGACAATACATTCCCGCTGGGCAATACCGACATCACCTATGGCTCGGTGGCGATGCTGGTGTTGTTCGCGATCGCTTGGTACGTGCTGCGGCAGACTTCGGCTGGCCGGCATGTCTACGCGGTCGGCAACAACCCGGAGGCCGCGCGGCTGAGCGGCGTCGGCACCCGACGTGTGCTGCTGGGCGTATATACCGCCGCAGGCCTTCTCTACGGCCTGGCCGCGCTGCTATTGGTGGCGCGCACCGGCGTTGGCGATCCGAACGCCGGGCAGACCGACAACCTCGATTCGATCACCGCGGTGGTGCTCGGCGGCACCAGCCTGTTCGGCGGCCGCGGTAGCGTGATCGGCACACTGCTGGGCGCGCTGATCGTGGGCATCATCCGCAACGGGTTGCAGCTCATCGGCGTCCCGTCGATCTATCAGACTCTTATTACCGGCATCCTGGTGATCGCGGCGGTCGCGGGGGACCAGTTCAACCGTGGGAGGCAGAGGTGAACGACGTGGAGCGGGCTATGGAAGCGAATGCGGAACAGTCGGGTACGGGGCTCGCGGCCAGCACACCGATGGCGGTGCTACAGGCGAGGGGCCTGGTCAAGCGCTATGGGCACGTCACCGCGCTCGACGGTGCCGATTTCGATCTGTACCCCAATGAAATCCTCGCGGTGATCGGTGACAACGGCGCTGGGAAGTCGTCACTCATCAAGGCGCTGTCCGGCGCACTGGAGCCGGACCAAGGTGAGATCCGGCTGGACGGCAGGCGGGTTCATTTCCGCCGACCCGTCGACGCCCGACGCGCCGGGATCGAGACCGTCTATCAGGATCTGGCAGTGGCCCCGGCCCTGGGCATCGCCGACAACCTGTTTTTGGGCAGGGAATTGCGATGCAAGGGCGTGCTGGGCTCAGTGTTCCGAATGCTCGACAAAGACCGCATGGTGCGCGAATCCCAGCAGCACATGGCGAATCTGAAGATCGGCATCCGGTCGATGAAGCAGGCGGTGGAGACATTGTCCGGTGGCCAGCGCCAGGGTGTGGCCGTGGCGCGCGGCGCGGCGTTTGCGCGGCACGTGGTGATCATGGACGAGCCGACCGCTGCCCTTGGCGTCAAAGAGACCGGCATGGTGCTGGACCTGATCCGTGAGGTCCGCGACCGTGGCTTGGCGGTGATCGTGATCAGCCACAACATGCCTAACGTGTTCGAGATCGCAGATCGTGTGCATATCCAGCGGCTGGGTCGGCGGGTCGCGGTGATCGAGCCGCACGAATTCTCGATGTCCGACGCCGTCGCGATCATGACCGGGGCCATGGCGGGGGAGGAAGTCATCAATAGCCGTGTCCGCGCCTGACCGTGGAGTGGGCCTGATCGCGGTGGCTGGCGAAGCGCTGATGGATCTGGTGCCCGCAGGATCGGATGGCCGATATCAGGCGGTGCCCGGCGGTAGCCCTGCCAATGTGGCGGTGGGCTTGGCCCGGCTGGCTGTGCCGGTCCGTCTGCTGGCCAGAATCGGGAGCGATCCGTTCGCGCACCGGCTGCGGAAATATTTGCAGGACAATGATGTCCGGCTGGATTGCGCTGTCCAGGCGGTCGAGCGGACCTCGCTCTCGATCGTGTACGTCGATGCTGACGGCACGGCCCGCTACGACTTTCAGATCGATGGCACTGCGGACTGGCAGTGGACCGACAGCGAGTTGGACGGTGCGCTCGACGGCGGGGTTGTCGCGCTGCATGTCGGCTCGCTGGCTGCGATGCTGCCGCCGGGCGCGGCGGTGATACAGCGCCTAGCGGTACGCGCCCGTTCGGCGGTCACCGTGTCCTTCGATCCGAACACGCGCCGACAGTTGATGCTTCGCGCTCGTGCCCGCGAACGCGTGGAGACGATGCTCCCCCTCACCGACGTGGTCAAGGCGAGCGAGGAGGACCTGGCCTGGCTGTACCCACAGTGCAGTCCGGAGGCCGTGCTGCGCGACTGGATTACTCGCGGCCCGGCACTGGTGGTAATCACCCTCGGTTCCGAGGGATGCCTGGCTGCCACCACGGCTGCCCCTGATCGAATCCATGTGCCCGGCAGGCGTATCGAGGTGGTGGACACCATCGGTGCTGGCGACGCGTTCACTTCCGGCCTGCTGGCGGGCCTGCGCGATCGCGACCTGCTCGGGGCGGCGCGCCGGGATGCGTTGCGGACGATGACGGAACCAGACCTGACGGCTGTTCTCGACCAGGCGGTGCTGATCTCCGCGATCACCTGCACCCGCTCTGGCGCCGACCCGCCGAGCGCGGCCGAACTGCGCGGGCGGCGAGTGTGAGCCGAGCTGATGGTCGACCATCAATCGATGAGACCGGACCGGGCGCGTCATCCAAGGGATCGCCGAACTGAAAGCTCGCTGGAAAGTAACCTTGCAGGCGCGGAACGAGTCCACGTTCGCGGACGAGGTGCCACGCTACAGAGGTGACAAACAGTCGGTGACCGTTTAACGCTGCGGCAGATTTCGGCTTGAGGCAGCGGAATCTGTCGCTGCCGGCGATCCGATCACGGCAATAACGGCAGACGAGTCCTGGGTGGCATCGCCGGGTACCTCGGTGACACTGATGTTGAGACCCAGCAGCACTTGGGCGAGGTCGGGAACCACCTCACCAGGGCTTGACGCCGACCTCACCACGGAAGTGGGAACCCCGCCCCGACGGACGCATACCGAATGGGGCGGTGCTGACCTCTTAGATGAGCCACAGGCGGTAAAGCCGCTGCTCTTGGCGCAACCCGCCGCAGCGTCGATCCTGCCGCCATCAGTAGAGCGGGATGGGCGCCGCCGTAGGTGATCAGATATATCGACACGCCGCACTCGCCGATGAGGAAGGCTCAAAAGAGGTTTGGGTGCCTCCGGCTTTACCGCTGCGGGGTCGGGTCAGGTCGTGGAAGTACCCCTGATAATATCACCCCCTCGCCGCTCTGGCAGGAGGGCCGGAAACATCGGTGGAAGCGCGTCATAGAACGGACTGAGTACGAGCACCGAATCGCAGAATATCTCAGCGATGACAGGCATGGCGAGCCTCCCTTTTTGCCGAAAATTCACGGCTGCGTCGGCTGCTCGACGGCCGTATGGAAAAGAAGACTCCTTACCGTCAGAAATCGAGAAATGGAAATACTAATCAGATGCATACGTAGCTCCGGTGTAGTCACGGATGTTGACATCTATCCGGTGTAGGACACTGTATCCAGCCACCGGCTCGACCCGACCGGTCGGCTTGCGGGCAGTATCACGTTCTTAATATGTGATCACATCGAAGGGTTGTCAATGTCTGTTAATGCTATAGCTGCTGGATCGCGTGGAGTCACCATTCAAATCCCAGGGCGGTTGACTCTGGACATGTTGGAACGGGTGAGCGACCCGGTCGAAATCAGGATCGCGGATGACGCCCTGAAACGCGTCGACGCATGTCACGTTTTTCTGCTGGACCGCATCGCCGCTGGAGTTGATATCTACGGGACGACCACCGGGTTCGGCCCGCTGGTCGTGTTTTCTGGTCGCCGGGATGCCGCAGATCAGTGCAACAACGTGGTCGGGCACTTGTCGGCTGGCCAAGGCGAGGACTTGCCGCCTCACGTAGTGCGCGCTACGGTACTGACCCGTTTGTGGTCTCTGGCGCGTGGCCACTCGGGCATTTCCCCTGGAGTATTGCCTGCGCTGGTAGCGATGCTGGGTACGCAGTTCGCTCCTGCTGTGCCGCGGGTCGGCTCGGTCGGCGCGAGCGGCGACCTCATTCCGCTTGCATATGTCGCACGGGCGCTTCGTGGCGAAAACAGCGCCTATCTGTCAGGAATTCGAATGCCCGCTGGCGACGCGCTGCGATCTGCAGGGCTGACACCGCTGGTGTTGGACGGGCGAGACGCGCTCGCGCTGGTCAACGGCACATCGCTCACCGCAGCGGCGGCGGGATTAGCCGTAATGTCGGTTCGTCGGTCGCATCTGGTCGCTATGATGTTGACCGCGTTGCTGGCCGATGTTCTCGGCAGCGATGCGGGGTTTCTGGCAGATGAGTTGCTGGATGCGTTCGGCCACTCACAGGCGCGCGCAGCAGCTGGCCGGATGCGCCAATTTCTAGACGGCACTGCGCCGACGGGTACCCGTCCGCTGCAGGAGCCGTACAGCATACGCTGCACTCCGCAATTGCTCGGTGCCGTCGGCACATCTATCGAGCATGTCGAGCACGTTGTCGTCGACGACCTGAACGGAATCAGCGACAATCCGATGTTTTTCCCCGAACAGGGCGCGGTGGTGCACGGGGGGAACTTTTTTGGGCAGCCGGTGGCGTTTGCAGCGGATCTATTGTCGGTGAGTACCGTGCAGGTGGGGAATCTAGCTGAGCGCCAATTCGATCTGTTGGTCGATCCCCATCGCAACGGCGGTCTCAACCCGATGTTGGCGACGAAGCCAGGCGAACAGCATGGCGTGCAAGGTGTTCAGTTGGCCGCGACGGCGATCGTCGCGGCGATGCGTCGAGCCGCTGTACCAGCGTCGATGCAGAGCCTGCCGACCAACCTTCACAACCAAGACGTGGTGCCTTTCGGCACGCAGGCCGCGCTGAACGCACTCGATCTAGCGGGGTCGCTGCGGTTGTTACACGGCTCGCTGGCGGTTGCGCTGCGTCAGGCGGCGCATATAGGTGGCCGAAGGCCCACCTCGCCTGCATGCGCGGCGATCTTGGACCGCTTGATCGACCTAGTGCCCGCGATCGACCCCGACCGGCCATTGGACGCCGACGTACGCTCCGCAGCGGATCTGCTCGATACGATCGCTGACGAGTGCTCCGATCTGGGCTACCAGCGGTGAGAACTGAGCTGCCATGTTCAAACTCCAAAAACATTTGGCTCGCAGACGGATTCGCGGGGCCGGGGTGGACACCCTGTACCTGCCGATGCCCGAGTCTGCGTTCACCCCGTGCCGGCACGCCGACTTGTCCCCACGCGGCGTGCCGTGGCACACCGTGGTCTCCCCGGCAGCGCCCCCGTCGCGCACAGTCGGGGGCGCTGCGGCGTACCGATGGCGGGTTGGCCACCATGCGGCCTATTGCGTGTGGCGGTTGATGGCGGAGACACTTCGCGTCCTGCTCGCCGGATCGACTCGGGCTTCGGTGCTGGTCAGCAGGGCCACGTTGCTATTCGACGCGTACTCGGTGCTGATGCTCTATGCTGGCAGTTGTTCCGCCGAAGTCTACGGCGAAACCATTCGGCCCTCGATGATGGCCGCCGACTCCGCTTTCAGTGGTACATGGGCGCGCGACTACGAGCCCATCCATCCGTTGTTGCGCGAAATCCGCCTGACGTATCATCCGAACACGCTGGTCCCGCTGTCGACGGCGCTGAAGCTAAACAACATCGTGCACGGAGCGGTGGCCAAATATCTTGTCCCCATTGGCCAATCATTGCTGCGTGAGCACAGCGACGATCACCTGGCCCCCCCGACCGAGGCGCAACGGCAAGTCAGTGACCGGTTCTTCGGTGTCGAACGAATCACGATCTGCCGCGAGGAGTTCCTTGCACAATTCGTCACCAAGCTGGGCCAGGTGAGATCCGACCTCGTCCATAGACCGCTGCCTGTTTCCTGTGAATGGCCGGGGCTTTCGGCGCAGCAGACCGGCGTGGTCGCGCTATTTCACAGAGAGAGCGCCGTCGTATTGTCCCGACTGGAAGAGAGTCTGGAATGAGCGAATTCAAAAATGTGGTCATGACTCCGAGGATTTACGATTATTTGCTTACGCACGTCGGACCGCCGAGCCCCGTGCAGCGGAAACTGCTCACCAGTACCTCCGAGTTGGGCGACGTCGCGGAGATGCAGATTCCACACGAGCAGGCCGCCTTCTTGACTCTGCTGGTGAGGCTGACCCGAGCCGAACGCATCGTTGAGGTTGGCACCTTCACGGGCTATTCGACGCTAGCGATGGCGCTCGGGCTCCCGCCGCACGGTCGGCTGATCACCTGCGACATCTCGGCGGAATGGATCACGATCGCCCGCGCCGCCTGGCATGCGTCCGGTGTGTCCGACCGCATCGAATTCTGGCTGGGACCCGCCTCCCGCACTTTGCGGAACCTGCCCGAGACCGCCGATATCGATCTCGTGTTCATCGATGCCGACAAAGTCGGCTATATCGACTACTGGGACCAGCTTGTGCCCAGGGTGCGACCCGGCGGAGTATTGCTCGCCGACAACGTTTTCTATTACGGCGAGGCGGCAGGCGAAAACCCGGTCGGCAACGCTGCGGCAATCGACGCGTTCAACGATCGGGTCCGCGCCGACGGCCGGGTCGAATCGGTGATGCTGCCCATCGCGGACGGGCTCACACTTGCCAGGAAGAAGGACTGACGACAACTGCACCCGTCCGATACTGGCTGCGGCAGCTCGTAGTTCAGAAGAGGTTGGTGAGGCATGAAAGTTGGCGGCGATGTTGTCGTCGCATCCATGCGACATGAATTCCCCTGAAGCACGAGACCATTCGGTCTCGAGCGAAGGGGCCGATTTGACCGGCTCGGGCTTGCCGGGGCTCCGGGTCGAGTCATTGCCTGTCGCCACCGCGCTCGCGGCACCGGAAAAGGCTGCGCTTGCAGCGCAGGCTGCCGAAGCTCTTCTGCTGACAATGGGAAACAGATTCTGCCGACCCGGCTGGCGCCGTACGCCGGGTGGCCAGGCAGCTTCGGCAACGGTGCCACCCCAGCGCTATTGCAACACGGTTATGGGCGGCCCGGGTCGCACTGCGACTGTTATCGGTGGCGCAGCCGTCAGAGCCGTCCGCCGAGCGAGCCTTCCGAGGTGGGGTTGGCTTCACACCCGCCCCGATGATCAATACAGCATTCACGTCCCGCGCTACTTCGGCGATACTTGCACTCTTTCTATAACACCGAATCCGGCAACGTGGCTTGCCCCCGAGACGCGACAGAACCGCACGACGATAGGAGGACTAACCATGAGCGGCCAGGGCGCGCGAACGATCAGCACAGAGGATTTTCTGGCCGAGTATCCGGAATACACCACTACCGCTGTAATAGATGACCTCCGTGCCACCGAATACGACTATCTCGACCGCAACCAGGACATCTATCTTGACTACACCGGCGCAGGGCTGGCCGCGGCCGCCCAACACCGGGCACACAACCAATGGGTCTCTGCGGGCTGCTATGGCAATCCCCATTCAGACAATCCCACCTCACGTGCGGCGACGGCTGGGGTCGAGACTGCCCGGGCTGCCGTACTCGCCCATTTTAACGCGTCACCGCAGGACTATACGGCGATCTTCACGACGAACGCCACGGCGGCATGCCGATTAGTCGGCGAGGCCTACCCATTCGGTCGGTCGATCCGTTTCGTCCTGACGGCTGACAACCACAATTCGGTCAATGGCATTCGAGAATTCGCACACTCCAGGCGCGCTCGAACGGAGTACATCCCTCTCGTCGGCACAGAACTCAGAGTGACCGAGGCTGCTGTTCGCGCCGCACTGGGTGGCCGCCGGGTGAGGGAATCGCACTCGCCCGCTGCGGCGGATGGACGCGACAAACATCGTGGGCTGTTCGCCTACCCAGCGCAGAGCAACTTCACCGGCGTCCAGCATCCACTCGAATGGGTTGACATCGCACATGATCACGGATTCGATGTATTGCTCGACGCCGCCGCCTACCTGCCGACCCATGAACTCGATCTCTCCGAAGTACGTGCCGATTTCGTTCCCGTGAGCTGGTATAAGGTCTTCGGTTATCCGACTGGAGTCGGCTGTCTGGTCGCCCGCCGCGATACGTTGGCCAGACTGCGGCGGCCGTGGTTTTCCGGCGGCACCGTTCAAGCCGCCAGCGTGGAGGGCGGGTGGTACACACCTGCCGCGGGACATGCTGAATTCGAGGACGGTACAGTGAATTTCCTCGCCATACCGGACGTTCAACATGGTCTCGAATGGCTGCACGGAGTCGGCATCGATGTGATCGATCGGCGTACCCGCTGCCTGACCGGGTGGCTGCTGGATCGCTTACTGTCGCTCGTGCACGACAACGGCGCTCCGGTGGTCCGCATCTATGGCCCGCGCGATATGGTCAACCGCGGGGCGACGATCGCGTTGAATATCCTCGACTACTCCGGGGCCGTCGTCGACGAGCGTCTGGTAGCACGCGAGTCCTCTGCGGTCGGGTTGTCTTTACGCACGGGTTGCTTCTGCAATCCTGGCGCTGGCGAGGCTGCCTTCAACATCGGCCGCTCGGCGTTGCTACGCCTGCTCAGAAAGCCTCCTGGCACGATTGATTCGTATGTTGCCGAACTCGGCCTGCCCACCGGCGGCGCGCTCCGTGTCTCCTTCGGAATCGCGTCCAATTTCCAGGATGCTCAGCGATTCGTCGAATTCGTCGACACGACCTACCGCAACCGCCGGTGTGATACGCAGGGTCTTTCGCCGCGAAAACACTGCTGAACGAAGCCCTTCCTCAGTGCCGATTGCAGTAGGTGCAAAGCGAGCGTCGACACCTCGGCGTGCTCGCGGTCGGCGCTGGTGAGCTGGGAGTCTCCTCCGTAAAGGACGACTCCGTTGGTGGAATTCCGGTTCCACTCGCCTTCAATCCACTTTCCCGAGAGAATACGAAGCCGCCGAGGAAGCGATGTTCCGCACCGCCCTGGCCTGGGGTGGGTGCGGGTCTCCTGAAGTTGGTCTGGATGCTGTTTACGTGGCGAGACAGTAGTCAGCGGGGTGGTACTGACGGCGAATGGCCCGGTGTGGCAGAAACCTTTCCACCGTTGGTAACTTACTCTAGTGTTGGGCTCGGCGCCCTCGGTGTCGGCACGTGGGCGCGAAGCGCCCTTCGCAGAACCTCAACTGCGCTGTCGACATCGGTAATCTTGTGGAGCTCATCGCTCGATACCAGGACAGCTTGTCCGTAACGCTGTTCCATAGAATGCAGCAGCCATGTCCGTGCAAGAGAGTTGATCTGTTCAGGAACCTCGGCATCTGCGCCATTCAGTTGACCGAGCAGTGAGATGACGTCTGCTCGAGTTGGCAACTGAGCGCCAATCGCCTCGGCGTTGCGATCCACCAGCGCGTCGAAAATGCTGACCATTTCGGTGATTGCCATGGCTGCCAGCCGCTCGACGCTCGTGTCGGGAAAAGTTACGCCAAGGCGTTTCTCCATAGCCAGAACCAGCTCGATAAGGTTATCGGCGGCCAGCCCCAAGCCCGCATCGCCGAGAACCGTCGACCCTGATGCGGCGGAGTCCCCATATCCGATGGCGCGTAGCGCTTCGCGGAACTGAATCTCAGCCTTGCTTCTCATCGAGCTTCCTCCGCTGCTTGCGCCAGGCGACGTGGATCGCGAATCCGCTTGCCTGTCGGCGTGGCCGGCAATGTTGGCAGGACATGGTAGTTGCTGGGCATCTGGTGCGCGGCGAGCCTGCGCCCAACCTCGGCCCTGACCCGATCCACCGAGCCACTCTCTGCCAGTGCCAAATATGCCTTAATACTTCTTCCATCGTGGACCACGGTGGCTTCTCGCACGCCATCAACGCTGGTCACGATCCGTTCTATTGCCATCAGGTCAACCTTCAGGCCGCCGACCGCAATCTGCGAGTCGAGCCTGCCGTGCAGCGTCACGAAACCATCCGGAGACAAGGTAGCCGCGTCCCCTGTGCGAAACCAGCCGTTGTCCCACCGTTTCTCCTTGGATTCGTCCACGTAAGGCGACTTCTCCATGGCGATCAAGAGCTCTCCAGAATGATCGATTCCTGCCCGCACCCCAGGGGCGAGAACGCCGACCGCCGGCCGAAACCGACCATCGAGGTCAGCGGCGATCATGCCCACCTCCGTCATACCGTATGCTTGGCCGACCTTGACTCCGAAGCGCTCGGCAATCAACTCACACAGCTCGGCGTCGACAGCCTCACCGGACGAAACGACACGACGAAATTGTGGCAGCTGCGGTGGTTCCGAAACCGTTGCGAGCATTTTCAAGTGGAAGGGCACACCTAGAAGTGTTGTGGGACCGATACTGTCCTGAACACAGCGCAGCAGGCCGTGCGCGGTGACCTGTTCCGGAATGATGAGGGTGCAAGCAGAGCGCAACGCGTGCAAGAGCCAGAACAGCCCATACGCGTAGGCAAAAGAGATTGCAGCAACGATACATTCGCCCTTGGCTGGTGCGCCGTCGACGCCGGCGGTCTTCTCGACCTCGTCCATCAGATCCGAGACAGTCCGCCCGATACCCTTCGGCAGTCCTGTCGAGCCCGAGCTGAAAAGAATGAGTGCGTGCTCGCTGTCTCGCGGCTGTCCGGGGCGGGGACGATATTGCACCGCAAGCTGATCTCGACCGGCTTGCAGGTTGGCTGCAGTCACCGTTACCTGTGGACGGCACCAGTCCACTATCCCTTCCCACTGCTCCTGCGGCACGCGATGATCGACTATGACAAGCCTGGCACCGAGCCGCCAAGTGGCAAGAATGACAGCGGTGCTTTCAACGCAAGGTGGAAGTTGGACAGCAACTGAGGCATCCGGACCCACCTCCAAGTCCGCTAAGATGCGCTGGGATTCGATGACCTCCTGCCACAATCCGTCATAGCGCAGCACACGTGTGGCACGTATGCACTCCTGGGCACCAGGCCCGCTGAGCAGAACGTCATCGACCCACTCACCGCCTGGGAGGGCACGTTCAACCGGCCTGAACATAGCTGACTCCTAACATCCGAACCAAATGCGGGATACTTCGGCTGCTGCCGCTGCCGCCTCGTCATGGCCGGCCTTTGCCGTCGTAGCCAACTGTGAGGGGTCGAGCGGATTTTCCGGCACTCTCTCGGCAACCACCGTGACAACCGAGGCGCCAGTTGTTGCGGCCAAGTCTGCCGCCTGATCGACCACCTTGCCGGGCCCGAATCCCTCGGGCATTGGGGCGAGAACCACTACCCGGTCACAATCCGCGGCGAGATCCGCATTTGCCGGCGATCTGAGGAAACCGTCGATCCAACGACGTCCGAGTGCCTCCACGGGCCGATACGCGAAAGGAAGTGCGCAGCTTGCGGCGACAGCCGTTTGCAAGGGCACGCCATCCTGTCGGCGCAGTGCGACGAACTCTCCGCTGTTCGCATCGACGGCAGTCAACAGCAGCGTCGGATGCTCCGGCCAATCCGATGCCGGTATCCGAGCGGCAACGGAGTCGCTCACGTCGTCTGCCGAAGCGGTTTGTGCTGCAGCCAATGCGGCATGCCCTACCCGCGCACGAGCCAGCTGTGGGTTTGCCTCGCCGGCCATCATCGAGCCGAGGCTCGCCAGCGCAGCGGCATTCAACTCACGCACAGGCTCAGGATGCAGCGGACTGAGATACCTAGCATACAGATGCTCCAGGTCGGCGCCGGTTGTGATCAGCGCGCCGACAATCGCCCCTGACGACGTTCCTATGACAACATCGGGCTGGCTCAGGTCGACACCTGCCTCAGCCAACCCATAGAGCATGCCGACCAGCCAACCCGTACCAGTCAGGCCACCACCTCCAAGGACAAGTGCCCTACGACAGTTCGAATCCATCACCTATCCTCTTTCAATTCGTCATTGTTCTTGTTGTCAACGGAAAACCCCGGTGTCGCTGGTGACAGGAATGGGCCCGGTAGAAACAGCAGCAGCGAGCCGTCGCCGCAGGTTGTGACTCCACGGCGCCGCAGGTTCGTCTCCGTAAAGCGTCCCGGCCAAGTCACCAACCAATCATCGCTTTAGTTCGCATAAGACCTTCGCCGAGATAGCCATCGTGGGGAAGGTTTGGCTGCTTGTGAGTCGTCGAGGTGCCGCCGAGATAGAGATTGGTGATACTCGGCTCGGCACGCAGGTTTTCGATGAGCTGGCGGTCTTCTGTCATGGCGGTGAGGACAAGGGAGTTTTTCAATGGGGCGATACCGTCCTCGGGTTGCCATGGACCGACCCATACGCAGGGAGACGGCAGTTCGGCTTGGAGCTGCGGCGCATCCGCGGTTGCGACCTGGTGTACAGCAGGTCGCAGCACCGCGCCTCCCCCGGGGAGTTCATCGACGATTGTGTCGCCGCCCAGCCATGCGCGGGTGCCCTGCGCGGTGCGGCGCAGCTGAGCGTCGATCTGTCGCGCACGCTCCACCGGTTGGACTGTCAGGACCGACTCGGGATGGTCGGACGGGAGACTGGGAATCCGGGCAAGTTTCTCCGCGAGAGCGCGGGCTAGCGGCGCGGGGTCGTCTTCGACGAGAACTGCGGTGGCGCAGACACACGCTGCGCCGCCGTGGCCGCTCACCGAGTCGGCGATGACGTCGATCATATCGCGCCAGTCGACGTCATTGGTTACCAGGATCTTCGACCGTCCGGGGCCCTGGAGGAGGACGCGGCGATTGTGGGCGTACGTGTTGATTACGTCTTGGCCGCCATAAACGATTGCATAGTCCGCTGTGGTGACGACGACCTCTGCGGTGGCGTGGTCGGTGGGCAACAGCGTGATCGTTCGCTCGTCGAAACCGGCTTCCCGCAGTGCCGCGACGAGCCTGGCCGGGGTGAACGGTTCCCGGTTGGATGGTCGCACCGCCACCGCATAGCCCAGTGCCAACGCCTCGGGCCACAGTCCGTGCGCGGCCGGGGTATTGCCCGGGGCGTGCACGGCGAACAGGTGCCCCTTGCGTGTCCACACCACTGCGCCGTTCCTGGTTTTTGGCTCGGCTCCCTCTGAAACTGCACCCCGGGGCATCGCCGATTCCACTCTGAATTGCACTGTGCGCAATGCCTCGGTGATCGAGTCGATCGACTCGATCACCACCGGCAGCGGCACCCCCGACACGCGAGAAACCACACGCGCGTAGTCGCCGGGCGCGAGCCCGAACAGCGTACCGGTGGCATAAATGTCGGCTGCCTTGTTCAGCATCGTGATCCGATCAGCCAGGTGCGGCGTTGTCGCTGCGCGCATAGCAGCCAGAGTTCGCCGAATATATACCGGCGGGACTTGGCTGATCTCACCGATCTTATCGCCCGCCAGACTCACAATGTCGCTGCGGCGGCAGCTGCGGTAGACGCCGTGAGCGCCCAGCGCATCGATGTCCACGAGTTCGGGCATCAATACACTCCTTCGATCACCTGGTGACCGGCAAAGGATGCCACGGGCGCGACGTCTGCCACCGACGATCCCACCGCGCCAGCAGGAGCTGGGACTCGATAGCCCATATCGCGTTCCAAGTTGTTCGGGAGAAAAGCGTATTTGGTGAGATAGTTCATCACGACCTGCCCACGCTCGCCGAATTCGACGTCAGCGCCGGTATTCGGATCGACAACCCGAAAGAAAGCGTAAGGGGAGAAGCTGTCGAAAATAGGGGAGCTGTCGAAATCCTCATCGACGCGCTCACGCGCGCCGCCGAGAATGGTGGTACTCCCGTACGCAGCGCGGAAGATTATTTCCGGAAATATTTCCGTGCGGTAGAGGTGACGCGAATCCGCGTCCATGTGGGCACCACCCCAATGAATTTTGCGCACCGACCGGTTGATCAGCTCGACCAACTCGTCTTGCCGCACCATCCGCTCCAACAACGGTGGAGTGATGACCAGCAGATCCACCCTTTGCGTACGCAGAATTGCCGCGGCCTGATCGATGAGGTGCGTGACATATGCATCGGCTTCAGCGATTTTCCCCTGGGAAATCAGTGATTTTACCCACCGCGGATCCAGGTCCACGGAGAACTTCATTCCGCCGGAACGACGGGCCTGCCGGGTCGCGAGCTCACCGAGCATGTGTGGACCCGACGGCACGACGGCCAGGATGTTGACCGGCCCCGCTGCGGCCAGCTCGTAGGTCCAATCCTCCCAGGCCACGTACGTATCGATCCATTCATCGTAGAAAACGAGGCGTTTCGGGGTGCCGGTCGTGCCGCCGCTTTCGAAGACCCCGGCTATACCCGGGTTCGACCCCAACCCCCGGGGAATCAGGTCCTCGACGGCGCAGGTTCGCAAGTCGTTGACAACATTCGGAAATCGCGCGAGATCGGAGGTTCCTTCTATGTCGATAAGCGGGTCAAAATCCAGTTGTGCTGCGCGGCGTAGCCAGAACGGGCTGCCGGTACGGGGGTGGAAATGCCACTGCATGAGCGCGCGAACGTAGTCGTCGGCGTCGATCCCCGACGTATCGGTTCTCATGTCCAGTATCGGGTCGGCTGCTGGCGTTCTCACAGGTCCTTCTTTCTGGCTACGGCGAACCCGTCTGCGATGGGCAGCCTCACAGACTCGACGCGGTCGTCGTTACGGACCCGATCGTTGAATGCGCCGATGGCTCTGGCGTTGCCCGGCGGGTTGTCGATGGCCGCCTCGCCGTAGTACAGAACCTTGTCTACGACGAGGATGCCGCCAGGACGCACTCTAGACACGAGTTGGTCCCAATAGTCGATGTAGTCGACTTTGTCGGCTTCGATGAACACGAGATCGGTGTCGGGAGCCTCAGGCGGGTCCCGCAGGGTCTCCGCTGCCGGTCCCAGCCGGACTTCGACCCGGTTGGCGACACCGGCGGCATGCCAGGAGTCACGGGCGATCGCGCTACATTCCGCCGAGATGTCGCAAGCGATCAGCTGGCCGTGCGGCGGAAGTCCGAGTGCCATCGCCAGCGTGGAATAACCGGCAAACGTGCCGATTTCGACGATCTGCTCGGCGGCCATGAACCTCACCAGCAGGGTGAGGAAGGCGGCCTGCTCACGTGGAACCTGAATTTCTGCGATTTCGCTCGACTCCAAGGTGCTGATGAGAAGTTTCTGCTGCACTATATTCGGTGGCTCGGAATGCGCCAGCAGGTACTCATAGAGTCGCTGGGGCATGACTGTTTTGAATGCGTTCACTACAAGCTTCCTTCTAGTTTCGACAAAACGCGACCGCTCTCGCGGTGGAA
Organism: Nocardia sp. NPDC051929; assembly: GCF_044548645.1. Taxonomy (NCBI): domain Bacteria; kingdom Bacillati; phylum Actinomycetota; class Actinomycetes; order Mycobacteriales; family Nocardiaceae; genus Nocardia; species Nocardia sp. NPDC051929. The sequence goes on along the minus strand of NZ_JBIUCG010000035.1, from coordinate 10,343 downwards.
TCGGGTGACGACGTCAGCATGGGCGCTCGGCAGGCCCGCCCATCCGCAGGGCACGGGAAGCGGCCGGTGCACGAGGTCGGATCGCACCTGCCCCAGCCTGGTCGCGAATTGTGCGAAGAACTCGTTGCTGCAGATCGGGATACGCTCAACCAGGAAAACCCGGTCGTTGATCTCCTGTTGCGCCTCGGTCGGCGGTTCCATCGGATCGTCGCTGTACTTACGCAACAGCGACTCACCATTGGGCACCAGATGAGCGGCCGCTGCCCTGTGCACGATAAGATTGGATTTCAGCGCATTCGACAGTGGAGTGAACTTGCTCAGATGGTGCGTCGCACTAATTTCGCGTAATAACGGGTGCACGGGCTCGTAATCACGTGCCCATCGATCGCTGAAGGCCGGGTCGGCGGCCATCACCAAGGGACGTATGGTCTTCCCGTGGATTTCAGTGGAACAAGAGCCCGCGTAAAGTATCAGTACCGAGTACGCATCGAGTAGCAGCGCGGTTCGGTCGACCAGCGCTGAGGTGGATTTTGATCCGGCGGACAGGTCGCGAAGGGCCTGCGCCAAAAGCCGCCACACGCAAAAAGACGCATGGTGACCGAGAATCCACCGGTACACCGCGGCGTCCTCCACTGATGGCGGCGCATACGCCGTCGCGGAAATCGAGGTGTGCCACGGCACACCGCGGGGCGACAGGTCAGTGTGCCGACAGGGGATGAACGCCGAGGCGGGCGGCGGCAAGTACAGCGGGTCGAGCGCATTCCGGCGAACATTCCTGCCTGCTCGGACCTGTCGGTACACAACCATCAAGGCCTGCCTCAGCGCGCGTCGACGGGATCGTCGTGCTCGTCGGCGATCGTGTCGAGGAGATCTGCCGCGCAGCGCACGTCCACCTCCAATTGCCGTTCGGGGTCGATCGCGGGCACCAGGGCGATCAAGCGGTGCAGGATCGTTGCGCTGGCGGGTGAGGTGGGCTCGCGTCCGCCAACGTGCACCGCCTGACGCAGCCCGACCGCCAGCGAGCCGTGTAACCAGCGCAACGACTCCGCCAGGTCGAGCGCGTTCAATGCGGCCTGCGTACCGGAAGGCACGACGTCCCCGGCGTGGCCGTTGGTCGGCAGGCTGCGCATGGAAGCGGGTGCGGCCGCTCGACACATCGCCGCGACGATCGCCGCCGTGGCCGGCCGAACGCCCTGCACGCCATCCTGCTTGCCGGGCCTCGTCGCCAACATCAGATTGCGGTTCGCCGAAGGAATTTCCCCCATGCTCCACCGTGCCCCGTTGCGGGAAGGCCAATGGGTTGCGCCGAGCGATTGTGGAGTGCAGCGTTTGCCGTAGGGCTCCTGCGACTCGTCGGAAAGGAGGATCGGATCGCTGCCCAGAAGATCAGCCAACAACGCAGTCGATATCATGGCGACAATATGCGACCGGAGAGCCGATGCGACTGCCAATCCGGCCGCCGCCGCGGTCAGCGAAGTGCCGTTCACAAACGTGAGCGCGTCTAGCCCGTCCAATATGAAGGGTGCTAGACCAGCCGTTCGAAGTGTCTCGCCAGCGGGCATTCGGACTCCGGCCATCGTAGGGGCGTACTCCATGCCCAGCACGGCCACCAGTGCTGGCGATACTGCCGCAGAAATGACCGAGTGACCACGCGCCAGAGACCGCGAACAGGCCAACACCGTCGTGCGCACGACGCGAGGAGCCAACTCTGCACCCTTGCTCGCTGGCGAGTGGTGGAAGACCGTATCGCATTGGTCGGCAGCGTCCTCATTGCTGGGGAATGCAACCAGTGGCCCGAACAGGAACGCGTGACGCACGCCGACGCGTTTCAGCGTCTGATCGACGACCGCGACTTGGATGTGCTCGGCCGACCGATTCAGAATGTTCCGAGTCATCCTATCCAGTATTCGAATGGTGGCCGTAAGCGATCTGGACGCGACAGGCATTGACGGGTTTCTCATGCGACACGAACTTTCTGGCAAGACAGATCGAAGGTGGCAATACTCATAACAGCGGATTTCTTCGACGCTGGCCTGCGGACAGTCGATCGAGATTATTTCAAGCAAGGGAAGTGCTCGACTTCTCCCGCTTGCGAGAAGATTCGTATCGCTATAACGACAATCGTCGGATGATTCTTTTGTCGTGCTCACCTCGTCATACTCGGACGAGCGTTTTGATAGCGGTGCGCTCGGCCATGGCGCGGTAGCCCGTGGCAATGTCGTCGAGCGGCACCGTCAGGTCGAAGACTGCAGCGGGATCCAGTCGGCCAGTGAGCAATTCGTCTAGCAGATACGGCAGATAGACTCGTGCCGGAGTCAACCCGCCCGTCACGGTGACGTTCCGCAGGAATCGGTAGGTCAGGTCCACTCCCTCCGGGTGTGGTGCTCCAACTACACCGACCGAGCCGCCGGGCCGGGTCACTGCGACTGCCGTGTGGAACGGTTGTCCGCCGCCGGCGCAGTCCAGCGCCGCATCGACGCCTCGACCCTTGGTCAGGTCGAGCACTCGCTCATGGGCAGGCTCGCCACGCTCGGGAACATGATCGGTAGCACCGAAGAGTTTCCCGAGGCGGGCACGACCAGGGTGTGAGCTGAGTAGAATGATTTGTTCGGCTCCGGCAAGGGCCGCCGCCAGGGTCGCGCACAGTCCCACAGCGCCGTCACCGACCACTGCCACGCTCGCCCCGCGGAAAACCCTTGTAGTTCGAATTGCATGCAAGCCTGTCGCCATGACATCTGCGAGGGTGAGCACCGCGGGCAGTCGCTCGTCATCGGCTAGCATGGGCAACTGGACCAGAGTCGTGTCGGCGAACGGAACTCTGACGGCCTCGGCCTGGCCGCCAGCCTGCTCACCGCCCCACATACCACCTTGCTCGCAAGCGGACGTTATGCTGGCGCGGCAGGGCCCGCACTCGCCGTCCGACCACATGAACGGGGCAACCACCAGCATGCCGGGACGCAGAAGACGCACCTGCTCGCCGACGTCCTCCACAACACCGAGGAATTCGTGTCCGGCGCCGGGACCGGGCAGCACGGGATGCCCGTGATAGCCCGAAAGATCCGTACCGCAGATAGAAGACAAGGTGACTCTTACGACCGCGTCCGTCGGCTCGACGATTCTAGCGTCGGGAACTTCGGAAACACGGATACGTCCCGGCCCGTCGAAAAACACTGCTTTCATTGCCGATATTCAACCTTTCATCTTCCAATCGGCGATGGGTGGTACTCGATCGGCGAATCGAGAAGCCAAGCAAGAGAATTGCCGACATCTAAGGCCATTCACGCGTGCAGCGGCAACTACAAGATGATTCCCGCATCGATGAGCCGGTCGCTGCGCGCGAATGGAAACGAAGCTCATAGTCATCGGATAATCCGGTAACCAGCCACCACATCTGGTGATCCTCTGCGCACGAGGCCGTCGAGTGATATGTGCATGCACGCCGCAACCGTTCCCATCTTGCTTACCCTGTCTGCTGCGTCACGCACGCTTAGCAGCATTTTTCACTGAATCGCAGTGTCGCACAATCGGGAAGTATTCTGGACATACGTACGCAAATTTAGTCCGCACCTGGGTAAAGAGAGCGGATCTGACCTTCATTCTAGGGCCCAAGTGTCATGGTTCGGCGAAAGGATCACCTGATGTCGATACGCTGGAATCCGGGGGTCTTCCAGGCAACAGCTCCTCGCGGTGCCAAGTCTCGATGAGTAGAGGGGAACCGATATCTTGAGGCAAGACCCGTTTTGGGTGGAGGGCGGTCGACGATCCGCACTCCGAACTCGCATCGTTACGATGGAAGAGTCTACGTACGTGTCTCAACTTCTTCTCCGGATGCGCGTGAATGTCGCGCGCACAGACACTATTGGCCAGAAGGTGATGGCATAATCCGTCGTGGCCGGATCACGGGCGTGCAAGGGCCTGACCTCCATACGCGGATCCGGATCCGCGTGCTCGCACATGATTTTCGGAGGATTGTCGCTGTGGCGGTTACTGCTGAGGCGCGTGGGCGAAAATCGGCTGCCGAAATACTCGAAGACGCAAGACTGGTGTTCGAACCGACGTACCGGGAGATTGTCGGCAGTCTTCCCGAGAGGATAGCTCGGATCGGGGGCTATCACATTGGGTGGTGGGATGCGCATGGACTCCCGATGAACGGTGGCGGCAAGGTGATTCGCCCGGCGTTGGTATTGACGACGACCGCAGCCCTGAGCACGGGTCCCGCCGACGCCGCGCGGGAGCGGGCAGTGGCCGCCGCCGTGGCGGTGGAGATGGTGCACGACTTCTCACTACTGCACGACGACATCATGGACGGCGATCGAACCCGCCGGGATCGTCCCACAGCTTGGGCACAATTCGGGCACTCCGCAGCTATGTTGACCGGCGACCTGTTCCTGACAGTCGCGATGGATGTGCTCGCCGCACAGGATACCGTCGCGGTGCAGATTCTCAGTCGAGCGCTGCGGGCATTGTGCGCAGGCCAGAGTGAAGATCTCTCATTCGAGAATCGGCAGACGGTCTCGCTGAGTGAATGTGTGCGTATGGCCGAGGGGAAAACCGCTGCGCTGCTGGGCGCTTCGTGCGAACTGGGAGCGTGGGCTGCCGGGGCCGATAGCGACCGGTTGCAGACGATGCGTCAGTTCGGTCTGCATCTGGGTCTGGCCTATCAACTGGTCGATGACCTGCTGGGAATCTGGGGTGATCCCTCGCTGACCGGCAAACCGATCCATGCGGATTTGGCGCGGCGCAAGAAGTCGCTGCCCGTGGTGGCCGCTCTGAACTCCGCGACTCCCGCCAGTGCAGAGCTGGCCAGCCGCTATGCCGACCCGGAACCACTCGATCCGACGGAGCAGGCACATCTGGCGCGACTGATCGAACGCGCAGGTGGCCGGGACTGGGCCGAACACACGGCCCGGGAGAACTGCGCGATCGCCCGCCGGATACTCGAACACGCTCGCCCCGAACCGGGCGCCGCTGCGGACTTGCTGAGTCTGGTCGACCTGATCACCCATCGAGACCGATGACCAGCAGGGTTCCTCGATATGCAGATCTTGCTCGAGAAGAGTCCGATCTGCATTCAACACATTACATGTGAAAATCAATCCGGAGATCCACTTCCATCGCCACCACATGGAATGAGGCAGCATGTCACCGAGTTATTCATCGGATTCCAGCGGACCGGTCTATCGAAAAAACGGGGAGACCGATCGCGTCGGTGTATATCCAAGGAACAGTTGTCAACGACCTGTCAGTGACATTATCATTGCGCAGGCCCGAGTCGATCATGCCTTGAATCGTATCGACGACAGTGCGTTACTCGAGGACGAACAATCATACGATTATCGCCTGCGGGACCAGGAAAGCGTTTTCGGTCGGGAACCCGTTCGCAGCGACCTGATCGTATGTAGCGGCGATCCAGCACGTCGACCGGAACGACTAGGACCAGGCGATTCTACGGCGCAGATCGTGAAAACGCGTGGAGCGGAAAGAATATTCACCGATGCCGTGCCATATCCGCGAACGGTGGCCGACCCTATCGAGGAAGTGACCTTTCCACCATTCAACCCTGATCCGGATCATGTCCAGTTCCTACAGATTGACGTGTACGAGATCGAGGAGATTCGCAGGGAAGCGGACGGCACACTCCATGACACAGGGGAAGTCACCATGGGCGGTGACACCGGACGCAACAGATCATCCCGAATGCTTGTCTACGGCACGGGTGCCGTGCGATACGATCCGGTCGGCTTCGAGAAATTGTGTCGGATGGTTCGGTACCTGAGGCGAGACAATCTGGAGAAGGACTGTTTTCTGGTCGGTGTCAACGTCGAGGAGGCACCATCCGGTGCTGCCGACGGCAATACATTCGATGCGGTTCTGACGGTTCGATGGGAAGAGCCGAAGGTTCGTACGTGGCCCATCTGCATCCGGACCGAGGGCTACTGCTACCTTCTGGTGCAGAAAACGTCGACAGGACCGGTTGTGGCCACGATGAAGGAGAGGCTCTGCGCGCTGCCGGCCTACACCACCGATCACAAAGCAAAGGAGTTGTGCGACACTGCGGTACATGCTCTGCAGGTCGGACTCGAAGCCATCGGCGCGTATGATATTCAATCCAGCGCGGGAAAATATGTAGCCGAACTGTCAAAATGGTCCGCAGTGGTCGGAGTCGGCATGGTTTTGGAGGCGTGTGGTATCCGATCCCTGGAAGAGAACCTGTTTTCCGTAGTACAGATCGATGCCGACGCGCGACCGGCGAGCACGCAGGAGGCAGTGCGAGTTCGGTCGATCCAGAAAGGTGACGGGCTTCCTCGATTGCGATCGAAAGCATGGGATCACATGTTCCCCCGTGACTCCTTGGTCGGTATATCGAGGAGCCCTCAGGCAACCGCCAACACCATGGTTGCTTATTTTATCGTTTTTGGAAATGAATTGGGCAGGTTGGTGCAGCCTGCTGGGAATATCTTCTTCTACGATTATGCAATTGAAAGCAGAAGCGAATCATTGAAGGAGTGGGTCTTCGGGGTGGCGAGGAAAGTAGACTCGTTATTCGAACATCTGCCGCCATTGGATGCAACGGGTGTTCTGTGCAACCTCATGAATGGAGAAATGGTTCGATGTAAGGCCAGGGTAGAGGAAACGGCCCGGCGCCTGGGTTTCGTGAATGACCGGATGATCCTCTGGAAAGACAAGAGCGCCATGCTCCAGTATCGGGCTATCGACGGCATGGCTGGCCAACTCATACCGTATACCATGTGGACCAACGATGAGACCGAAGTTATCGGTTTTTTGGCGCTGCTGAATGACGTATTCGATTTCGCTTACGATATCAGCGTCAAGGAACCGAGCAATCTATTTCTTACGCTGACCGACGGAAAAATCGACGATGATTCGGTGAAGAATGCTTATGTGAGATTCGGTATCGGCTTGCAATACATAATCGAAAGATACAAATATGATGCGCCGGGCCTATCTGTACTCGCGACTTGTTTCTGGCAGTTGAGCAATGGCAGGCACAGGATCATTCCGTCAATCTATAACGGCACCTTCGAATATGAACACCGTTACGTGGACTTGGATCCAGGTAAAGGGCTGGTCCATATGCTGGAGAACAGCGATGGTTTGCCCGGCAAGTCATCGCTCGGCAGAACCGAATACGGGAAGCTGATCCGCGATACCGCAGCGCCTCTGGGGGTCGATGCCATTGCATTGGCGAAACTCATCACCGTGGATATTGAGAACGCCTACTTCAGGGAGGCCGAGTTCTCTGAATCGCACGTATTGAAACTCGAACAACAATTATGTGAATTGATCACGTCGTGCGCTCTGGGATGCGACCCGGCAGATACCCGGATGACAGATTTCCTGTGGATGCTCCTCGAATACATGTTTCTGAAGAGTGGCATGTATCTTTCGGCAGCGATGGGCGCGCTGAAAATCATGCACAACAGGAGGCAGGCAGACGACAGGGGAGGACTTGCCTACGCCCCATGGTAAATTCGGGTCTTCGGCGCAGCTTGAACTCTGCCTGCACCGACACCGCCGATATCCACCCGACGGTCGGCTAGTCGCTATGGCAGGTCATTTCACCCTTCTCCATCGATTCGCCAAAGATCCAGACATCTGGAGATCGAGCGGCGCATGAAGTCGCCGTACCTCCTTGCTCGCGATCCATTCACCAAGGAAGCGTCAGCAAGCGCCTTACCTGCATCCAAGATCGCCTGCTTCATCGTAGACGGCCGACACTGAGAGGATTGCCCGAAGTGCGCACGTCGCATCTTAGGACGATCAGTCGGCGGCGCTCATCCATGGAAATGGCCGCCATCGTACATTGCCAATCGCATTCTCACATTTACGAGTGCATGCGATAAGTCGGAGCTTTGGTCCATACATGATCTCCGCTATTAGATGGTGCATTTCTTTGCCCTACCCACAACTCGACGGTGCGAGCATCCAGGGCGAAGCTGATTTCCGCTGCAGCCCGTTTGTGGGTGCAGGCACAGATACGCATCGGCAGCTATGCGCTGATGACGTACGTAGTATCACTGATGGCAAATTTACAGGATCTAGTTGCGCGAAAATATAGGTCCTGTCAGGATATAGCCGCGCGATGGATCCGTGCCGGGGAAGAGCCGGAGTCCGTACGAATCTTCGTTTTGAACTTTCTCGATCGAGAGCAAGGGTTACTCGATGTTGAAGGCACTCGATGTTGAAGGCACTCGCCGTCATGACGGCCACGGCCGCGCTGCTGATCGCGGCGCCGAGCGCCGCGGCGGCCGAGGGTACCGATGACATCCTCGGCGGCTTACTCGACCAAATCGCCAGTGCGTTCGGCAGTTCGTGCGCAAGTCCCAGCGGCGCTTGCAAGCCACGATCATATAACCGCGAGGCCGCGCGACTGCGGAGGTCCGGCGTCGTCGCCAAGTGCAACCTCTCGGCGGGGCAGCCAGCCAGCATCAGCCGATCGCTAATTACACCAACAGAACGGAAGACCTGTGACTCAGCAGCCACCACAGCATCCTGCCTCGCCGAATCCCGCTCGCCGCCGTGTCAATACGCTGTTACTCGCTGTCGGCGGCGCAGTGCTGGCGACGATCGTTCTGATCGTCCTCGTCGGCGTAGTGCTAAGCGTTGGCGAGCCGACAGCCGCAATCTCGACCAGGAGCGAGGCCGTGTCAGCATCGGCGCGGACCGACCAGCCAGCGCCACGCCATGCTCCAACGAGTCCGTTCGGCCCCTCCGACGCACGGTGCGCACCCGCAGCGACCGGTGTCGTCGAACTCGTCCAACCTGGTCTCACACGCACCGGTTGGCGGATCATCAACGGCACAGTAATCAACGTTGGCGGCACAACGTATTTTGGTGCTTCTATCATCGACCAGGGTGGTGCGGTGAAAGACCGGTCCGATGTGTGGGTGGTACGTGGCGGCAAGGTGTACGCCAGTACCAGCGGCGCACGCGACAACACGACATTTCCGACGGCATCTGCCGCGCCGCTGAACATCGCCCCCGGTGACGAGCTCGTGCAAGCCGTCGACAGGTGCGTCGTGAACATCACGCTCGGCCGCTGATTCCCGCCCGGACAGACGAAATCCGCCTCGGACGGCGCCGGTCCGTTCGAGGCGATTTCCCTAGTGAGGCGCCTTCTGCGTGTTCACGCAAATTGCACCCCTGATGGTAGGTTGTGTCTCCCCATGACTTGAGCCATTCAACTATCAGGGCCAGGACGACTCCGGCGCGGTATGTGATGGCCAACATGAACCGTCACGGGTTGGGGGCCGCTTCTTCCTAGAGGAAGATGGTCGCCATCATGTCGAAGCGTTACCCGCCCGAGGTTCGTGAGAAGGCTGTGCGTCTGGCTCTCGAGCGTCTCGATGAGTACGGGACTCCGTATGCTGCCGCCCAAGCTCTCGCGCCGTTGGTCGATGTCCATTTCGAGACGCTGCGGATCTGGATCAAGAAGGCTCTGGCCGAGGGGGCACGGCCGGGCGGGCAAGCCGGCCCCGGCCTGTCTTCGGCCGAGCGTGAGGAGTTGGCGAAGCTGCGCAGAGAGGTCCGAGACCTCAAGCAGGCCAACGAGATCCTGAAACTGGCGTCGGCTTTCTTCGCGCGGGAACTCGACCCGCGACACCGGTGATCGTCGGGTTCATCGATGAATACCGTCGGGTCTACGGTGTCGAGTCGATCTGTCGTGCGTTGCGCGCGCACGGAGTGCAGATCGCGCCGAGGACCTACCGCAAGGCCCGCCGTCGGCCGCCCTCGGCCCGCGATATCGCCGACGCTCACGTGGAGAACGCGTTACGAGATCTCGAGGGCAGGCCCGAGCAGATGTACGGGCGCCGCAAGATGACCCGCTATCTGCGTCGCCAGGGTCATGACGTGGCGTTCTGCACCGTCGACCGGATCATGCGTAAACTCGGGCTCAACGGTATCGTGCGGGGCCGCACGCATCGCACCACCATCCCGGCCAAGGACGGCGTGCGCGCCACCGACAAGCTCAACCGCGACTTCACCGCCGCAGCTCCGAACCTGGTGTGGGTCGCGGACTTCACCTATGTCTCGACGTGGTCGGGATGGGCCTACGTGGCGTTCGTGTTCGATGCCTACTCCCGCGCGATCGTCGGCTGGACCGCCGCGGCCACGAAGACGACCGCGTTGGTGTCCAAAGCTCTCAACATGGCCGTGTGGCGGCGTGAGCGCTACGGGCATCCGGTCGAGCCCGGCCTGATATTTCATACCGACGCAGGCAGTCAAGCCGGATTCAACTGATCGTTGCAACACCTCGATCGTGGAGGTGTCGAGGTGGGAATTGGTCCGCAGCAGAAGCGGGTTCGTGAGTACCGGGGCCA